>JAUZQK010000156.1 GCA_030951025.1 Mariprofundus sp. | reverse complement strand
AACGCAGAACCAGCCGGGCAAAGCCGAAACCGGCGGAAGCACTGAAAGAAGTGGATCAGATAGAACCAGTGCAGAATCAGAAACCAGCGGAAAACGTGCGGGAGGTGTCCGGGTTGGATTCTTCGGCTGATGATTCCCTGGGCGGCGCTCATCCAGATGGTGAGGCAGAGTTAGCCAGGCTAGACGCAGAATCAGGATATGATGATATTGATCGTCAAGAATACGCTGATGCAGCTGATCCAGAACCTACGGCGGCAGGTTGGGACGCGATCCAGTCGGCCGGATTGCTTCACATGGCATTTGCAGCCGTTGCTGCAGGTCGCGGCGCACATTGGGTGCTAGAAGATAAAGAGGCCGAAATGCTTGGCGGATCACTTGACCAGGTGTTGAATAAATACTTCCCTGATGGCCCTGGCAAATATGGCCCCGAAATTGCGCTGTTCAGCTCTGCAATCGTAATTGTTGCGCCACGCCTGGCAAAAGACGTGAAGCTAGCCAGCGAGATCGTGCCAGGTGATGATGTTGCTGCAAACGATGATGCGGTGATGAATGAAGTACCTGAGTAAACTTCAAAAGCCGTACAAGGTTTTTTTGTGCGGGTCAGAGGGTTGCGGTAAAGGCCACCAAGCCAAAATAATCACTAAACCCGATACGCGTTTGATTGTTTGGGACACGCCTGGCGATTGGGAGCCAGCCCGAACGAAGATTCAAGGCGATTTAAAGAAGTTGAGGGCGGCAATGTTGCGCCCTCATTTCCGCATTGCATTTCGCCCCGATATCTACGAGTTGAAAAATCAATTTGATGAGTTCAACAAGTTGGTGTTTGCGATTGGCCGCTGCATGGCCGTTTATGATGAACTGAATATGGTGACAATCCCAAACCATACCCCTGCATCATTCATGAACATGACAAGCCGTAGCCGTCACCGGGGCATAAAGATGATTGGCATGACACAGCGACCAAGCGAAACTGGTAAATCGTATATTTCAAACGCAACAGAGATTTATGCGGGCAATTTGGCAGAGCCTGCCGACCTTGCACCATTGCGAAGTAGGGCAGGGGCTGCATTCATTGTTGAGCTGCCAAGCATGCCATTGCGCCGATTAAAGCACTGGAAACGCCCCGAATAAGGGCGTTTATCTTCCAACCTGTGCATTTTACCCGTAACGGCAGTGTCAAAGCTGTCTTTATTCCCATACTTCGCCCCTATGAATGATTTAATCAAAAGCGTGGCATTTACTGTCTTGGCAGTTGTGGCCGGCAATTACATTTATGACAAGGTCATGAAAAAGTGAACGCAACAACAAAAAACATGTTGATTGGCGTTGCCACTTCGGTTGTGGCCATGGTCATTTTTAAAAAGTTTTTTGATAAGCCGGACACAGCGCCGGAAACAAAAACCGGCATCTTTGGCTGGTAAGGGGCATGAAACAATGAATAAAACAATGATCAAAACAGCAGCGGTAACATTGGTTGCGCTTGCGCTGATTTTCCGATTTGCACCGGCGAAACAAGCCTTAACCGGCGAAACAAAGCTGTTCGGTATTTTTTAATGAGTACAAAAACAGCAATCGTCACGGCGTTAATCTCTCTGGCAACAATTACAATCGCATGGAAAACACCATTCCTTCGCGATAAAATTTTTAATTAAGGATAGGTGAAAAGATGAGTCTAAAAATTACGGATGTGGCATTACCATTCAACGGCGTAGCAGCTGGCGCGACCCCATCAACAAAATTGCCAACTGGCTTGAGTTATGAGCAGTTTTTGTTGATCTATGGCGGCGCTACGCTGGCACAGATCAACCGCATTGTGTTTAAAGCAAACGGCAAACCTATTATTGATATTTCATCCCGTGGTGGTTTTTCCGCTGGCCAGCGTCTTGATCGTTTGAATAAGTTTGATGGTCGTGGCGCTGCTGCTGGAATTTTAATTGTCGACTTCAATCGCTTTGGCTTGCGTACGCGTGCCGCTGAGGAAATCACCAAGCTGGGCACAGGCATTCAAGGTTCGCCAAATGAGATCGTGCAGATAACGTGTGAAGTCACTATTGATGCGGCTGCCCTTAATCCAACATTGTCGGGCAAAGTCATTATGTCTGACCCTGATGTTTCGGGTAAACTTAAACACGTCCATGAAACCATGCGCCGCTCAAACGGTGCTGGTGTTGTTGAAATTGCCGACATTCCATTTGGTCAATATGATGCAATTCAGCGCATTACGTTTGAAAATGCAACAGCTCTGGGCATTACTGAAGTTGAAATCATGCGCGACCGTCGCACGATCTTCAAACGTACTGTGTCCGAAAACAATCAGATTCAATCTGATGGTGTTCGTGTGCCACAGGCTGATATCTTCGTATTTGATCCAACCGAGGCTGGATTCGGTGAAGAAATTCTCAGTCTGGCAGGTGTCCAGTCTTTGCAGTTGCGCGTAACCGTAACCGCTGCCGGTGATATTCCGATGATCTTGGAATACCTTGGCGATGTGAGCGCATAAGATGGCTGATCAGTGGCAATTACCCGGATGGGCACGCGATGCCGCGAATGTTGTTCGAGGCGGTATTGATGGGCTTTTAAGTGGCACAGATGGCGGTGGCGTTAAATCTTCCGTCACAAAAAACGAAACAGTTTTACTTGATCAGAGCCAGAAAGATAAGCGCACGGGATTACCTTCAGGCAAAGGCATGAGCAATCAAACCATGTTGATGATTGGCGGTGGTCTATTCCTTGTTGCCGTCTTGGTGATGGTGAAAAAGTAATGCCTGCAATCCCTTGGCTTTTGGGCGCGCTTGGCTTGGGTGCTACTGGGGGCGTTGTCGCTTCAAATGGTATTAGTCGATTGGTTCAGCTTGCTATTGTTGGCGGTGTTGTTTTTTACCTGGTGAAGAAATAATGGGCGGCACAACACCAGGCATGGCGCTGGATGGTGGAGCTGGTGGCATTCAGCCAGACTTCTCATCCAGTGCAGCCAGTGGCGATGCCACGACAGGCAGCAATTCCGTTTATGTTGGCGGCTTCAATCCTCCATTATTTCCCGTGATGGGCAGCACGAATCAATCAATATTGATTGTTGGTGTTGTTCTTTTGGCTGGCTGGTGGATTTACAAAAAGCGTTAAATATTGAGCGATTGACCCACTGGACGAATGAAGCGGGTGAATCGCTTTGCTTTTCAGTCGGTGATGATGAAGCGGAAATAAAACGGCAGGTTAATGCTGGCATATCGCGGCTTTATCGTCTGGATGATGGTGATGCATGGTTAGTCACACGCCTGGAGCGATTCGGCAAACGTGTTGAACTGGCTTGCTTATGTTTTGAAGGGCGCAATATGGCCAAATGGGCGAAGATCATCAAAATAGAAGCAAAAAAGGCCGGTGTTGATGTCATCCGCTTTCACGTTAAAAATGATGCAGTTGCCCGGCTGGTTCGATTTACTGGCGCAAAAAAACGAGAAACAGTTTACGAGGTAGTGATTTAATGGGCGGTTCATCAAGTGGCACAAGTTCGAGTCAAACCACGACCACGAACACAACCAATGAAAATATGCAGCTGTCTAATCTTAGCGGTGTTGATGTTATCAAGGCCGGTGGATCGGTCACAAAAAACGTCACGATCACCGATGGCGGCATTGCAAAGGACGCATTCAATTTCGCGGGTGATGTTGCCGCAGCTGCAATGTCCGGAGTTGATAAAGTATCAACCGATGCGATTAAAACTGTGGCGAGTGCAACAAGGTCTGATGCCGCAACCGTGATGCAAGGATTCTCTAAAAATATGATGATTGTGCTGGCCATTGGTTTTGTGGCCATGGCATACATGGGTCGCAAAAAATGAGTGATGTAACTTTAAAAATCCCAATCAACAGCGGGGAACAGGTTGAACAGAATGGCGAATATATAGCCGTAAAATCAACGAATGTGCCGCTTGATGTGCATGTTCCAGGCGTTGGCACAATGTCCATGAAGTCCGGTGACGTATGGAGAATAAGCGGCGGCTTTATTGGTTTCTATATCGAAAATTATGGAGCCATTACAGGTGATGTTCTGCTGGCGGTTGGTTATGGCGATTATCGCCCTGGGCTGGTGGTTGGATCGGTTGACGCGATCAACACAATAACAAACCCAATTACGACTCAAAAGATAATCCAAACAGTAAATGTCAAAAGTGATGTGTCTGGTCTAATTAATTATCATCACTATAAAAGTGTTGGAGCGATTACTGAAATCGTAAGTCCTGCGGCAAACATGAACGGGATCAGGGTTATGTCTGGCGGAATTTCCAGCCCATCGACAGGAGGAAATCCAGCAATCATTGGCAACCCTGTATCGCCGACGCTTTTGTCTGATTCATACAATAACAATATGGCGGCGATTTATTTCAGGCTATGGAATGCTTCCCAAGACGCTCAACTGGTAACACCTTTTCTTGTTCCTGCTGGGCTGGGTCTATATCACGTATCACAAGCTGCAAGTTTTATAAATCTAAACTATGAGGTTATGTAATGAATGAATCAGATATGGTTAAACTTTTTTACTTGCGGCAGATGCGAAATGCAGCTACTGGCAGAACAGAAACATCAGCGCAAGTGGCGGAGGGCGTACGTCAAGACATTGCCACGGCGCACAGATCACTTGAATCAACAACGCCAAACGGCGCAATCGAACAGGCTTTAAAGGATTATCCAGCCGGTACGGGGCGGGTTAAAACCATCGCGGGCAACAGTGTCTAATGCTGCAAGACTGGCCTTGTTCGGCTTGGCAATGCTGGTTTTTTATGGCGGAAAGTGGGGAGTTAAAAGCATGAATACAGACATCGTTTATTTTACTGAATCTGAGTTCGGGGCATGGTGGCCATTTATGAGCGATGCCCTTTTGACGCGGCTTGATGCATTCCGCAAGGCATGGGGCAATACGGTAATCATCAGCCCTGCTGCCGGAAGCCTTGGCCGGTACATGGATAAAGGCGCAGGCAGTCAGCACAACGTAACACGTTGGGGAGAGGTTCGCGCTGCTGATATTATGCCGCTGATCGATACACCCAACGGCGCACGCTCACTATCCAGGTCAGAATTGCGCCAGGCGTATGATGTCGCGTTATCAGTTGGATTTACCGGCATTGGTGCATATCCAGATTGGCGACCGCATCCAGGGCTGCATGTTGATGTACGCACAGACAGGACACAGGGAAGCCCTGCAACCTGGTCAGGTATCAGAACAGCAAACGGACAAGAATATTTCGGAGTAGAGAGGGCATTCACATGATTCGACGCGGCATGAAGAAAAAAGCATTTTGCAACAAACAAGCAGAAACAGGGGCAGCTTGTCCAGTATGCGGGGCGGTTGGTATTGATCCTTGCATCTCCCAGGGCAACGGGACCGCAATGAAAAACAATCACAAAGAGCGCGTGTAATGCTTGCGGGTATTTTGTCGCTGATTTCGGCGGGCATTGGAATCGGTGGCGAGTTTCTTAAGGGAAAGCAAGCGATTACGAAAGCCAAAGCAGAAAAAGCCGCCGAACTTATACAATCAAAAACTGACAACGATCACGCGTGGGAAATGCAGCAAATTAACGCAAAAGATGCGTGGTTGCGCCGTGGTTCGTTCCTGGTCTTTTCTATTCCGATGATTTGGGCTGCATTCGACGCGCAAGCTGTGAGCGATTATTTTACTGTCGCCTTGGGCAGCGTGCCAGATTGGTATGTCAAAGCATACATGATGATGATTGGCGGCATTTGGGGCATTGCTGCGCTTAAAGG
>JAUZQK010000155.1 GCA_030951025.1 Mariprofundus sp. | reverse complement strand
CGGCGAATCAATTCCGCTGCTGCTTCATTGGCGCGTACGATGCTTTTCGCGTTGAGGTTGTCCACGGGCGTTGAGAGTGGGTTGACACCTGCTGCCAGGCCGAAACCCATAGCGCCCAATACATTATTGGTTGCAGTGGTTAAACTGGCCGTGGTAATACCACCCGCTTGCGCTTCGGCGGATGCAACTGCCAGCGTGGATAACGGATTGGCATTGCCGGTGACTGGAGTGCCATCGGTTGGCAGGCTAGTCACCGCAGTTCTAAGCGGGAAATCCTGGGGAGCGTTAGTTACTGTATCGGTGCCGCCGCTAACTGTGATGGTTAGGGGTAAGGCGGTTCCGGAAGGAACGGTGAAACTAAATTGGGCGGTAAGTCCGGTTGTTGGGTTGGTCGGGGTGGTTATCACGGCAATGCCATTGGCATCGAGAACACTCACATTGCCATTTTGAACAGGGCCATCGCCGGCGCTGCCGGTAATGGTGGTGCTGGTTCCTGCTCCTGTAGCTGCAGTGCCGCCACCGCCGCCACAAGCGGCCAGGCCGGTGGTGAGCGCCAGTATGAATAAAACCTTTCCGAATCTCATAAATGATTGCATTTGAATCCCCTGAGTTAAAAAACTAAAGCCAATTGAGGCGACAAACGCTATCTTCCTCTAAAATCAGGCACATCACCCATATGGGCTAAACTGTAATGATTATTTTCAGGAGCTGACTCATTGATGCGTAATCGGGAGACAGGAGGTCAAGGCAGCATGCCGGAGCAGGATAATCTGATTGGACTGGTCTATGAGGCTGTGCTTACGCCCTCTTTGTGGCCGCAATTGCTGGATGAGATGGGGCATTATCTCAATGCCTTGCCTGCGCCGGATGATAATGACACTGTCATACTCGATGGACATGCTCACGACGCTCTTGCATCGCATTTCAAGCGGGCTATAAAAATCCAGCAAAAGGTTTCGCATCTGGAAAGTATCACCCATGCATTCAGCGATATTCTCAACCGCTTGCCCATTGGCGTGATTCTGGTTCGGCACGATGCTTCCATGGTCGCCAACAATGATCTGGCCAACACACTGCTGGATGAAACAGGACATTTATTATTCCACAACAATCAATTACAGGCCAACTCGCTGGCCAATACCCGAGCCTTGCATGCCATGATTCGGGAATCTGTATCCATGCCACAGCGCGAACCTAAAAGCATGAGCATTGGTGCATCCGGAGAAGAAACCTCGCTGTGGGTCACAGCATCATCATCGATCCATACCAGTCTACAAGATGGCGAAGGTCTGGCTGTCGTATTTATCCATTCACCCAAACATCAGCGCCAGATTCCATTGGCTGCATTTGCCGCGAAACATCAACTCTCCAGAGCAGAAACCCGGCTCGCCAAAGCCATGCTCAACGGTTGCCACACGCTCAACAATGCCGCCGAGCACTTGGGGCTTAGCAAACATACGGTGCGGGCGCAGATGAAATCGATTTTCAGCAAAACCGGAACTGGTGGCCAAATCGAACTGATGAAAAAGATGCTGACAGGCTCCTCTGCGCTGATTTCAGAACAGTCTTCAGCAGCTAGCCTGGCTCAACTCAAGGACTACAGTGAAAAGCAACCCGCCGCTTCGATGAGCATGTGCCTGCATGACGGACGCAGATTAACTTGGCGCGAGTATGGTGCTCCGAAGGGAAAACCGGTGATGGTTTTTCACAGTCTGACCGGCTCGCATCCGGATTATGATATTGCCAAAAACATGGGGCTGCGCCTGATTGTACCGGAGCGCCCCGGTTCGCATGCTTCTGATCCATTGCATGGGCGCACGTTTATAGATTGGTCAGAAGATATCAGGCAACTGGCGAATTTTCTGGGGCTTGATTCATTTGCCTTGATTGGTTTTTCAGCCGGCACGCCTTATGTACTATCCTGTGTCGATCATTTACCGAAGCGCATCCATCATATTTCGCTGATTGCCTGCATGGCACCGGTTCGTTCTGTTGACGATCTGGATGGCATGATTCCATTGAATCATACAGCCATGCGTCTGGCGCATCGTTCGCCGGAATTACTGGCTGAATTCATGCGTGTTTTTTTGAATGACCTGGAGCAGGACTCAAGCAGTTATTTTGACCGCGTAGCTGAACATCAGCCAGCTACAGATATTGCCGTACTGGATCATCCTGAAATAAAAGACAGTTTTTTACAGTCATTTCAAACTGCAGCCAAAGAAAATTTCCAGCAACTGTGCGATGAAATCACCCTGTGCGCCTCGGATTGGCCGCTTGATCTGGAGCAATACAACGGCAGCGCCTCCATCTGGCACGGTCAACAAGATCCACTGGTGCCAATCAGCATGGGGCGACGCATTGCCGATCTACTGATCAATCCCACTATTCATTTTTTACCGGATGAAGGTAATTATCTTGTCTATAGTCATTGGCAGAAAATTCTATCTGAACTGTCTCAGCGCTATAAAATATAAGATGCGTATATATCTGATCGCTTTTTCTCTATTTATATTATTGCCATTGCAGTCCGTGCAGTGCCATGCTGCTGAAGCGGGCGCTCATGCTTACAATAACCTGCCGATTGATCTAAATATCGTACAAGTGCTCTATTTTCAATCCGAAAGCAGTGGCGGCTTATCGCGCCTCACGACCCAGGCCGGAGTATTGCGTTATTACAGGACATTTCCCCTCTTCGGTCAGGTGGCTCTGATCGGTGGTTTCCTGCCTTATGCACGCGCAAAGCTGGATGTGCCGAGCTTTGCTCTGCACAAGCAGGTTACCGGCATCAGCGATCCCACCCTGGTCATCGGCATGGATTTTTTCGGTGCACCTGCTCTGACTCGTGAACAATTCAAACATTACAAAGCGGGTACGGTATTTGGTGGCAGCCTGCAAATCACTGCGCCGCTGGGTCGTTACGATCCAGCCAGTCGCCTGAATCTGAGTGGTAATCGCTGGGTATTCAAACCGGAACTGGCTTTGACACAAACGATCGCAGACTGGGAATTCGAGCTGCTCGGCCATTATCACCATTTCACCAGCAATAAAACTTTTCTAAGCAAGCTGACCCGAGAACAGCGCGGCCGTTGGGGCATAGATGCACATCTGAGTTATACGATCATGCGCGGCATGTGGTTATCACTCGATTATCTACGCCGCTGGAGCGGCGAAACCAGCATCAACGGTGTGCGTCAAGGTGATCAGGTACGCGATAGCACCATTGGCATCACCGCTGAAATGGCATTCTCTCCAGCCATCGCACTGCAACTCACCTACCGCAACGACATCGTCACCCAGAGCCTGAACAAAACGCGCTCATTCACCTTAAAGACCCAATACCTTTGGTAATAAGCTACCAAAAAGAAATGTAACTCTTGAATAACAGATTCAAAAACTTTTACCGACCGTTCCTGCGCATCCATGCGCCCACGGCATTCGGGCATCCTGCCCATCACAGGTAACGCGAAGTTACGCAGAGGAAAGACAAAATCTAAACATGGTTTTCTTTGCGCTTCTTTGCGTACTTCGCGGTAAATGAGTGTTATTCTCAGATTGGGAGCCGTGCAGCGGGGTGAGGCGCTCTTGAATAACAGTTCAACGACCAAGCTACTTGGTCAGCGCAACAAACACCTCTGGCAGTTTTTCAGGCAGGCGGTCGACATGGTCAATAATGGTAAACTGACTACCAAAAATATCCGCCACATATTCATCGGCCTTTGGATCCAGATTGATGCAATAGCTATAAATACCATCCTGATCCAGTTCGGTAACCGCTTTGCGGGCATCTTGAATCAACAATTGACCATCATCCACATCGATATCAGCAGGCTCGCCATCGGTGAGAATCAGCATCAGCTTTTTATCCGCCTGCTGTGATTTGAGATAGTGGCCGGCATGCCGCATCGCAGCACCCATGCGGGTTGAATAACCCGGTTCCATCGCAGCTAAACGTGCTTTTACATCATCATCCCAGTTTTCAGCAAATCCCTTGATATGATAATAGCGCACATCATGGCGCGTGTTCGAATTGAAACCGGCAATGGAAAATGGATCACCGACTTGATCAATCGTCCAGGCCAACAACGAAACAGCTTCCTGTGACAATTCCAGAATCGTTTGATTACAGCCTGCAGCCTTTTCACTCAAGGACTGCGACAAATCCAACACCAACGATACCGCCACATTACGACCATCAGTGCGATGGCTCATATTTACACGCGGATCCGGTGCTGCCCCACCCTTGAAATCAATCAACGAGCGTATCGCCACATCGAGATCCAGCTCTGATCCATCTTCCTGATAGCGAATGCGCACCCGATCCTGCGGTTTGAGCATATCCAGAATCGCCTTTAAGCGCTTGGCCAGCGCACTGTGCTTGGCCAGCAACCTATCCACCATGGCCGCATTGCCACTTGGATGCAATGCTTCATACACACTCACCCAATCGGGGCGATAATGCTCCGAAGCATAATCCCATTCATGGTAATGACGTGGTGGCAAAGCGTTCAGTTCATCTTCATTCTGACGTTCATCCAGATGATCAAACAGTGTGTCTTCATCATCACCCTGCTCGATATAAATCCACAGATGACGATTATCATCACGGTAATCGACTTCCGTGTTATCAAAATAGGTATTTGGCAAGGCATCGGTCTGTCTGCGTGTGCGAGCAATAAACGAGAGGGCAATATCGGCCATATCCTCACTGCACGTTTCATCTTGCCGCATCACATCATAAAAACGCTGCACAAATTCACCAATATCATCATTTTCAACCAGGTAATCCGGATCCAGCATGGCACGCGAAGCAATCGCCAAACGCAGCAGAATCAACGAGGTCTTTTCTAGCGATAAATCCGCTTGAATGGGCTCCGGATGCAGCGCAATCAATATTTTCCTCAAACCCGGATAACGCTGACAGGCCAAGTAATCGATACGTGAATCTTCAAACACTTCCACCGCAACACGTTGAAACGGGCTCCAGTTGTCCACCACCATCGGCTCAGACCAGCGACGATGGCCGGCCATGTGCGCCAATGCTGCACGGTAACGATTGATGCCGCTCACACCACGATCATCATCGTACACATCCGGCAGACGAATGCCCATTTTATCGTAATATGGCATAGGTTTACGCAATTCATCAAAAATCAAGGAATACGGTACCAGATAATCGGAGTCCTGCCATAAACCGCGCAAATAAGCATCCAGCTTACGCTCGTTATCCACCATCAGCGTACCATGGCGCTCACGCATCATCACAGCCACCGCATCGGGCGATTGTAAGCAGAAATAATCAATCTGGCGATCTGGATGGGTGTTGTAATATTGAATACCGTAGTTCACCCAGTTTTTAAACCCTTCCATGGATAATTCGCTCAACAAGCGCGGCGACTGTTTAAGCAAATCAATCACGCCGGGGCTCGGAAAGGTGGTATGATGGCCATGCACGGATGCGGAGGTTTTATCCATCATCTCCCGAACGATTTCAATATATTGGTGTAGCAATTCATAGTTGTGCAAACGACGCGCAACAGCCGCAATCGTTTGTAAAAAAGGCACCATAGCCTTGAAATTGGTGTGCGTGGACATGTAGTGCGCAAACTCACGCAAATCGTCCAACACTTCTTCACCCACCAACACAGCAACTGCAGGCGCTTCTTCCAGATAAATCACCAGCGGTTCAGGCCCGCGCCCCAACTTACCAAGGAAGCTGGCATTATCGATATAACTGACCAAGCCCTGCTCCGAAAGCGATGCTTTGGCTTCAATCAGACATTCATCAAAAACCTTATCGGCTTGGGCAAAATTACAATTTAAACGCTGCCAATAAATTTTAACTGCTGTGGACCTTGCAAGCTTTTCAACCATGAATCATCTCCCTGATCTACCCCATCTCTTGAATAACAGATTCAAAAGTGTTCACCGCAAAGTACGCAGAGAAAAAACCTACAATCATCACATCGAGGTTGTTCTCTTGATTTACTCTGCGCTCCTCTGCAGTAAAAAATTTCCACATTTATTCAGCCAAACGTTGCATCAATGGCATGATCCAAGGTGTCACGAATATCAACATCATCGGTAATCGGACGCACCAGAGCCATACGGCACGCAGCCTTGGCTTCAACGCCACCCTTAATCAGCGTCGCCGCATAGGTCAGCAAACGGGTAGAAATACCTTCATCCAGACCATGGCCTTTGAGGTTACGGGCTGTTGCACCAATTTGAACCAACTTGGCCGCCAGTTCCGCATCAATGCCGGTTTCCTTGGCAACAATGTCGGTTTCAACAGCAGCCGTTGGATAATCAAATTCAAATGCCGCAAAACGCTGTTTGGTCGATTGTTTCAAATCTTTCATCAGGCTTTGGTAGCCCGGGTTATAAGAAATCACCAATTGGAAATCGGGATGTGCTTCCACCAATTCACCTTTTTTATCCAAGGGCAGCGTGCGACGGTGATCGGTCAATGGATGGATTACGACCGTTGTATCCTGTCGGGCTTCAACAATCTCATCGAGATAACAGATTGCGCCGATACGTGCAGCAGTGGTTAGCGGGCCATCGAGCCAGCGTGTGCCATTGGCATCAAGCAAATAACGGCCAACCAGATCGGATGCCGTCATATCTTCATTACACGCCACTGTGATCAATGGCTTGCCCAGTTTCCATGCCATGTGTTCAATAAAGCGCGACTTACCACAGCCGGTAGGCCCTTTCACCATCACCGGTAAACGGGCGGCATAAGCTGCTTCATACAGCTCCACTTCGTCACCCTGCACCTGATAAAATGGTTTTTCTTTAATATTATACTGATCGTGATCGCTCATGCTTGCCCCCGAGTTAAGTCTTGGGGGATATTGTAACGCAAGAATGTAAAATAACTAACTTATAAATATTATACATCCCATAATTTAAACTGATCAATTCTAAAAAAGACATAAAAAAAAGGCCCCCATCCATGGGAGCCTTTTCATTATACGACAGGTTTATACGATAAATAAGTTCAGACTTATTTATGTGAACCGATCTTTTCGCGCCAACCTTCATAGATCTTGTCAGCATCACCAGGGAAGGAATCGAATGCACGTGCAAACTCTTTATGAGTCTTGGCGTATCCAATTGGATCCGTACCTGACTTCCAGCAATCGTAAGCTTGTCCCAGTGATTTACCACCGGATGCTGGGCTATCGATATGACCGTAAGCACCACCACCACAGGTATTAATCAAGTTACCATGGCCCAGATTCTCGAAGAAACCTGGCAGACGCAATGCATTCATACCACCGGAGATGATTGGGCAGGTTGGTTTCATGCCATACCAATTCTGGTGGAAGTAGTGACCCATGCACTCATCGCGTTCAATCATGTATGCAAGCACGGTTTCACCACCGTGGCCTTCCATTTTACCGTAACCCATGGTTCCGACGTGAATACCGGAAGCACCCTGCAAACGAGCCAGCTTCATGTAGCACAATGGATCCATACCCATTGGAGACTTATATGAAGTGATAGCACCATGGCCAGCACGATGGAAATGCAGGAAGGTATCAGGGAATGCACGACGCGCAGTCGTCACACCAGCAGGGCCGGTTACAAAACCATCAATCAAGAAAGCAACATGCTTTTCGTTACCGTATTTAGCGAATGATTCAAGAATGAAGTCACCACGCTTGATGCACTCACCGTGGAAATCGGCAGTTGCATTGGCGGAGAACAGCTTCGCTTCACCCGTTTCCTGCTGACAGCGATCCATTGTTTCTGCAACCATTGGAATAACAGTTTCCATCGGGCAGAACGGCTGGTTGGCCTGAGGCTCATCATTCTTGATGAAATCGCCACCCAACCAGAACTGATAACATGCTTTCACAAATGGATCGGGGCGTAGACCCAATTTAGGTTTGATGATGGTACCAGCGATATAACCGCCGTCTTCTCTTGGGCGACCCAAAACTTCCCAAAGGTCAGCAATACCAGCACTTGGGCCATCGAATTTTTCAATCATGCATTTAGGAACCATGAAATCCATCATACGCAGACCTTCATGATCGCCCATGCCCTGATTATTACCCAGAATCAACGACCACATGTGAGACACATTATAGTGACCATCGAGCAAGTTCGGATCAAACAACGGTACTGGATAGGCCGCCTTGAACAGACCAAAACCATCATCAAACGCAGTTTCATCAATATCATAAACCATGCAATCCACACCGCGTGTGAAGTCATCCGTCGTAGACACTTCTACATTCGTACCCGTTGAAGATTCAGCAGCAATATGCGCAGCCACTTCCAAGAAACCATAGCCTTCAGCCGGTTTCATTTTATAAGCAACAAGTAAATGATTGTTGCCTGCGATCAAGTCCTCTTCTTTAAGACTTAGGTCGGCGTAACGATTCGATTGATCCATGGGGAAAATCCCTCCGTATTTATTTTGTTAAACCAAGGAAGCCTGAGCCCCCCTCTCTGCGGCAGAGGAGGATATATTCCCTTGCCGACAATGGGAAGTCTAAAAATATCTTTCATAAAGTAAAATCAAAGCTTATGATTGATTTCATCATTTTTTTTTATACATGGAGGGTTTCATGAATATTACCTTGAAACAATTAAAGATCCTGGAAGCCATTGTCGCCAACGTTAGTTATACCAAAGCAGCCAAATCATTGTTCATGACTCAGCCCGCCATATCCATGCAGGTCAAACAAATGGAAGAACAGATCGGCCTGCCCCTGTTTGACCGCGATGGTAAAAAGGTATCACCCACCCAGGCCGGTCGTGAATTATTATATTATGCCGAAAACATTCGCCAACAACTGGAGGAAGCTTCGCAAGTGATGGAAGAGCTCAAAGGCATGAAGCGTGGCAAGCTACACCTCACCATGGCCTCGACAGCCAACTATTTTGCGCCACAACTTATTGCCGCCTTCCACCATCAATATCCGGCCGCCCAGGTCACCCTCGATGTAAGTAATCGCACCGGCCTGCTCAATGCCCTCGATCACAATGATACCGATATGGTCATCATGGGCACGCCGCCCCAGAGTCAGAAGCTGACCGGTATCCCTTTCATTGATAATCCACTGGTGGTCATTGCCGCACCAAGCCACCCTTTAGCTAAGCGTCAGAAAATCCGCCTGGCTGAAGTTGCAAACGAACCATTTATTGTACGCGAAGGCGATTCCGGCACCCGCATGGCCGTTGAAGCCTTCTTCGCCCAACACGATCTGCAATTAATCACCAGCATGGAGATGAATCGCTCCGAAGCCATCAAGCAGGCCGTCATGGCAGAGCTGGGTTTGGGCATTGTATCCTTGCACACCATTGAAATGGAACTGGCTCTCAAACGTTTAACCATTCTCAATGTCGAAGACTTCCCCATCATGCGGCAATGGCATATTGTGCACCGCAGTGGCAAACGCTTTGCCGCTATCCCGGAAGCATTCAAAAACTTTGTATTGCAGCATGCCGAAGATTTAATCGCCATCGCCCCCTTGGAGCAGACATGACACAGACAAGCCAGAGCAATATCACAGCAAGTATCGATTTTGATTTTCAAGGTCAGAATTTCAAACCAAGTATTCGTATTGACCTGCATACCATCATGCTAAAAAAGCAACCCATTCAACACCTCTACGATTTGCTCGCAGCATCCATCGGGCTCGATGCCTACCGACACGAATACGATGTGATGGTTCTGCAAGAGATATATTTCTCCGAGCCAAGCGGTTTAGCTTGCGAATTTTGCCTCGATGGCAATCTGGATTTCGATGGATTTATTACAGCATGGCAACAGCAGCAGATTCTCATTGCGATTCAACCGATTGCACAGCGGCATTTGAACATCTCCGATTTAAGTCAGCATCGTGATATTCAAAACGCCTTAATGGAAAGCTACAAAACAGGCCAAGGTAAAACACGCCCTATTGCATAAAACTCAGTCATTCGAGCATTCACGACAAGAGCTTTTGGCATCAACAATCACACCACATTGCCAGCCACTGTCTCAGCACAGGCCAAACGCAAACTCGCTTCGAGCTCCTCCGGATTGTATGGTTTCTGAACAAAAGCCAGCAAGCCTTCACCGTCAAAGCGATTGGCCACATCCTGCTCATTGTAGCCGGATGATAAAATCACTTTCACATCCGGATTGATAGCTTTGAGTTCGCGAAAGCAGCCTTCGCCATCGAGCCTTGGCATCGTCATATCCAGCAACACTGCAACAACCTTATCCTGATGCTGACGATACATATCCACACCATCACGCCCATCGACTGCATTGAGGGTTTCAAAGCCCATATCTTGCAACATCACCGATGCGACTTCACGAATCATTTCTTCATCATCGATAATCAACACCGTGCCACCGGATTGCCACGCATGTACAGACGACACCGCAGACACGCCCTGATCAGCAGCCTGCTTATGGGACACCGGAAACAGCACTTTAAAGGTAGTCCCCTTACCCGGCTCACTGTACACATTCATCGCACCTTGATGGCCACGAATAATGCCCTGAACCGCACTCATACCCAATCCTCTACCGGTAAATTTGGTGGTGAAAAAAGGTTCGAACAAGCGCTGTTGTACTTCTTTACTCATGCCACAGCCGGTATCGGACACCTCCAGATAAACGTAATCGCCCGCCTCCAGTTCCACCCCGGAAGGAGCCACTGTTTGCGCCAAATAGGCGGCATCCGCATGCATCAGCCCGGAAGCAATCGTCACTATCCCGCTATGTTCACCAATGGCATCGGAGGCATTAATCACCAGATTCATAATCACTTGCTGCAATTGTGCTTCATCGGCTTCAATATTGGGCAAGTGATCGGACAAACGGTAGTTCAACTCAACCGTACTATAAATGGAGACACCCAACAAACTGGTCACACTTTCAACCATGTCGGATAAATTCACCGGCTTCACAATGAAATGTCCTTTGCCGGAATAAGCCAGCATCTGCTTGCAAAGCAAGGCGGCTTTTTCTGAGGAATGAACAATCTTTGATAAATACTCTTCCCCGTCCACAGACACACCCTTGAGTTTTCGTCCAGCCATGGCTGCATTGCCCATGATGGAGGTCAGAATATTATTAAAATCATGTGCAATACCACCGGCTAAAACGCCCAAGCTTTCCAAGCGCTGAGTATGTTCAACCTGCTGCTGCATCTGCTCTTTTTCGAGATCAGCCTCCAATCGCGCCGTCGCATCAATCGCAATGCCAACGAGTCCGATCATCTCACCCTGATCATTGCGCAATGGCGCTTTCACAACATCAAACACATGCACCTTATCATCCACGCAGGGAATACGCTCCTGACTCGTCACCAATTTTTCCGCTGCAAAACAACGCTCATCCGATTGCATGCATTGCACCGCAACAGCATCGCTCAACACATCGGCATAATGCTCGGCATCCATAAATTCCTGCTCCGAAATACCCACCGCTTCTGAAAATGCCTTGTTTATAAACATAATACGATGGTCTGCAGCCAGCATCCAGATACCTACCGGTGCTGTATCTAAAATCACCTGCATGGTGCGTTGCTGTTCATGCAGATTCGCATCGCGCTCCGCCAGCACGTCAAGCATGCGATTAAAAGACATCGCAAGTTGGGTGATTTCATTCTGACCACGCAGATGAATGCGCTGATTAAAATCACCGCTTTTGGTCGTTTCAATAACCGACACCATATCTTCCAATGGCCGCGTTAAAGCACGCGCCAACCACCATGCCGCCAACAGAGCAAACAAAAACACGATAAAGAATGTACGAATGCCATTCACAATCGTTTTATGGATTGCATTTTCGATACTGCTTGCACCCAGAATGACATGAATATTACCAATCACCTGGCGTTGTACCTCACCTGCATCATCAAGCAACATCGCTTCCTCGGCAACATGAATTTCATTGATAACAGGCATATTAAATTCATACACATCGCGCTTGCCCCATTGCTTTTTCACCCATGATTCGGATAACGGATCATCGGAATTCACCATCACAAGAGCTGGGTCATACGCAAGCACGTCCAGGGAATCGGACATGGCCGAGGTGATCATTTCATCGTTCAAAGCATGAATTCCGGCATAAAGCACATCTTTTTCGTTTAATAACTTTTTAAGCAAAGCATCAAGCCCTGCCACATCAGCAGTCAAAATTCCGAGTTCAACACCATAGGATAAATGACGCGCGGTGATCTGGCCTCGCTCAATCAGCTCTTGCTCCAACGAGGATGTTTGTTGAACAATCGAAATCCAGCCAAACACCAGACTTAAGGCCACAACCAGTGCCGTGACTGATAAAAAGATGCGAGACCGCAACGAATAAAAGAACAGTTTCAATTGCTTTCCCCCTTTCTTTTCGGATAAAGATCAGCTGCTTGTTTCAACCGTGCGGCAGATAAATACAACCCAAGCCGATCAGCCGTCTGCTTGTTTAGCACAAAACGTACCACCTCCGGCGACATACGCTTGGCCAACGTTTCACCATTTAATATCCGCATGGCCATATCTCCCGCCTGCAATCCAATAGCCCGGCTATCAAACGAAAGAGCAAACAAACTGCCCGCACGGACATATTTGGGTGCTAAACCGATCAAGGCCACAGCATGTTGCAAGGATAAACGCATCATTTGCTTAAACGTCGTGGATGTCAGTACCGTGGTATCCGGAATCATCCACATCGCATCGATGTTCGCCATCATATCCGCAATCGCAATCGCAGCATCGTGCTGATTGCTGGCAGGCATGGCGACAAGATGAATCCTCAGCCGCTTAGCCGCAGCCTGTGCCTGCCGGATCACCACCCCACTCTTCTCCGGATCATAAACCACACCAATACGTTTCATGCCCGGTGCAATGCTTAACAGCATCTTAAACTGTTGCTCCGGCTCAATGGACATCGCAATGCCAAATTCACCTGGCTGCCTCGGATGCTTGCTTGGGGATTTGTTTGAATCATTGTTCGGGTGCAATACGAACACAAACACGACAGGCACACCGAACTGCATGCTGCGTGTAAAATTCAATGCCGATTTGCCCAAAACAAGAATAAGCTCCGGCTGTTGCTGACGCACAGCTTTGGCAACCGTATCGCGGTGCTCATTTTTACTGCCCAGATGATATTCATGCACAGGCAAATCCACGTGTTCACGAAAACCGGCAATAGCCATCCGGTAAGGTGTGATGTCGGCATGACTGAGCACTGCAATGCCTGCCGCTTGCAATGAGGCAGGCGCAAGCATGATCATAAAACAGACCGACAAGCAGAAGAATAAAACCTTTGCCATTAAATCATCAGCCTCTAAAGCGCATAACCGAGGGTAAGCAGAATACTCCTACCCTCCTGAGGATAAGGAATCCGAGTCGTTCCGCCACGAAAATCACGTTTGTTCAATACATTATGCAGCGACAACTGAGCCTGCATACCTCCGAACACATCATCCGCATTCAAGGTCAGATTCACCAACGCTGCTGCAGGGATTGTATTCGATGCATTCGATCGAGCCGCTGTCGGCCCCACGATGGGTGATGCAATAGCACCATGCCAATTCATATACACACTGCCTGAGATTGATGAGGCAGTGTTCCAGGTAAGCCCTGCCGTAATGGCATGACGTGGAATATTGGCCAACTTACCCGATGCCAACAGCTTCGCATCGCTGGCACCGTTGACCGCCTTTGTCAGCGTGTGGGTTGCAAAGAGTTCGATGGATTCGACCAGTTTAATCTTTAACTCTGTCTCAATGCCCTGGGTCGTCAAAGCACCGATATTTTGATAACTCGTTGCGCCCACAGGCCGTGTGATCAAATTTTTGACACGGTTATGAAACGCCGTCACACGCAACCATGTGCTTTCAGCGAATGTGTTTTCCACACTGATCTGAAAATTATCCAGCCGTTCAGGATTTAAACCGTTTGGCGAGCCATAACCCAAACCCCGGTTTTCCGTACGATAAAAATAGCTTGGCGCTTGAAAGGCGCGGCCATAAATAGCCTTCATAATAAACGTGTCAAACGGATTATAAATTACAGCCAAACGCGGGTTAAACGAACGACCAAACGATTTATAATAATCCCAACGCAAACCGACATTGACGATAACATTCGATGTGATGTGATATTTTTCCTGTGCATACAAAGCCGAATTCCATTCGGAAACATTGGCTAAATTGGGAAACTCCACAACCGAAGCGTTGTTTGCAAAGCTGGTTTCAATCGCAGAATCCAGCAACCAGAAGTTTTCCAGTTGCATGCCAAGTATAAATTCACCGCCATCGTGTTCCATCGCAGCACTGTACTCGATGCCGGCACGCACCGTTTCAATACGCAAATCAAACACTTTACCCGATGGCAATGCATCACGAGCAGTTTTTACATACTGCGGTGTGCGTAAAAACGAACGATCGGCATAATGACGCAGCGTAACGTTGATATCCTTCCAGTGCGGTAATAGCTGCACATCCAAATGCTGAAAATCAAACACCTGCACAGGTCGCACCAATGTATCGGCGGCAGTAAGCAATGCACCATCATTGGAGCGCGGCGTATCATAGGCGGCTCGTCTGGCTGAAAACGACAGCAGTGATGCTTCACCCTTGTACTTCATCCCCACATCAAAATTAAACGGACGGCTTTCTACTTTTTGACTGCCCGCTACCGGGTTGGCTGCCATATCCTGACTGGCCGGCAGGCTCACAACATCACCCGTATGATGACGCACACTGGCGAAAAACAGCAACTGCCTATCCTCACCAAGCTTTTCATTGAATATAAAATCAGCACCGACCTGGCCGAAATTACCGCCAACAATCGATGCCAGAGAAGGTGCATCGGCATCGAGGGTGATAATATTGATCACACCTAAAAATGCAGCATTGCCATACAAGCTCGCGCCGGGGCCGCGCAACACTTCAATACGCTTGATGCTGGCTAAGGAAATCGCATTGGCCGGCACAATCTCTTCAAACATCGGCTCATTCAAGCGATGACCATCGCGCAGCAATAAAAATTTATGCGTGGTTGTGGCAAACACACCACGACCAGCTACAACCTTTTCATTGGTATCCTGAATCTCGGTAAAGCCCGGAATAGTCACCAATATATCCATTAAATTGCGCGCACCAAGCGTGCGAATTTGACGGGCTGTAATGATATTCACCACCGCTGGCGCTTCAGAAAAACTTTCTTTTAAGCGCGATGCAGATTCCACATAAAGCTCATCCGCTTCAAAGAAGAGTGATAACTCTTCTTGCTCTGCAAACGGTTCCGCCTTTGCCACTTGCGCCATACTTAATGTCAGCGACAAGAACACCATCCATACTACATGCATCCCCTTCCCTCCATAGAACGGTGAAACAATTATAACTATTCAACTCTCCACTGATTTATCCGATACTTGCGTTGAAAAATGCTCACCTACAGTTGTAAGCTCCACTTTCCCGCCTCGCCCCAAACGCCTACTGTTGGTGGTCTCGAACAAGTCAGCAGCAATCTGAACAGCCACATTATGATTTGTAACCATACTGAATAATTACCTTATTTTTTCATGCCAATCAATTGAAACAGCTCCAAACGAGACGATGGATTCTTCAAAAAAGAACCCGTCAGCTTCGATGTCGTCGTCCAGGAATCCGGTTTGTGAATACCCCGATGACACATGCAAAAGTGCTGACACTGGATAATCACCGCCACACCCTTCGGATCCAGCACATCCTCAATGGCGTTGGCGATCTGCATGGTCAGCTTTTCCTGCACCTGCAAGCGCTTGGCATAACCTTCCACCACCCGCGCCAGCTTGGATAAGCCCACCACCCGATCACGCGGAATATAAGCCACATGCGCCTTGCCCACAAAAGGAACCATATGATGTTCACAATGGCTGTGCACATCAATATCCGAGACCAGCACCACCTCATCATAACCCTCAACCTCTTCAAAGGTTTTAAGCAGATGTTCACGTGGATCTTCTTTATAACCGGAGAAATGTTCAGCCATGGCCGATAACACCCGTGCAGGCGTTTCCAACAAACCTTCCCGGTTCACATCCTCACCAATATATTCGAGCATGCCGCGCACAAAGCCCATCGCTTCAATATTCTTTTCATCATGTATGTCAAAATCGTCAGTCATGGCAATCCTTTTTAAATACTGTCAGTCACCCAAGCAAAGCAAAACCAGGTTTTATGCTAGCAAGTCGGCTAGCTTAGCGCATTAGCAACACCAATCAAACACAGGATAAATATGCTTACTATAGACTTATTGCGTCACGGCGCTCTGCAAGGCGGTATAAAATACCGTGGCCAAATCGAAGCCAGCCTCACCGAGGCCGGTCGTGCAGATATGAATCAGGTCTGGCAACGTTTGGCAGATCAAGTCGATTGTATTTTCACATCACCGCTTTCACGCTGCGCTGAAGCAGCAACAGACTGGGGCAAAGCAGCAAATATCCCCTGCATTATCGAAACGCGCCTGGCTGAAATGCATTATGGTGCGTGGGAAGATAAAACCGCACAGCAAATCGAACAGATCTCACCCAATATGTTGCAACAATGGCGACAAGATCCGACAGGTATGCGTCCTCCGGGTGGTGAATCACCTGAAGAACTACGTCAGCGCATCAGCGAGTGGTGGCTTGAAACAAGCGCAAACATCAACAACCATCAACATATCCTGGTCATCGGCCATTCCGGTAGCCTGCGCATGCTCATTGCCATCGCATGCAATCAACCGATCGCCGCCACCCGTCAAATGGACATGCCCTATGCCAGCTGGCAACGACTACGCCATGATGGAACAACGAGCACACTCGAAAAGCTCAATACTACAAACATCATGACACACGGCCGATGAACAACACATACGATATCATCATCATCGGTGCAGGTGCAGCAGGTCTGATGTGCGCCGCAACAGCTGCCGAACTGGGGAAATCTGTACTGCTGCTGGATCATGCGGAAAAGGCAGGAAAAAAAATACTCATCTCCGGTGGTGGCCGCTGCAATTTCACCAACCGATTCACCAAAGCAGACAACTTTATTTCAAACAATCCACACTTCTGCAAATCAGCCCTTGCGCGCTTTAGCGCCCACGACTTTATTGCCATGGTCGAAGCAGCAGGGATTGCTTACCACGAACGCAAACACGGCCAATTATTTTGTGATGATTCAGCCAAAAACATCCTTGAAATGCTCATGGCTCCCTGCCGTGAACATGGTGTCAGCATCCAGCTCAACACCAAGGTCAAAAGTATCTCCGAAGATTATCAGCCCAAAAACCTTCATCCCAAACAGCAGCATCAATTCACCATCGAGACTGAGCGCGACAGCTTCAGTTGCACATCGTTGGTGATTGCCACTGGTGGTCTATCCATTCCAAAAATGGGAGCCACCCCCTTTGGCGTCACGCTTGCAGAACGCTTTGGCTTGAACATTATCCAACCCGTTGCCGGACTTGTGCCCTTCACCTTTACCGGTCAGGAAAAAGAATCATTACAATCGCTGGCAGGTATGTCACTCGATGTCAGTGTGCAATGCCGAGGCCATGTATTTAACGAAGCCATGCTATTCACCCACCGCGGCCTTTCAGGCCCTGCCATGCTGCAAATCTCATCCTATTGGCAACCCGGTGATACATTGTCGATCAACCTGTTGCCCAAGCTTGCAAGCCATGCCCTGCTCAACTTAAAAAAACAGCGCCCTAATGCACAATTAAGCACCGTCTTATGTGAGTTATTAGCCAAAAGACTGGTGCATCTCCTGATGCCCGGTGAACCCGGCCAAACCAAAATGCGCCAAATCAATGATAAACAGCTACAGCATATCACCGCGCTGTTGCAAAACTGGCAACTCAAACCCAATGGCACCGAAGGTTATCGTACTGCCGAAGTCACCCTCGGTGGCGTGGACACCAATGAATTATCATCCAAAACCATGCAAAGTAAAAAAGTTCCCGGCCTCTATTTCATTGGTGAGGTGGTTGATGTCAGCGGTCATCTTGGTGGTTTCAATTTCCAATGGGCATGGTCATCCGGCTATGCTGCAGCCATGGCGATTTACGAAAGCTGATTATAAATGAATGATCAAAACACGACAGTGTTGCACGGATTCAGGCTTCAATAATGCGGTGGTGGTACTTCTTCATCGGGTCTCGCTATATCTGACCCCGTGGATTGTTTCAGCTGCTCATGCACACGCAGCATGGATTTTTCCAATTGATCGATCTGAGTCTGCTGACGAATGACCACATCATTCAATTCACCAATAACATGATCTTGATAGGAAATTTTAGTTTCCAGCTCTATTAAACGTGATTCAATCAATCTTGCATCCATCGCCGCACACTAACCTTCAGATAGACAGGTGAACACATCCGAATATAGTGCTCAAACACAGGGAGACATAGATGAACGCACTCATTGCTTATCATTCCGATTACGGCAATACAAAAAAAATGGCCGAAGCGATTGCTGCAGGCATGAAAGCCAGCCAAACAGATATTTCAATACAACTAAAAAGCGCCGAGCACACCACGCTGAACGACCTAAGCGATGCCGATGTGATTGTATTCGGCACGCCGGTTCACATGGGCTCAATGGCCTGGCCGCTCAAAAAGCTCATTGATCAAGCTGGAAAACTGTGGATGGATGGATCATTGGAAGGAAAAGTTGCGGGTGTGTTTGCCAGCGGTGGTGGTTTTGGCGGTGCTGGCGGTGGTGTTGAACAAACCATGGTTTCTCTTTATTCCAACTTTCTCGAACATGGCATGCTCGTGATCGGTTTTCCCAAATCGTTACCCGGATATGCCGATGGCGGTTTGCAATGGGGGCCTTATGGTCGCAGCGCTAACCATCAAGGCATGCCAAGTCAGATTAGTGACGCAAGCCTAGTTGCCGCACGCAGCTATGGCGCACACCTGGCAGAAACGACTGCGCGCATCATCCGATGATTAAGCTTTCGACTCCATCAATTCAACTTATTGAATAATAGATTCAAAACCTTGCACCCCAGGGTGATTTCTCTTGCTACGCATTCATCTGAAGCGATGCCAAGGGAAAATTCACTATAGCTGATCGCATACATCCAAACACACTGTTTCATAACAAAAAAACGGCTTGATTTTCAGCCTGCCACGGCGGTCGTTTGCACATGATTGCCTTGAAGTCCGCATCATCCAGCCAGCCCTTCAACCATTGTTGCACATGCATGAATGGCAAACTTGAAAAAGCCATCAGATCCACCGCCGCAAATTGGCGTACAAAGGGAAACAAAGCCACATCAGCCAAACTCACAGCATCAGAGAATAAATACTGCGATGCTGCCAAACGCTGATCGAGCTGCGCCAGAAATACACAGCCAGCCTCAAAACTGCTCTGAACATCCACCCCTTGCCCATACTTGTAAGCATCCAAATGCTGTTTGAACAGCGTATCGTTTACAGCAATCAAATCAGCTACTGCCGCATCCGCCTGCCAACATAGACCATGATCACCCAAAGCCCAGCGCATAATATCCAGACTTTCATCAATCACCTTACCATCCGGCAATTGCAAAACAGGCACCGTGGCCTTGGCTGAAAGCGCCAGCAGCGCCGCAGGCTTATGACTAAGCAACACCTCGCGTATTTCGCATTGAATGCCCGCATGAAACAAGGCCATGCGAGCCCGCATAGCGTATGGACAGCGACGAAAACTATAGAGAACCGGCCAATGCCCCTGCTTCAAACCCATCGACTGCACGGTCATTTACATATAGCCCTTTCTCTCAAGCCTTGGCTCAAACCCTCGCTCAATTCAATGCGCCGGGCACAGCCAGCGTAAACGCAGGGATCGGTGCATCAAAGATCTCCCCCTGTTCAGATAACATCCTGTAACTACCTTCCATATAACCGACATTGGTTTGCAGCACACAGAAACTATTGTACTGGTGCATATCACCCGCACCAATCACCGGCTGTTCACCAATCACACCCTCACCCATCACCTCTTCAACCATGCCATTGCCATCTGTAATCAGCCAATGCCGCGAAAGCAATTGCGCCGCCTGCTCCCCCTCATTGCGAATCGTAATATAATAAACAAACACAAAACGCCCCTGTTCAGGCTCTGAATGCTCACTGGAGTATTCAGGTTTCACCTCAATAATAATTCCGCCACTTTCGTCGATATCGTCCATTTCATCCCCTTACCCAGCCAAGCTAAAACTATCGCTGATCACAATCCTGACGCAGACTCGCATATTCAATTCAAGCGAGAAAGCCCCATCGATGCAGCCTCTGCAATAGACCAATCAAGCGACATTGCCCCGATAATCAAAATTTACCCCCTTCACAGCCAGACTATCTCGCTGCATGATGTCGCCAATCGCGTTTTAACGATCAATTTTAATGATCAATCTCAATAATCGACTCAGGAGTTCTCATGCGCACTATCCTATTAATGATCAGCATCATGTTATCCAGTTTTTCCATGCCAGCCATCGCAGCAGACAATGCAGCGGTTGACAGTAAAACCGCCCAGCAGATTCGCAAAGCTTTAGCCACCGTTCCCATTGTTGCCATCAAAAGCTCTGTAATCCCGCATCTCTATGAATTGCAGGTCGGCAACCAGATTTTTTATTCCGATGCCAGTGGTCGTTATCTGATGCGCGGCGGCCATATCCTGGATATGCAGGAGCAAAAAGATCTGACCCAGCAGCGTTTGGAAGATATCAATCGTGTCGACTGGAGCAGCCTGCCACTCGATAAAGCCATTGTCTCTGGTGACACCAAAGCTAAAAAGAGTATCGCTATTTTCACCGATCCTGAATGTCCTTACTGCAAAGGCCTGGAAAAGACACTTAAAGATGTCAAAGGTGTAAAGGTATATACCTTTTTGTTCCCGCTCACCTCCATTCACCCCAATGCCCGCGCCAAAGCCGAAGGCATCTGGTGCAGCAAGGATCAGCATAAGATGTTACAACGTGTGATGCTGGAAGACTTCGTGCCCAAAGCCACAACTTGCGACACACCAATCGATGCTATCGCCAAAGTCGCCGC
>JAUZQK010000154.1 GCA_030951025.1 Mariprofundus sp. | reverse complement strand
TGTAGTATTACAGGCAGAAGGTTTAGCGAAAGCGCCCCTGCGTTGATCGAATGGCAAACATGTCGTCTGAGCCGATACTTGTCGAATGGGAGCTTACCTATCTTGGCTGTTGTGCGTCCCCTTATCGGGATACCTGATGCTGAGGTGCGGCACCCACCTCTTGTTAGAGGGTTCGACGACAATTTGCCAAAACGCCAGTGCGGGGGCGCCCTTTTCTTGTTTGGTTTCTGTTTGTATTCTTTTTTATGATTCTATTTCCCCTGAATGACTGAGCGTGTTTAATGCAGGATAAAAATCAGTTGCGTGCCTTTGGGCTCGATCAACGCAAATCACTCTCTCAGCAGCAGCAGCAGCTTTTTTCACAGGCCATTATGGATGCCTTGTTTGAACATCTGGCGGCTCAATCTGTTTCTATTGAAGCGTTATTGCTTTATCGCTCTATTGCATCGGAAGTCTCGACCGAGGCAGTGTTCCAATATCCAGATTATCGTTTTTTTGTACCGTTGACGGCTGATGATGCCAGCCTGACCTGGTTGCAGGTGGGGGCAGATACGCAGTGGCAACAGGGTGCTTTTGGCGTGCAGGAACCGGTCACTGGTGATCTATGGCAACCACAGCACTATGCGGCGAGCATTGTGTTGTGTCCGCTGACGGCTTTTGATCGGCAGGGCAATCGTTTGGGTATGGGGAAAGGCTGTTTTGATCGCTGGCTGTCTCGGTATCATGGTGATGTCGAGCAGGTGATCGGTTTGGCTTTTTCATGTCAGGAGGTCGCGCGAGTGCCGATAGAGCCTCATGATATGGCGATGGATTATGTTATTACTGAAAAAGAGGTCATTACATGTATGAATCATTAAACGAAGAGATGAGAATATTGGTGATTGGTGATGTGCTTGGCCAGGCTGGTCGTCGTGCGTTGAAAGAACATTTGCCGACGTTGATTGATATGCATCAGGTGGATTTTGTGGTGGCCAATGGTGAAAATTTGGCGCATGGCTTTGGTATTACCGAAAAAGTGGCGGCTGAATTGTTTGAGTTGGGCGTGAATGTGCTGACCAACGGTAACCATTGTTGGGATCAGCGTAGTTTTTTGGAGCATATCGATGAGGATGATCGTTATGTGCGCCCGATGAATTTTTCTGAATTTGCGCCGGGGCGCGGTTGGACGGTGCAAGTGACTGCGACTGGGCTGAAGGTGGCGGTGATCAATGTCATAGGGCAGGTGTTTATGGGTTCGTGGGATTGCCCGTTTGCGGCAGTTGATCAGGCCATGGCGGAAATCCCTGATGATGTCAGCGCTGTGTTGGTGGATATGCATGCCGAAGCGACCAGTGAAAAAATGGGGATGGGCTGGTATATGGATGGTCGTGCTTCGTTTGTCTATGGCACACATACCCATGTGCCAACCTGTGATGAGATTATTCATGCTTCGGGCACAGCCTACCAATCGGATATTGGTATGACTGGATCTTATCAATCAATTATAGGCATGAAAGTCGAAGGTGCGTTGAGGCGTATGGTGCAGCGTTTGCCGCAGCGCTTTGAGGCGGTTGAACGTGGCGCAAGTATTTTTGCAACGTTGGTGACGATTGATCCGGCGACGCGCATGGCCACAGCTATTGAGCGGATTCATATTGCACCGTCTTAATTTGGTATGCGTGGGCTGAGGAAGTTTGGGGCTTGGGAAAGACATTGCGTTTGCAGTGCATCGTTGCCAAACTTGGGCTAGAAGCTGATGAGTATTCAGGTCGTGTATTTTGATAGGGGGGGGAATGACAGCAGATAACTGTGTGCAGGATGTGTCTTTTCCCGAATGCAAAAGTGCTGATGTGGGTAAACTTAGCCTGCAATTAAACTGCAATAGTGATTGTGTTTATATATTGCGTGCGATAGTTGCGGTGATGGCAGCCAGGGCTGGCTTGGATAAAATGCGTAGCAATCGTGTCTCCATTGCGGTGGATGAACTGTTTGCCAATATATTGGCGCATGCTTATGGTGGTAAAGCAGGTCGGGTGGAATTCGAGACTTGTATTGATCACAGTGCACAGAATGGTTGCGAACTGAGTTTTTCTTTTCGTGATTATGCAGCCTTGGGCTGGCTGGGCAGTATTGAAGAAGCGGCTGCCTGTGTTACCGATGTTGATGATCTGTGCCCCGGTGGTTTGGGGCTTAAACTGATTTATTCGGTGTCTGATCGTTGTGAACATGAGGTGTTGAGCGATGGTAATCGCTGGCGTTTGATTTTTCATCTTAATGATGAAGAACATGATAGTGAGGGATCTGATGAACACGCTTGTGCAGCGTATAGTCATGATGAACAGGGTAAGGGAGAGTTTTAATGCAAACACAGCTTAAGTTTGAGCGCCAGGAGCGGGATGAGAATCATATTCAGCTGAAGGTGATTGGTGATGTGACCATACACACCTCGCCGCGCATGCGTGAAGAATTAAAACCGTTTTTTACAGGCTCAATGCAGGAGATCCGTGTTGTGCTAGACGGTGTTGATTTCATGGATTCATCCGGCATTGCCACGTTGGTAGAAGGTCTGCAATGGTCGAGACTGACGGGCGGGCGTTTTATTTTGTCGGGTTTAAGGGACAATGTGCGTGATGTGTTTGCCTTGGCCAAACTCGATACGGTATTTGAGATTGAGCAGTTTGGGCAAGGCCTGTCTGGGAACGAGGAAAGCCCTGCGTGATTTATAGTGATCTGCGCGATTTTATAGCTGATCTGGAAAGCAAGGGACTACTAAAACGTATTGCCACAGAAATTAGCAGCGCATTGGAAATTACCGAGATATCCGATCGTGTATTGCGCCAATCAGGCCCTGCGCTGCTGTTTGAAAATGTTGTTGATGGGCAGGGTAAAAAAAGTGCCATGCCGGTATTAACCAATCTGTTTGGCACAGCCGAGCGTATTGCTTTGGGCATGGGGCGAGAGTCCGCCGATGAACTGCGCAGCATTGGTGAGTTGCTGGCTTATTTGAAGGAGCCGGAGCCGCCGAAAGGGCTGAAAGATGCCTGGTCGAAGTTTCCGATTCTGAAAAAAGTCATGCATATGCAGCCGAAAATAGTAAAAAAAGCGGCTTGGCAGGATGTGGTTCTGCGGGCTGATGACGTGGACTTGAGCAAGTTACCGATTCAAACCTGTTGGCCGGGGGATGTTGCACCGTTGTTGACTTGGGGGCTGGTTGTGACGCGGGGGCCGAACAAAGAGCGCCAGAATATGGGCATTTATCGTCAGCAACCGATAGCCAAAAACAAATTAATTATGCGCTGGCTTAAGCATCGTGGTGGCGCACAGGATCATCGTGAAGCAAAGCTTGCTGGTGCTGCACGCTTTGCTTGTGCAGTTGTGATTGGAGCAGATCCGGCCACAATCCTGGCGGCTGTAACGCCTATTCCAGACACGTTATCTGAATATCAGTTTGCCGGCTTGTTGCGGGGTAAAAAAACTGTCCTGGCGGATTGCTTGAGCATCCCCTTGCAAGTGCCGGCTTCGGCGGAAATTGTATTGGAAGGTTATGTGTCGCTGGATGAGTATGCCGAAGAAGGCCCATACGGGGATCATACCGGCTATTATAATGAGACAGAGATGTTTCCGGTATTTACGGTTGAAACGATGTGCATGCGTAACAATGCCATCTATCACTCCACCCACACTGGCAAGCCACCCGATGAACCGGCGGTATTGGGTTTGGCGTTTAATGAAGTCTTCGTGCCGATCTTGAAAAAGCAGTTTCCAGAAATTGTGGATTTCTATTTGCCCATGGAGGGCTGCTCTTATCGTGTTGCAGTGGTATCGATCAACAAGGCTTATGCTGGTCATGCCAAGCGGGTGATGTTTGGTATCTGGTCGTATTTGCGCCAGTTTATGTATACCAAATTTATCATTGTGGTGGATGCGGATATTGATTGTCGTGACTGGAAAGAAGTCATTTGGGCGATTTCCACCCGTTGTGATCCGGTGCGTGATTTTACCATGGCTGAAAATACACCGATAGACTATCTCGATTTTGCTTCGCCGGTTGCAGGCTTGGGCTCGAAAGCGGGCATTGATGCAACCAACAAATGGGCGGGTGAAACAGTGCGCGAATGGGGCACACCGATTGAAATGGATGCGCAGGTGAAAGAGCGCATTGATGCGCTGTGGGATGATTTGAAGCTGTGAATGTTGGCAGTGTTTGTGTGCGACGGTGATCTGATTCATGGCTAGACTGCGGATGCCGCTGTTATTGCTCGTGCTGGTTGCTGTTGCCGGGGCACTTTATGTGCTGTTATCGGCACCGGATTATGGTGATATCAATGCGGATGGTCTAAAGCTGGGCAAAACGGCTTATCAGCAGGGCGATGTCGATGCTGCGGTGACATGGTTTCGCTTGGCGGCCAAGCAAGGTGATAAACAGGCACAGTATTTGTTTGCCATGTTGTACAGAGATGGTGAAGGTGTAAGTCGTGACGATGTACAGGCTGTATTGTGGTTAAAACTTGCGGCGGCACAAAATCAGCCAGAAGCACAATATCAGCTGGCCAATATGCTGGAATATGGGCGTGGTGTGGATGTTGCCGACTTAAAAGCTGCGATCAGCTGGTATAAAAAAGCTGCAGTAGCAGGTCATCACGCGGCTGAATTGCGTATGGCGATGTTGTTATCGGCGGGGCGCGGACTGGCAAAAAATGATGGTCAGGCTTTGGCTTGGGCGATCAAGGCTGCGAGTTCCAATAATGTGTCGGCCAAATCTTTTTTACAGCGCTTATTGAATCGTATCACGGCCAAGGCTGCAGCGGGTGATGCGGCCGCACAATTTGTCTTGGCCCGTATGTATCAGCAGAGCGATGGCCTGAATGCGGACAGGGAAAAGGCTGAGTTATGGCTGCGGCAAAGTGCGGATAGTGGCAATGCCAAAGCGCAATATCATCTGGCGGAACTGTTGATGCAGCGTAAGAGCAAGCTTACGAATCAAATAGGTCAAATTGTTCAAACAGATCAAATAAATCTAACAGACAAAACGCGCATCATTCAGCAAGCAGCAGCATGGTACCTTAAAGCAGCAGAGCAAGGTGATATAGCATCTGCAGCCAAACTCGGTGCACTGTACGCGCTTGGTCAGGGCGTGGAGAAAGACAGAGCCCAGGCTGTCATCTGGCTAAAAAAAGCAGCGGAAAGCAATAATCCTGCCGCGCAACGTAACCTTGCCCTGTTGTACGCTGAAGCCGGTGATGATACTTCAGCTTTTAACTGGTTTGATAAAGCAGCGCGGCAGGGTGATGCGGTGGCGCAAAATAATTTGGCGCTGATGTATGTGTTTGCTCATGGCGTGAAAACCAATTTGGTTAAGGCGCTGCGATGGTTAAAGGTCGCAGCTGAACATGATACCAAGGCACAGTACAATCTTGCACTGATGTACTTGCGTGGCATTGGCATGATTCAGGATGAAGATGCAGCCCTGTCATGGTTGAAAAAGGCGCAAGCCGGTAATCATCCTGTTGCTAACCGTGCCGTTCCAAAACAGATCATTTCCGAGCAATCAGCCCCCATCCAGGCAAAAGCATTGCTGGCCATTTTGTATGATTTGGGTGAGGGCGTGGTGCCGAGTGAGACGGAAGCTGAATCGTGGTATCAGCAGGCGCGCCGTCTGGGTAGTCGCGATGCGCGCTATAATTTGGCAACGCTGTATTATCGCCATTTGAAATTTAAACAGGCCTTTGCTTTGTTTATGCAGGCGGCCAAACAAGCTGATGCTGAAGCGCAAAATATTATTGCATCGATGTATCAGAGAGGTCAGGGCAGCAAGATAGACCTTAAACAATCCGCACATTGGTACAAACAGGCAGCAGAGCTAGGCTATGCTCCGGCTCAATTTAATCTGGCCAATTTGTACCGTAAAGGTGAAGCGATGCAGCAGCAAGATGAGCTGGCTGTAAACTGGTATCGCAAGGCTGCCAAACAAGGTTTCGCACCGGCTCAGAATGCGCTGGCTTATATGTATGCGCTGGGGCGTGGTGTGGTGCTGGATCGGTTGCAAGCGCGCAGCTGGTTTGCCCAAGCATCCAAGCAGGGGTTGACGATTGCAGCGCAGAATCTGCTTTTACTGCAACAGAATAAGAATACTTTTACGTTGAGCACGTATGCTGTCGATGTGCAGTTGCGCGCTGCGGCTCTGCATGAAAAACCACTCGATCTTGCGCGACATTTGTTATCCTACCATACACCTCGACTGGATTGATTGTAACCGGTCAAGCCCGGTTTTAAGTGCCGCTGATGATGGCATAGAGATTGACGATACCGGCTGCGCTGGTGCTTTGAATTTTCATGCTCTTTAAATTCAATTGTTGCTCGGCCAGCGCATGAATGAAACGCAGTGCCGCAGCGTAGGGCACATTCTTGAGTCGTAACATCAAATGCTGTTGTGTCGCATTGGGGCTTGTTTGTGGTTTGATGCGGCTGATGAATGATCGAACCTTACTCTGGCGTGCCAGTCGCTCAACGGTGGTGAGCAGGCTCTCAACCTTGTCATTCGACCTTGATGCCTTGGCATGGGTGTTTAAATAGCTGGCCAATTGCTTGGCTTCAGTGGCCTGGCTCTGGGCAATGTGCACTGCCTGTTGCAATGTATGTTGTTTATCCTGCAGCGGTAACATGATGCCAAAGACGATGATCATCAGCGGTAATACGATGCTGGCCAACAATAATATTTTTTGCTCACTGCGTTCCAACTGTTGATAGCGCGGCATGAGATGGATCTGGACTGATTGCTTGAGTTGATCGAGTAGTGTGTTGATCATGGCCACACCATTTTAAAGCGGACCTGATTTTGCCTCAGGTCGGTATCCTGGATTTGAATCTCTAATCCACTGCGTTGTTGTAGCGCTTTTAGTATGCGGTTCATGCTTTGTAAATCAGTGCTTTGGCCGGACATGCTCATAATACCCTGTTGAAAGGATAGTGCTTTGATAGTCCAGGGCATTTGCTGGTAGACCTGATTGATCTGCTCGACATGCTGTAACCATTGGGCAGCACTGCGCTGATTGGCTGCGCCAGCAAGCCTGTTGCCTCCGGCGGCTTTGCGCAATTGAGCCAGCGCATCAATGATGACAGGTTCATTGGGCAGGCCTGTATGAAATGCTGCGGTGATGGCCTGTTGCTGCTCTGATAGTTGGTTTTGCAGCTGTTGATTTTGCCACATCATATTGATGCTCCAGAGCAAGGCCAGTATGGCAATGCCTGCTATGCTGCGGTACCACGCTGTGAACTGATTCAAATGCGAGCCGGAACGCCAGCGTCCATGGCGAAAGTTCATGGCTTTGCATGTGCCCATTGATGTCGATGTGCTTGATAATGCACCGATTGAGATGCTGGCGGCAGCCATGGTGGCATCTGCGCGGCTGGGCAGTTCATCCGGCTCACATAAATGACCCTGCCAGGTGGAGAAATCCAGTGCAGCATGCAGCTGTGGCGGCAGGCTGCCGGTGGCGATGTCTTGCTCATCATGCCAGCCCATGCTGAGCAATGAGCGTTTGATATCTTCCACCAGAGCACTGTTGAGCTGATCTTCTTCCCGCCAGTTCAGGCGGCGCATAGCCAGCCATAAGCCGCTTGACCGGTGTTCGGCGGCGGGCTGCCAGAGTCCAAAGAATAGGCCTGAATGATCGGCATCAAAAACAGCAACCGCAGAGCTGGACTGTTCGTTTTCGGGTGGATGAGCGGCAGCATGTTCAAGGCAGTGTCCCAGTTGTGCATGGAGTCGCAAATACATATCGGAGCCGATGTATTGTGCCTGTTGCCAGTTTGCATCGTTCTCGATGTGTTGGCGCATGGACTCGGGCATGCCGAACATGATACCGGCCACGCCATCATTTTGTTTGCCCGCTTGCCATGATAACCACCACGCTTCACTTAACTCTGCAGTGTGCTCTTCAAGCTCCTGGCCAAGGATATCCTGATCAATAAACTTCGGCTGGGCGAATGGCAGTTGAAATGTCCTGCTGAGCAATTGCTCGGCAGGTAAGAACAATTGATGCACAATCGCATTATCGGGCAGGGTGGGCAGGCTCTCATTTTCAGCCACTGATAATGTCATCATATTTTGTTGATCATCGCGAGCTAACCAGTGGCAGCCATCGTGATAGATGCTGAGTGTATGATTCGAAGCGGTTGTCATGAGCGTGTTTTTATGGGCATGGGATGATTAATTGCCGTTTATTGCAGCGCTTTTTCGGCTGACTTGAAAATGATCGGAGTCATGGGAGCGCTGGAGTGAGAGCATGGTGATCTTGTTGGACTGGCGTTGCAGCATACTGAGCTCCCTTAAATTTGCCCGGCCAAAGCTGGCCTGTGTTCGTACCATAAAGACATCACTGGCAACGCTCAAGTAAGCCTGATTCATGTTTGCCAGCCATGGCCTGTTTTGCAGCGCTTGCTGGACACTTTCAAAGGGGCGCTCACTGATCAGGATTTCAGCATCGGATAGGCTCATGTCAGCAGCTAGCGCCATCAGTGTGGCTGCTGTTGCGGTGTTGATGTTGATACGGGTGATGCCGTTGGGCGGCACATTATGCACGCTGGCAGCAGTACTCAATCGGGCCATGATTTTTGCATCAAAGCCGCGCACCAGCAAGAGCTCATCCCAGCTATCGAGGCGTGCATTCTTGATATGATAATCCTGATTGGAGTAACTGGCATCTTCTGCACCGGCGCTGCCATGCACTTGCCCATCGCGATCCATCCAATCGATCAAGGCATCGACAAGCCCTTCATTTAAATCCAGCTGGATGAAGAGTCTTTTGACGTATTTTTCAAAAACGATATTGGCTTTGCCATTTTTATCGACCAGATCATTGAGATTTAAAAAGCGATTGGCATCGATAATACTGGCCTGCACCAAACCATTATCGATGGGGAAGGGGGTGGCTTGTTGTGCCCATATTTCATCCAGATCATCGTTTTGGGATTCGGCCTGATCATCGATTAATATCTTGCTTGCCAAGATCAGTGCCGATTGACTGGCCAGCTCAGCGCGCAAGGCGTTATCCGTGTTTTCAGCCCGCCGCAGGGCAATATTATCGGCATACAAGGCATCGATAGCCCATGTACTGATCAGCGCAACCAGACCGAGTACAATAATCATTGCGGCACCACGCTGCCGGGTTGTTTGCTTGTTGTTCATAACAACTGCTCGGGAAACACCGACATCAACCAATGGCGCTGGCTGGCAATGGAGCCGCTGGCATCGACTTGCAAATGCACATCGACTGCTTTTGGCCAGCTGAATGAGCGGGCATCAAAGTTCCAATCCTGCCGCCGGTTACCATCCTTATCCCATACTTCGACTACCCAGGAATGAATTTTACCAAAATCCCAACGTAGCGGCGTGACATTGTCGCGGGCCAACAGCAAACGTGATTCACGCATCAGATGATTGTTATTCTCATCGATATAATAATGCACCTGAGAGATACTTTGTGTGCCCGGCAGGCGTACCAATAACCACAGCTGATCAAACTCTACATCACCACGATTATCATTTTGAATGCGGATCGGTACGATCTTATCGCCTGCAGCCAGTTTACCTTTTTGGTCACTGGTATCCTGTGGTGCTGCACTTAAATAACGCAAATCCTGTCGCAGTGTTTTGCCCACCCAGCCGGACTGCTCCTGCGCTGTACGCACTTTACTGAGTATATTGAAGCCTGTGCCAGCCATATCCAGCGTGCTGTAAGAGAGTGCGGCGATCAGGGCAAATACAGTGAGTGCCATGAGCACTTCGATGAGTGTAAAACCGTGTTCGCTCTGTGTTACTGTTTTGTTTCCAGGCTGTTGCAGCTTTATCATGGTGTGAGTCTGCGGTAGAGGAAGAGTGTAACATCGGGTTCCTCTGGAACCTGAATGCTGACATTCAGGCGCACAAAACCATCCATCATGGTTTTTTCACTCCAGCTGCGCCATTCCAGTTGCATACCTGCCACTTCGATACTGCCGTGTTGTTCATCCAGCGGGGTTGAACCGAGAGACAATTCGTTTAATTTATTTTGTGCCTGCTCCAGCGCCAGCGCGTGCATGGACAGGCTACGTTGTATATCCGCCGAAGTGCCGAGACTGCTCATCAGTACCACCAGTGCGGTGGCTGCAATCATCAATGCGGCCAAGGCTTCGATCAGTGTGAAACCGGACTGTCGTTCAAACGGTAGTTCGGCTTGTGGTTGAGATGCTTGCTTAGATCGTTGCTTATTCATGGTGTGTCTTGCAGCGCTTTAATGCCACCGGGGCCTGGTCCGAATTGAATGTGAATCTGTCGATTGTCGCTGTCTTGATGCAGGCTGATATCGGCAATTTGGTGTATGCCCTGAGCTGGAATCAGCAGGTATGCCAAGACGGCTTCGGATTGATCCAAGTCTATTTTTTCGCTTAATGGCAGCTGTGGTTTGATGCGGTCAAAGCGTATGCCTTCAGCCAGTTTATAGTGTTGATAGGGCGGTTGATTGAAAGCTGTCCATTCCCCCTCAGCATTGCTCGATTGAAAAGCATAACTATGGGCACGAAAGCTGATACGTAAGCTTTGGCTCGATAGTGCCGCTTCATCTTGAGCCAATCTCAGTGTTTGTACCAATCGATCTGCTTCATCATCGAGAGATGCTGACAGGGCGGAGAAAAAAGATGGTGCAACCATCATCGTGCTTACCGATAAGATGACGATGACCATGAGAATTTCCAGCAGGGTAAAGCCTGATTCAGGTTTGTAAGATCCTGTATTGGATGTGAGTCTGTTGAACATGCAAGGCTGTGGCCTTATTGCCAGTTGCCGATATCGGCATCCATGCCACTGCCACCAGCCTGACCATCGATGCCATAAGACAGGATATCAAAATCGCCATGCACGCCGGGTGAAAGGTAGACATAGGCATTGCCCCATGGGTCTTTTGGAATGCTATCGAGATAACGTTTGCCACTCTTATCGGCGCTGGCTAATACTTGTAGGCCTTGTCCTGAATTCGGATATTTACCATGCTGCAAACGATACAGTTTTAAAGCCTGACCGATATTTTTCATCTGCACCTTGCAGGCTTCTACCTTGGCCTCATCAGCCCGTTCGAGAAAACGGGGTGCAATAAGCGCCGCCAGTACACCGATGATGACCAGCACCACCATGATTTCCAATAAGGTAAAACCATCCTGATGGTGTTTTGTCTGTGTGTGTATTGAGTCTGTCATATTCCACCTTTGTTGTTGCCGTATTATAATACTGTTCAGCATGGCTGCCGCGAGTTTAGCGTGCATGCAGCCAAAAAGCATTGCGCTCCAGCGGATCATTCAAGCGCATCTCCCCGTCTACGATCAGCCAGGGGCCACGTTGCAGGTCGCCTCCTTCATGGATTAAACGATCCAGAATCAGCCATGAAGCCAATAATAGATTATAATCTTGCAGGCTTTGCCGGGCATATGCAGAGCAACTGGGATAACTCGGGCAGCTGCGACCATCAAGCGATGTGATGGCATGTTGATAAAAATGGATGGGGAATGCCTGCACCGTGGTGACTGGAAACAGCATGTGTTGCCATACCAGAGCAAACAAAAGACTAAGCATGGCCAGACTTAAATAAACGCGCATGAAGCTTGCTGCATTCACCATGGACGACCGGGCAAAGCTGCGGCCAGCCATACTTGCTGCCACCAGATCAGATAATGTTCCAGATTGCCGCGTTCAACCAATGAAATCGCTGAGAATACTGTGCCCGACCATAACCAGATGGTGATTAGGGCAAAAAACACTGTGACCGGCCCCATACGTCGTTTGCGTGCCCACAGCGTGAGCAGCAACATCGGCCAAACCATCAAAGCCGCAGTATAAGCATCATGCCAGCGCCCTAACCAGGCATGACCGGCACCGGGAAAAACTGTGGCCAGCACGGTTGCAGGCCAGCTATCCGCCTCGGTGTTGGCAGTGTTGTTGTCGATGTGGCTGGAGGCCAGATTTAAATAGGGGTTGGTGTTGTTGAGTTGCGGCAGTTCAGGGCTGCGTTTGATTCTCATCATAATTAACTGTTGAGCGGCCTGCATGCGTTGCAGCCAGATCGATTGTTGGGGCAGTGTTTCGATTAGCATGCCGAGCGCGGTGCTGGCTTGTTGATCATGGCCTTGTGCTGCCAGATCAATGGCCTGTTGATAGGCTTCGGCTGTGGCCGCCTGAGCAATGGGCGCTTGGCTGCAAATAATGAAGGCACACAAAAAAGCGCTGATCAACCGGTAACGTCGAAATATCATGGTTTATTTGACCAGTTGATTCATTTCAGCAATGGGCAATAGAATAGCCATGGCCAATGAACCGACACCGACCGCCATGAACATCACCAACAGTGGTTCAGCAATGGTCAGCAAACGCTTGAGATTACGCGACACCTCTTTTTCATAGTGATCGGCAATGCGTATTAACATGCTATCGAGTTTGCCACTCTGCTCACCTACGGCCAATAGCTGGGTGGCCATGGCTGGAAGGTGGTTACCCTTTTTCAGAGCCACAGCCAGTGATTCGCCTTCGCGCAAGGCATCGCGTGCCTGCTCACCGAGCTGCTTTAAGGGCAGCAGTGTCCAGCTTTGGTTGGCAATCAGCATGGCCGAGAGGGCGGGTACACCGCCGGAGAGCAGCATGCCGAGGGTGCGTGAAAAACGGGCTGTATCGATATTAATCAGCAGTTTTGAAATGCCGGGCACGGACATCAAAAACACATCCCGTCGCAGTTGTGCCCACGGATTTCGCATCATCAGCTTATAGGTCAGAATAAGACCGGCTACGATCACAATCAGCCAGCCACCGTGCAGGCGTAAAAAATCAGATAAGGCAATCACGATCTTGGTGATGGTGGGTAAATCACCACCGGCACGTTCAAATACTGCAACCATCTTGGGCACGACCACGGCCATTAAAAAGAGCATGACGATAATGCCGAAGCTAAGAATAATGGCAGGATACAAGGTGGCGGATAAGAGTTCCTGATTTAATGCCTGGCGGTGTTCGAGCAACTGCGCTAAACGCGATGCGACCGCTTCCATCTGGCCGGTTTCTTCACCGGCAGCAATCATATTGCAGATCACCTCATCAAAATGTTGATCACGTAAGGCATCGGCCAGCGAGCCGCCTTCGAGCACTTTTTTGCGAATGGTAAATACTGCTCTGCGAGACTGAGCCCGGCTCATGCCTTCGGCCATGGAGGAAAGCGCTTCGATCAATGGCATGCCAGCCTCGATCAAGGTGGATAATTGCTGTAGAAACAAGACGGTTTCTGTCGCATTCAGACGGGTGCTATCCTGTGTGCCTTTGTGTTGTTTTTCGATGGAGTTGAGCTTGCGCACGATGAGCTGCTGGCCTTTCAGTTGCTGGCGTGCAGCACGTTCGGAATCGGCTTCGATTTCCCCTTTCTTTTTGCGGCCTGTGTGATCGAGCGCTTCATAGGTGAACATGCTCATGTGCATGCTCTCAACATGGGTGTTTTAGCGGGTCTGAATTTCATGCGTCGGTTTCGACCACGCCTTCCATGGTGACACGCAGCACTTCCTCAATACTGGTGACACCGGCCGCAACATGGCGCGCCACATCCTGACGCAGGGTGGTCATCTGTTCTTTTTGGGCAATGCGGCGCATGCCGGGCAAGCCTTTGCCGGCATGAATGGCATCGCGCATGGCATTGGAAATGCGCGTCATTTCATAAATTGCGATGCGTCCGATATAGCCGGTATGCATGCATAGATCGCAGCCCTGCGCATCATAAATATATTCGATTTTGGCGTAGTCTTGCTGATCCACTTCTAACATTTTCCAGTCATCCGGTCTGGCAGGGCGCTGTTGGCGGCAATGCGGGCACAAACGACGCACCAGGCGCTGCGCTTGAACCATCAGTAATGAGGAAGCAATCAGATAAGGTTCAAGCCCCATATCCTGCAAACGTAAAATGGCAGATAAGGCATCGTTGGTATGCAGGGTCGCGAATACCAGATGACCGGTTAAGGAGGCTTGAATGGCAATCTCGGCAGTTTCCAGATCACGGATTTCACCGATCATGACAATATCGGGATCCTGCCGGAGAATGGAACGCAAGCCACTGGCAAAGGTCACGCCGATCTTGGGTTGCACTTGCATCTGAGCAACGTTTTCAACCTGATACTCAATCGGATCTTCAATGGTCATGACATTGCGGTTTTTGCGATCCACTTCCATTAAACCGGCGTATAAGGTGGTGCTTTTACCGGAACCGGTCGGGCCTGTAACCAGCACAATGCCATGCGGTGCGGTAATGACTGCCTGCATGTTTTTTAATTGTGGCGGACTCATGCCGAGTTGTGGCAAGCTCAACATAGCAGAGCCACGATCAAGCAAGCGCATCACCACCCGTTCACCGTGCGCTGTGGGCAATAAGGATACACGCACATCGACTTCACGGCCTGCGATTTTGACCCGAAAACGACCATCTTGCGGATGCCTTTTTTCAGCAATATCGAGGCTGGCCATCACTTTTACGCGGCTGGTAATGGCTGCCTGCACACCCTTGGGCGGATGTACGATGGTGTGCAATACACCATCGATACGAAAACGTACCATCAAACGCGTTTCAAAGGGTTCGATATGAATATCACTGGCACGCTCTTTTAAAGCCTGTGAAATCAGCGTATTCACCAGTCGAATAACCGGTGCATCATCTTCCGACTCGAGCAGATCACCGATTTCTTCGAGCTCACGTGATAAATCATCACCACCGAGATCTTCAAGCATTTGCTCAGCCGATGCTGAGGCCATGTCAAAGACCTGATTTAACGCGGTTAGCAGATTTTCTTTGCTGACCAATACGGGCTGCACATCGGCTGCAAAGATGCGGCGGCAATCATCGAGTAACTCCCAGGGCCATGTTTCGCCCTGATCGACTCCTTCCTGATCGGCGACGGCGACCGGATTGACTGCTTCAGCGCTGGCTTTCAACGGTAACACAAGGGCGTTGCGCAATACCGGCAAGGAAAAGCGTAAGACCCGTTCGCTATCAATCAGATCGCTAGTCAGCCGGGTAATGTGTTTCAATCGATGCTCTGTTGCAGCAGCGCTTTATCTATCATGGTGCTGTTTGAGCCGGTGACTTGATGCTGTTTAAACTGGGTTTTAAATGATCCGGCATCTGCTTTTTATTTTGTGGAAACAGTATTGTGCCACCTTCGAGCGGCTGCTCGTAGAGATGCTTGATGGTGATGTATTTGCGATCGGTAATCTCTTCAATCTGAGATGCGCTTTTGATGATATGGGGTTTGAGAAATACCATCAGATTGGTTTTTGTATTTTTATTTTCGGTGAATTTAAACGGCTCACCGAGCACTGGAATGGCACCTATGCACGGTACTTTTTGCACCGATAGGGATTTATCATCCTGCATGAGTCCACCGAGCACGATCATCTGGCCATCATTGGCCAGCACAACTGTTTTAATGGAACGTTTGTTGGTGATGATGCCGCCCTCTGCCGCCGTGCCACCATCGACGGTGGATATTTCCTGAAAAATTTCCAGTCGTACCGAATCACCTTCGGATATTTGCGGTTTTACGCGCAGTGTTAAACCTACATCCTTGCGTTCAATGGTTTGAAAAGGATTGGCCAGACCACCTTGGGTGGCATTGGTGCCGGTAATAAAGGGTACATTCTGACCCACGACAATCTCGGCCTCTTCATTGTCCATGGTCAATAGATTCGGGGTGGATAATACATTCGCATCGAGATCCGAGCGCAGGGCATGCAGCAATGCACCAATGGATAGCGCTTTATTGAGTATGCCGAGGGTGATGCCGCTTGGTGCTGCAGACGTTAAAGCCAGAGAGGTGCTGACCGGCGGTGCTGCAACGGCATTGGCAGCGAGCGCAGCACCGATGGGTTTAATGTTCTGAAAGCTTTGCACACCGGCTCCGGCACCACCTGCGCCCATCCACTCGATGCCGAAGCGTTCGATTGCATTGCCCCTGATTTCCACAATCAAGGCTTCCACCAACACCTGGCGACGGCGAATATCGAGTCGGTCAATAATATGGCTGATTGATTTGAGGTCGCTATGCTCGGCTGTGATTAATAAGGCATTGGTGGTGGGATCGGCGACGATTTTTACATCACCGGAAAATAAGGGTTTGCCTTGACCCGGTTTGGCGGATGTTGCGCTTTGGCCGCCGACCAGTTCATTGATGACCTTGGCGACATCTTCGGCATTGGCATGTTTGAGATAGCGCACTTGCAAACGACCACTGTCGGATTCCGGCGCAACATCAAGGCGCTCGATGACACCTGCAACCTCGTTAATGATCTGTGGTGCAGCGACCAGAATCAGCATATTTCCCGGTTGATGTGAGAGTGCTTTGACGCTGCCGGAGGATGTGCCGGCTCTGGCTGATGAGCTGTATAATGTGGTGATGGTTGCGGCTAATTTGTCGGCTGAAGCATGTTTGAGCTTGAATAGTTGCACCCCGACCGCATCTTTTCTATCCAGAAAGCTCATGATGCGCTGGATGCGCTGGATGTTGCTGGCGCTATCGGTGAGCAGCAACATATTGCCACGCGGATAGGCGACCAGATGACTGTTGGGTGAAATTAAGGGGCGTACGAGTGCAACCAGTTGTTGGGCATCGGCATAACGCAGCTTGATGACCTGCGTGACCATGGCATCGTCGGCACGCCCTCCACCCAAACGCACGGGTAAGGCTTTTTGTTTGCTTTCCGCTCGGGGCACAATTTTAGTGACAGCCAAACCGGGCACAGCGGCAAAACCATTGACTTCGAGCACAGATAAAAACACTTCATAAGCACGTTCTTCGGAGATCGGGGTGGGGGATACAATGGTGACTTTGCCTTTGACACGGTTATCAACAAGAAAGTTTTTACCTGAAAAGCCTGCAACAAATTCAATGAAGGCACGAATATCAGCATTTTTAAAGTTCAAGGTAATATCTTTGGCTACAGCCAACGGCGCACTGCAAAACAGTGAGATACAGCATGCCAATATGATAAACTTAAATTTCATTGCCGCCCCTGACAGGATAAAGATAGAAGCAGGCATGATAAGCAATTCGTCATTGCTGACCAGTGTTTTGGTCTTTTTCAGGTTTCTACTGGATATGATATTAGGTTTTTTGATGCCGTGGGTGCAGACTTGGCGATAACATTACTTTTTAGGAAATACTACTATGAACGATTTTGAAAAACGCGGCACATTCTCATTGGCAGGTATTTATGGCCTGCGCATGATGGGACTATTCCTGATTCTGCCCGTCTTTGCCTTATACTCCGAAGGTTTGCATGGGGTAACGCCGGCCTTGATGGGCTTGGCGCTTGGGGCGTATGGCTTCACCATGGCGATGTTGCAGATTCCATTTGGCTGGATGTCGGATCGTATTGGCCGCAAACCGGTAATTGCTGCAGGTCTGTTGATTTTTGCCATCGGTAGTGTGGTAGCAGCGATGGCGGATTCGATTTGGGGTGTGATTCTCGGACGTGCTTTGCAGGGGGCTGGTGCAATAGCAGCGGCGATGATGGCTCTGCTGGCCGATCTCACACGTGAAGAAGTGCGCAGCAAAGCCATGGCCATGGTAGGTATGACCATTGGCATGTCATTTACACTGGCCTTGGTGATTGGCCCGTTCCTGGATACATGGATCGGTGTCGATGGTATTTTCTGGCTGACAGCGGTGTTGGCGATCCTGGCGATCGGTGTGTTGTTTTGGATGGTGCCCAATCCGTTGCCTGCCGATACGCATAGCCATCGGGATGTTCAGTCCTTGCCGAATGAATTCGGGCGTATTCTAAAGAATCCACAGTTGTTGCGTTTGGATGCGGGCATCATGATTTTGCATGCGGTGATGATGGCAGTCTTTATTGGTTTGCCGTTTGTGTTACGTGATCATCTGGGTATAGCGGTTTCAGATCATGCTTGGGTATATCTACCTGTTCTGGTAACCGCATTGTTGCTGATGATACCGATGATTATCATGGCTGAGAAAAAAAACATGATGAAGCAGGTGTTTGTTAGCAGTATTGTATTGATTGCGACAGCATGTGTTTTGTTGGGGCTGTGGCATGATTCGATGTTTGCCGTGGTGACAGCGCTGTTTTTATTCTTCGTAGCTTATAATGTATTAGAGGCGACATTACCCTCGTTGATTTCACGTATGGCCCCGATTGATGCCAAAGGTACGGCGATGGGGGTGTATTCCACCTCGCAGTTTTTCGGTGCTTTTTTAGGTGGTGTTGTGGGTGGTTGGTGTTATGGCCAGTTCGATGTGCAGGGTGTGTTTTTTGGTGCAGCAGCGATTGCTGTGTTGTGGTTGCTTATTGCGCTGGGCATGCAGATGCCGGTGATGCGTTCATCAATGATGGTGCATATTGATAGCGATACGAATGCAGATGATCTACAGCTTAAGTTATTGGCATTGCTCGGCGTGAGTGAAGCGAAAGTGGTGCCGGAAGAAAATACGGCATTTCTGCGAGTAGATAAAAAAGTATTTGATGATGAGGCTTTGGCTTTATTGTTAAAACCATATCAAAACGAATCTCATACGTAGTTGTTAAAACGCTTGAGTAATATGAATGATAAGGATGTGCGAAGTAGATGGTGGCATCCAGTGTTTGGCTGACATCTTCATACTTGTTGGAAAACTCCAAACCATGATCAAAAGTGATGGTCAACGCTCGTTGCTTGAAAGGTACACCTAACCTGTCAATACGGGTTTTTCAAAGTTTTTATTCCCATAGCTCAAGCTGTTTTTTGAATTACTGCGGGCTTAAACAGCTTTCAAGATATACGTCCATCGGCTTTTTATATTCCAACGCGGTTTCAAGTAGCAAGTGCTCTTTCTATAAGTCGTTGTGATGCTTCAATTCAGCTGTGTTTGTTAGATGTATGACGGGCTAAAAGAAGAAGGGGCGGAGTCTGCACTCTCCACCCCTTGCAATAGAAAATGATTTTTACTGCTGCTGGCAGTGCGGTGAAGCTAACACCTGACTGTGACAGCAATGTGACATGCGGCACAGTTTTTAAAGTCATAAAAAAAGAGGCGGCTTAAAGCCACCTCTTTTTATAACTTACTGCCTAAGCAGTTATTGTTAAGCGTCTTCCAACAGAGCCTTCATGGATAGGCGAATGCGACCATTGCGATCCACATCCAACACTTTCACACGCACTTCCTGACCCTCTTTGAGTTCATCAGCGACTTTTTCAACCCGGTGATTGGCAATCTGTGAGATGTGAACCAGTCCATCAGTACCGCCAACAACACGAACGAATGCACCGAAATCCATCAACTTGACAACTTTACCATCATAGATTGCGCCAACTTCAACTTCAGCCACGATATCTTCGATCATCTTTTTGGCTGCTTCACCGGCATCACCTGTCACAGCGAAGATGGTGATGGTGCCATCATCAGCGATATCAATCTTGGCACCAGTTTCATCCACGATACCGCGAATAACTTTACCGCCAGCACCGATCACTTCACGAATCTTGTCGGCTTTGATCTTCATGCTGAACATGCGAGGGGCATGGTCGGCAATAGCACTGCGTGGTTCCTGCATGCATAGAGCCATTTCATCGAGAATATGGATGCGAGCGCCATGCGCCTGAGCCAAAGCTTCTTTCATGATTTCGCGTGTTAGGCCTGCGATTTTGATGTCCAGCTGCAAAGTGGTAACACCATCGCGGGTACCGGCCACTTTGAAATCCATATCGCCCAGATGATCTTCATCACCGAGGATATCGGTCAATACAGCGTAACCATCTGATTCAAGAATCAAGCCCATTGCTACACCGGCAACGGCTGCTTTGGTTGGAACACCGGCATCCATCAGCGCCAGAGACGTACCACAAACCGAAGCCATGGATGATGAACCATTCGATTCGGTGATTTCTGATACAGAGCGGATGGCATAACCAAAATCATCCATGGATGGTAAGACTGCTTCCACACCACGACGAGCCAAACGACCGTGACCAATCTCACGACGACCCGGAGGGCCGAAACGACGTGCTTCACCCACAGAATACGGAGGGAAGTTGTAATGCAGCATAAAGCGCTGTTTGGCGACACCTTCCAGTGATTCGGTGGTCTGCATGTCGGATTCAGTACCGAGCGTAATGGTGACCAGCGCCTGAGTTTCACCACGGGTGAATAGAGCTGAACCATGGGTGCGAGGCAATACGCCTACCTGACAATCAATCGCACGGACCTGATCGGTGGAGCGGCCATCAATGCGTGCATTGCCGGCGATGATGGAGCGACGCACGACATCTTTTTCCAGGCCTTTGACGGCAGATGACACATCATTGGAGGTGAACTGACCCGGAGTTTCTTCAGAGCCAGCCAGTTTTTCTTGTGCAGCAGCACGGAATGCTTCGATCTTGGCGGCGCGAGCAGATTTATCGACAGTGGCATAAGCATCACGTACATCTGTTTCAAAGGCTGATTTTACAGCGCCTTTAACAGCATCGTTGCCTGCTAGCTCTACGTTCAATTTTTCTTTACCGGCCAATTTAACCAGTTCTTCAATGGCATCGAGTACAGGCTGATAACCGGCCTGGCCGAAGATGATGGCATCGATCATCTGCTCTTCAGATAATTCTTTGGCTTCAGACTCGATCATCAATACTGCATCACGTGTACCTGCAACGATCAAGTCCAATTCAGATTCAGCAATCTGTTCATACGATGGGTTGAGGATGAATTCACCATCAATCAGCCCCACGCGGGAAGCTGCAATAGGTTCTGCAAACGGCACATCGGAGATGGCCAATGCAGCAGACACACCATTGATGGCGATGATATCGGGGTTAGTGCCTTCATCGGCTGAGATAACAGTAGCGATAACCTGTGTTTCGTGGAAATAACCTTTTGGAAACAATGGGCGGATCGGACGGTCAATCAAGCGGGAGGTCAGGGTTTCTTTTTCAGATGGGCGACCTTCACGTTTGAGGAAACCGCCTAAAAAACGGCCTGCAGCATAGGTTTTTTCCTGATAATGTACGGTTAAGGGCATGAAGTCCACGCCCTGCAATGGCTGTTTGGCAGCAGTGGCTGCAACGTGAACAACCACATCGCCAACCTGTGCCAGTACAGAGCCACCGGCTTGACGCGCTACGCGTCCTGTTTCAAATGAGATAGTGCGGCCAGCAACATCGGCCTGTGTTTTACTGATATTAAACATAATAGTTCATTCCTTGTTTACGCATGTCTGTGGCGTCGGTGTGTGTAAAACGAAAAAAGGCGACCCTTTTCAGGGTCGCCGGAGATTGTTTAGCGATTTAGCGACGTAGTCCCAGGCTATCAATCAGGGTACGGTAACGTCCGAAGTTTTTGTTTTTCAAATAGTTGAGCAGATTACGACGCTGACCAACCATTTTAAGTAGGCCACGACGTGAGTGGTGATCCTTATGGTGTTCCTTGAAATGACCGGAGAGCTGATTAATGCGTTCTGTCAGCAGTGCAACCTGTACTTCCGGGGAACCTGTGTCGCCTTCTGAGAGACGAAATTTTTCAATAACTGTGTTTTTTTCTTCCAGCGCCAAAGACATGTACGTTCTTCCTCTTAGTTTACTCTTTCCTGTTTATAGGGCGGCGAACCATAGCGACACCCCAAGC
>JAUZQK010000153.1 GCA_030951025.1 Mariprofundus sp. | reverse complement strand
GCCGCTTAGTTTTTGAGTAGCGGAGTGTTTATGCTGCAACGTTTATTTGGGCTTTTTTCCCGTGATATTTCTATTGACCTTGGTACTGCCAATACGCTGATTTATGTGCGTGGCGAAGGCATCGTGCTGGATGAACCATCGGTGGTGGCAATCATTACAGGGGGTGGGCGCAATCATCGTCGGGTGTTGGCTGTTGGTGCCGATGCCAAGCGTATGCTGGGTCGTACGCCGGATAGTATTCAGGCCATCAGGCCATTGAAAGATGGTGTGATTGCTGATTTTGTAGTCACTGAAGAAATGTTGAAACAGTTTATTCGCAAGGTGCATGATCGTACCTGGGGTATTCATCCGCGTATTGTGATCTGTGTGCCTTATGGCTCCACGCCGGTTGAGCGGCGGGCGATTCGTGAATCGGCATTATCGGCCGGTGCACGTGAAGTGTATCTGATTGAAGAACCGATGGCGGCAGCTGTGGGTGCAGGTTTGCCGGTGACCGAAGCATCAGGCTCGATGGTGGTGGATATTGGTGGTGGCACCAGTGAAATCGCGGTCATTTCTTATGGTGGTATCGTGTATTCACGCTCTGTGCGTGTGGGTGGCGATAAAATGGATGAAGCCATCATCAATCATCTGCGTCGTAAATATAGTCTGTTGGTGGGATCGCCAACGGCTGAAAGAATTAAAATAAACTTGGGCAGTGCTTTTCCACAGGAAACACGCCGCGAAATGGAAGTGAAGGGGCGCGACTTGATTAATGGCGTGCCGAAGAATTTATTGCTCGATGATTCTGAAATCCTTGAAGCCCTAACTGAATCGGTCAATGCCATTATTGAAGGTGTTAAGGTTTGTCTGGAACGCACACCACCTGAATTGGCTGCTGATATTGTTGATAAAGGAATCGTCTTGACTGGTGGCGGCGCGATGTTGGTGGGCTTGGATCAATTGTTGCGGGAAGAAACTGGCTTGCCTGTCACCATTGCTGAAAACCCACTTCAGTGTGTGGTGTTGGGTAGTGGCCTCGTATTGGAAGAGCTCGATAGCATGCGAGGCGTTCTCTTCGAGGAATAGTGGGTAGCTTTGAGAATAGATTACCCAAGCTGTTGAGTAAAACCTTATGATTTTCACAGAACGTCGCCATCATATGTGGCTGAGCGCGCTTGTGCTGATTGCTTTGTTGGCTGTGTTTCGTTTGTTTGGCGGTTCGGCTGCAATGTTGAGCATGTGGCCGGCTTTGGAAGTGCTACATGCACCGGTGCAATGGTGGCAGTCGCTAGATTTGTGGTTTGTGGAACGCCAAAAGTTGCAACAGCTTTATCTGACTTCGGAGAAAAAAGCCCAGGATCAGGCCATGGTTATTCAGGAAGTGAATAGTCTGCGCGAAGAAAATCGTCAGCTGCGCAAAATTCTGGAAATATCTAATATTATCGGTTACCGCTGGCATGCCGCCAAGGTGCGTGGGCGCAGTCCCGATCCGATGAGTCAGCGCCTACTGTTGCAGGTGGCGGATGTTTCCAGGGATGATGTCATTGTATCGAGTCAGGGGTTGGTGGGTGTCGTCGATAATACATCCAGCAACCATGCCACCATTCGCACTATTTTTGATGCATCGCTATCTGTGCCGGTAACCATTCCGGGTACGGCGTTGGCGGCATTATCACGCGGCCAGGGCGGTAGTCTGTCAATTGATTTTGTGCCTCTCGATGTGGCGGCACAGCCGGGGCAAGTGCTTTATACCAGTGGTGCAGGCGGCTTGTTTCCAGCCGGTATTGCAGTGGCCTTGATTACCCGTGTAGAGCCAATCCCCGGTCAGCTGTTTGTTAAAGTGTCGGCTAAACCGGTTGCACATTGGCAGCGCGATAGCTGGCTGGCTGTGGCATCGCAGCTGCATGCCACGCAGCCTTTTTCAGATATAAGCGATGCTGCTGTTGTGCCGGCTGCGCGTGATATGCAGGCTGGCCATTTACCGGAACATTTAGCCGACCAGCGACCATCTAAACCATGATCATAAACATCATCATCCCCGTACTTGCACTGTTCGGTATCAGTTTAAATCTGGCATTCTCCAACACGATGAGTCAGCCGGACTGGGCGCTGGCGCTATTGTTGGCCAGTCTGTTGGCACATCGCCACAATTGGATTTGGGTGCTGCCGTTTGTCTTGATTCATGATCTGGTGCTGTACTGGTCGCTGGGGCCGATGCTGATCATCATGGCGCTCATGCCATTGGCTATGATTTATCTGGATCAACATTTGGGTGCAGGTTTGCCGCAACGGGTCGTGTTGATGCTGGTGGTGCTGGCGGTGTTGCCGCTTTTGGGCTGGAGTCTGCAGGCATGGTTCTTAACACTATGCCTATGTGTGCCGGTCTGGCATGTGTTAACGAGGCAATATGAGCAACAAGCAGCTTGAAATTCGCCAGCGCTTTGATGTGCGCATGCTTTTCTTTTTTGCTGCAACGCCGTTGTTTATGGGCTTATTGCTGTTTCAAGTGATGCAGTTGCAATGGTTTGAACACGATAAATACAAATTACAGGCGGATCAAAACCGTTTGAATATTGTGCCTGTGTTGCCTGTGCGTGGCGAAATCATTGATGCACTGGGCAAAGGCTTGGCCGTTAATCGCATCGATTATATTGTGTCATTGATTCCGGAGCGGGTCGATAATTTACCAGAAACATTGCATCGCTTGGCGATATTGCTGCATTGGTCGGATAAGAAAATAAAGCTGATTGGTCGGAGAATCAAACGTACCCGGCCGGATCGTTCGGTCTTGTTGGATGATAAGCTGCAATGGGGAGATGTGTCTCCGCTGGCGGCGAGACTGCATCATTTTCCCGGCATTGATGTGCAGGCTGGCAGTTATAGGCAATATCCCTTTTCTGAGCTGACATCGCATGTGATTGGTTATCTTTCGCTGGCCAACCGTGCCGATGTGAAAGCCGGTTATTTACCATCTGAATTTATTGGCCGCACCGGAATCGAAAGATCCTTTGAATCATCGTTGCATGGTAGGCTGGGGCATCAGCGTGAAGAGGTGGATGCGCATGGCAGGCGCATTGCGGTGCTGAACCGAACACCACCTGTGATGGGGCAAACCATTCAGCTGGCACTCGATACCGAGCTTCAACAGGCCGCATCTGATGCGCTTGGAGATCGTACGGGCGCGGTGGTAGTGATGGATGTGCATAGCGGAGCTGTCTTGACGATGTTGAGTAAACCGGGTTATGACACCAATCAATTTATTACCGGGCTTGAATCAGCACAATGGCAGGCATGGCTGAATAACCCTGAAAAACCTTTATTGAATCGAGCCACGCAGGCGGCTTATCCACCGGCTTCAACATTCAAGCTGGTGACGGGGCTGGCGGGTTTGCAGCAAGGGGCGCATTTGGCCGACGGCTCAACCTTTTGCCCTGGTTATGTGGAGTTTTCTGATCGCAGATTACATTGCTGGAAGCGTAGAGGGCATGGTAAAGTGTCGCTGCACGATGCTATTGTGCAATCGTGTGATGTGTATTTCTATAAACTGGCTGACCAACTGGGTATGGGGGAGATCTCTGCTGCGGCACATGAATGGGGTCTCGGTGAGAAAACAGGTATTGATTTAGCGCCGGAATCACGCGGTGTGATTCCTACTCAGAGTCCGTACATGATGGCGGCCATCAAGGATTCACACAGCAAACGTAAAAAGTGGTTTCGTGGTGAAACCATGATTACCGGCATTGGCCAGGGCGCGTTGACCACGACTCCTTTGCAAATCGCCCGCTTGGCTGCGGCCATTGCCAATGGTGGATCTATTCTGAAACCACAGTTATTGGCCAAACAAGCTGCGCAAGTGCTGCGTCAGGTGGATGTGAAGCCTGAGCATTTATTACGCATTCAAACGGCGATGCGTGATGTGGTAAAGAGTCCCAAGGGTACGGCGCACAGAGCCTTGGGTGCGTCCTTATGGACGGCGGCGGGCAAAACAGGCACGGCACAAGTGGTGAAATTATCCAAAAATAAAAAAAATAAACTCAGTAATGCCGAGGTGCTCAGGCACCACAAGGATCATGCCTGGTTTATGGGTTATGCCCCGTATGAGAATCCTCAAATCGCCATTGCGGTATTTGTTGAACATGGGGGTCATGGCGGCAGTGATGCGGCACCGGTGGCAGCGGCGGTGATTCAGGTGATGGCTGAACGGCAGGCTGCGGCGCTGGCTGTGAATAATAAGGGGTTAAACTGATGAAGCGTGCTTTGTTGCCACTGGATTGGGCTTTGCTTGCCTGTTTGTTCAGCTTGGCTGGGCTCGGCATGTGTGTGCTCTATGCCGCTGTTTATCAGGGTGATATGGGCTTGTGGTACAAGCAGGCGATTTTCTGGGCGGCGGGTTTGGCCGGTTTCGTGGTGCTTTGTTTTGTGCCATTGAGGCTATTGGGGCTGGTGTGCTGGCCGATGTATGCGGTGGGTTTGTTGTTGTTGATGTTGGTGCCCTTGATTGGCGATGTTCATATGGGTGCGCGCCGCTGGCTGGATCTGGGGGTGGCCAATATACAGCCCTCTGAAATTATTAAATGGGCACTGATGTTTGTCTTGGCCAGCTGGTTTGCCACGCGAGAAGCACGGGGCTGGATCAATATCGGGGTTCCATTGTTGTTGGTGGTTGTGCCTGCTGCATTGATTCTCAATCAGCCTGATCTGGGTACGACGCTGGTATTATTGTTTGCCATGGTCGCTTTGTTGATTGCGGCAGGTTTACCCTGGCGTCTGTTTGGCTTCGCTGTGGTGGCGGGCATCGCTTCATTGCCGGTGTTGTGGCATTTTATGCATGGTTATCAAAAGCAGCGTGTGCTTACCCTGCTGGACCCGCAGTCTGATCCACTCGGCGCAGGCTACCATGTCATTCAATCGACCATTGCGATTGGCTCAGGAGGCCTGATGGGCAAAGGTTTTTTGCAGGGTACTCAGGCTCGGTTGCACTTTTTACCTGAGCAACATACCGATTTTATTTTTTCGGTATTGGCAGAAGAGGGTGGTTTGATCAGCGTGTTGTTTTTACTGGGTTTGTATGCTTTTTTAATCTCACGTATTTTGATGATCGGCCAGCGCGCCCATAATCGTTTCGGTTCGATGTTATGTATCGGCATTGCATCGATATTCACACTCTATATTACGGTTAATATAGGCATGGTATCGGGCATTTTCCCTGTGGTGGGGCTGCCGCTGCCCTTTATCAGTTATGGTGGTTCGGCCTTGGTCACGATGCTGGCAGCGCTTGGCCTGGTGATGCGTATCGCCATTGAATCACATGAAAAAATACCCTGGCAACGACCGGGTAGCCCATTGGCTTGAGGCTGGCTGATGATGCGTCTCGGCGGTATTTATGTGGGCGCGAACAAATCCGGGAATGATAATTTTAAACGAGCAATTTCAGCTTGTAACTGTGCGTGAAAGGCTTCGCTTTCGAGTGAGATGCCCATTTCCTGTTGTACGAATCGCAGTGTATCATGCAAACAGCTGCGCTGATGGTGATGCCAGGTGGATGTTTGACCACCCGTAGCCGGTTCTTTTGCGCCTGCATCAGAGGGGTTAAAATCATATTGCACGATCAGATGAGCTACATGCAGGACTAACATGGCATGCTGTATGTCTTCTGGCAGGTGGTGGGCTTTCATGATCGCCGGATGATGATGAAAAGAAATAGACTGTTGTACATGCTTGGGTAAACGCCAGTGCAAGGCCAGCATCATGCCTGCATCGATATGGGTGTAACCCAGCGTTTCATACTCGGCCGCTAGCGATGGAGTGCCCTGATCGATTGCATCTTGGAGTGTGTTTAACTGTTGTTCCGATTCGATGTGCAGGATCACCAGCTTGCCAATATCATGCAATATACCGATCAAGGTGGCCTCATGGCGACTGACCTGACGGGCGGATTCGGCCAGAATGCGTGATAACATGGCAATCGCCTGGGCATGAAACCAGATATGCCGAATTTCAATTTTACGCTGGGGGCTGTTGCCCATGTCTGGAGCCAGACATTGAAAAATGATGCTGCTGGCTTCATCGAGGCCGAGTCTGGCAATAGCCAAAGGAATATTACTTATTTCACTGCCGCTACTGCTGGCATAGGCGGAGGCATTGCAGACTTTCAAAATCTGGGCGGTTAACACCGGATCTTGCGCCACACATTGCCCCAGATCGGAGGCAGAAGCGTCATCCTGTTGTAGGATTTCCTGCACCCGATGCCAAATTTCTGGCATGGGTGGAATTTGATTGATGTGGCTTTGTAAATGCTCGCGTGCTTTTTGATCCAGCGCGGGTGGATGATTGACATCGTAGCTGTGCATGCCGGGTGTGGGCATCGGACTGTGTTTGAGCAATGCGCCGAGTGTGTGATCCGGGTAAATCAATTTGATATCGCTTGCAGTTCGGGCAGTTGGTTGCTTTTTGTGGGGGGGATTGTGCTGTTGCGATAGGCGTTTTGACGGGCGTTGTGGCTTGGCGTGCTCCTGTTTATGAGCAAATAATTTACCAAAAAAATCACTGAACCAGGACACATTCACCTCCATAGATGCCAATGTGAAATAACATAAAAACGAACACACAGGACTTATATTGAGAGCATCAGCAAGTCTCCGGCCATCGTGCGATGAGAACCGGGTGATGATGGGGCGCTGGCAAGCAGCCACCGCATCGATGCCTGCATGAATCTTGCTTGCATGGATTGAGCCATTTAGCGTGCGTCATCCTATGAAAAAACAACCTAAGACTGCGAGAAACCTCGATACCCTGTTTATTAAAACTTACGGCTGCCAGATGAATGAATACGATTCATCACGCATGGCCGATATGATGAAAGAGGCTTATGGCCTGCGGCTGGTGGGGCAGCCGGCTGATGCCGATGTGATTTTGATGAATACCTGCTCGGTGCGTGAAAAGGCAGAAGAAAAAGTCTATTCTGAGTTGGGGCGTTATAAAAAACTGAAAGATAAACGCCCCGATATGATTATCGGTGTGGGCGGCTGTGTCGGCCAGCAGGAAGGCGAACGCATTCAAAAACGTGCACCTTATGTTGATATTGTGTTTGGCCCACAGACCTATCACCGCTTGCCGGAGATGGTCAAAAAAATTCGCCGTGAACGGGTCAAAGTCACTGAAATCGATATGCCGGAAATCGAGAAGTTTGATCATCTGCCCAAGGCGGAGAGCCATGGCATTGCCGATTGTGTGACCATCATGGAAGGCTGCGATAAATTCTGCACCTTCTGTGTTGTGCCTTATACACGCGGGCCTGAACTATCGCGGCCAGTGACGGATATCCTGGATGAATGCCGGCAGTTGCTGGCCGGTGCCACGCTGGAAATCAGCCTGTTGGGGCAAAATGTGAATGGTTATCGCGGTATGGGGCCTGATGGTGAAGAATGGGATTTCACCATGTTGTTGTATGCGGTGGCGGAGCTTGAAGGTTTGAAGCGACTGCGTTTTTCGACCAGTCATCCGATGGAAATGACTGCGGAACTATGTGTCGCTTTTGGTGAGATTCCGCAACTGATGCCATATTTACATCTGCCCATTCAAAGTGGTGCGGATGCATTATTAAAAGCCATGCATCGCGGCCATGATCGTGAACATTATTTGCAGCTGATTGATGCGCTGCGTCAGCATTGCCCTGATTTGGCCTTGTCATCTGATTTTATTGTCGGTTATCCGGGTGAAACGGATGCGGATTTTGAGCAGACACTCGATCTGGTGCGGCGTGTAGTGTATGACTCGGCCTATTGTTTTAAATACAGTCCCCGCCCTGGTACACCAGCAGGTAAAGCGGAGGATGATGTGCCTTTGGCGGTGAAAGATGCGCGCTTACAGCAATTATTGAGTCTGATGCGTGAGCAGACTCGTCAGGCCATGCAGCGACAACTCGGTAAGACTTTGCAGGTGCTGGTTGAAAAAGACAGCCGTGAAGCGGGTGATATGCAAGGCCGTACGGCTGATTTCAAAATTGTACATTTCAAAGGTAATCCGCGTCAGGTGGGTCAAATTATGCCAGTACGCATTACCGAAGCTTATGGCCAGTCGTTGCGTGGTGAACTGATATTGGCAGGTGATTAAATGAATATTGCGTTGCGTTTGGAGCGTTTGAATCCCACATCCTTGCGTAATTTGTGTGGTGCCAACAACTGGGTGTTGAATCGGGTTGAACAGTTTTTCAATGTGCGTTTTTTGGGTCAGCCCGGCGATTGGAATATCGAGGGCAAACGTGCCTCTGCAGCCAGACAAGCCATGCATCGCTTGTTGCAGCAATCATCACAGCATGCTGGCGAGTTGAGAGATGTGGATGTTGAGGGAGTGCTGCGCGACGATGCTGCTGGCCATGTCGATGCCGAGGATCGCGCTGATGGCAGCGGCAACAACAGTGATAAAACAATAGCCAATCACGATGTGCTGGTTGCAGGTCGTCGTCGTATCAGTGGCAAAACACCGAACCAGCGCATGTACCTCAAAGCCATGCAAGAGAAAACACTCACACTCGCAGTAGGCCCTGCCGGTTCCGGCAAAACATATCTGGCTGTTGCAGCAGCGATTGCGGCGATGAACAGCAATCAGGTGGAGCGTATCATTCTTACCCGTCCGGCGGTTGAAGCGGGTGAACGTCTGGGTTTTTTGCCGGGTGATTTACAGCAGAAAATCGATCCTTATTTGCGGCCTTTGTATGATGCGATGTCCGATATGCTGGGCGTGGAAAAGATGAACACGCTGCTTGAGCAAAGCCGCATTGAAGTTGCGCCGTTGGCCTATATGCGCGGGCGCACGCTGAACGATGCGTTTGTTATTCTCGATGAAGCACAAAACACCACCCGTGAACAAATGAAGATGTTTCTTACCCGTTTGGGTTTTGGAGCCCGCATGGTGGTTACCGGTGATGTCACCCAGATTGATTTGCCGCGTCATCAGCAGAGTGGTTTATTGCATGCGCTGCATGTACTGGATCAGGTTGGTGATATCGCCATCTGCCGTTTAAGCAGCAAAGATGTGGTGCGTCACCAGTTGGTTGAGCAGATTGTGAATGCTTACGAAGAGCGGGAAGCAGGCTCTAAACATGATTGATATCGTGATGGATGATGGTCTTGTGGGGGGGGCTCCTGATCAATCCGACGTTCATTTTACCATGCCCGAACATATCGAAGCGGCAGTCAGCGCAGCCTGTGTGAGTGCAGGTTTTACAGCTCAGGATATCGAACTATGTGTGCGTTTTGCCAGTGATACATCGGTTAATGCTTTAAATCTGCAATGGCGTGATCAGGATAAAGTGACCGATGTGTTGTCGTTTCCGATGCAGAGCGCACCGGTTGATTTGTCTGAACCCTTGGGTGATATCGCTTTGGCTGTGCCATTTGTGCTGCACGAAGCGGCGCGGTTGCATGTGCCGAGCGATGCCCATTGTCTGCATTTGATCATCCATGCCACATTACACTTGCTCGGTTTTGATCATATCGATGATAACGATGCCCGCAGCATGCAAATGCTCGAGCAGCAAGCCATGCAACGCTTGGGCTTGCATGACCCATACCCTGTTGATGGAGATAGAGTGAGTGGAGATAGAACAGGTGAAAACTGAATGATGGAAAAAACAGCATGAGTATATTGCAAAACTGGATGGGGCAGATGCGTCAGATGCTGATCGAGCGCATTCGCCCAGGCCGTGATGATGCCGAGTTGTTGGCCATCTTGGGGCGGGCGGAAGCGGTGCAATCGGATGCGCAGCGTACCATGCTGGAACAGCTGATTGATTTTCATGATACACGTGTGCGCGAGGTGATGGTGCCACGTTCGGAAATTCACGCTGTTCAAGTACAGGATTCGCTGGCGGATATTGAGCAAGTGATGCTCGAACACAGTGTGACCCGTTTGCCGGTGATGGATGGTGATATCGATCATGTGCTGGGTGTGGTGCATGTGCGCGAAGTCGTGAAAGCACGTTTATCCGGTGAAAATCCGGCCGTTACCACATTATTGCACCCGTGTTTGCGGGTGTTGGAACTGGAACAAATCTCCGGCCTGTTATCTGAAATGCGTGAACATTCATGCCGCATTGCCATTGTGCTCGATGAATATGGTGGTACGGCCGGACTGATTTCGCTGGCCGATTTGATGGTCGAGATTATTGGCGAAATTGGTGAAGATGGTGAACAGGAAGCCAGTGAACTCGATGCGCTCGGTGATGGCAGTTATATGGTGCAGGCTCGCATGCATATTGAAGAACTGGCTGAAGGATTGGGGCGGCAATTGCCCGATGGGGATTATGATACTGTCGGAGGATGGCTGACTGCCCATTTGGGGCGCATTCCTCAAACTGGCGAGCAGCTATCTATTGATGGTTTACAGGTGCAGGTGATCAAGGCGGATCCACGCCGCATCAGTAAGGTGCGCATCCAACCTGAGCAACAGTCTTAAACGGGTTATTGGCATGAGTCGTAAATTGCAGGCTGTTCTGGCATTGATGTTCGGAGCGTTGATGCCGTTCGTCTTTTCACCCTTCGATCAAGTCTGGCTGGCGATTCCTGCATTAACGGGCTGGTTGTGCTTGATTCGGCTGGGTTCACCATGGCTAACCGGCTTCTTTTTTGGTTTGGGATGGTTTGCTTTCGGAGCCTGGTGGGTGGCTCCAACGCTGCATATTTATGGTCATTTGCCGTGGATTGCGGCGGCCTTCTGTGTGTTGTTGCTCGGGGCTGTGCTGGCGCTGTTTCCTGCCCTGTGGGCATGGTTGACGTGGCGTTTGGCGGGGCGTTCGGCCTGGGTGTTGCTGGTGTTTCCCATCGCCGCTGTATTTGAAGAATGGTTGCGTGGCAATATTTTAACCGGCTTGCCGTGGACAGCGTTGGGCAATGTATTGCTCGATACACCGGCTATCGGCTGGGCGGCCTGGTTCGGGGTGTATGGCCTGGCCATGTTGCCAGCCCTGTTGGCAGCATCACTTGTTTTACTGTTTTCACCCCACAAACGTATCGGCGGTCTCGGGCTGGTTCTGACACTGCTGTTGTTTGCCTTTGCTCCTGCACCATTCCCTGCTGATGGCACAGTGCAGCCGGTGGCACTGGTGCAGGGTAATATCCCGCAAGATCAAAAGTGGGATGCTGCATTTGTAGGTAAAACCATGCATCGGTATGGCGATTTATCGAAGCAAGCAGCGCCAGATGCCGATTTGATCATCTGGCCGGAAGCGGCGATTCCCTTTTTCCTTGAGCGTGCGCCGGGCTGGAATCGCTGGTTGAATGAACAGATTCAAGCTTGGCAGACTCCGTTATTGTATGGCGGTCTGAAACTGACTGGTGGTGTCTCGGATCAAGCTGTGGCGACACAGCAGCGTGCGGCTCAAAATGGTTTGTTTGCACATGATCCGGCTTTGTCTGGATTAAGCTTTACGGGCAAACATCATCTGGTTCCCTTTGGCGAATATGTGCCGTCATGGAGTCCATTCCTGCATACGCTGGTGCCTGAAATTGCTGATTTTAAAGCTGCTGCAGATGCGGGTGTATTGCAGATGCGTGGCATTACTTATGGCTCGCTGATTTGTTATGAATCGCTATTTCCTGAACAGGCACGTGGCCGGGTACTGGCCGGTGCTGAGGTGCTGGTCAATGTTACCAATGATGCATGGTATGGTCATACACCTGCCGCATGGCAGCATTTTCAGGCAGCTCGCATGCGTGCAGTGGAGACCGGTCGTTATGTGTTGCGTGCGGCCAATACCGGTGTCACAGCTATTATTCAGCCGAATGGTGTGGTGGCCGAACAGCTGGAGTGGTGGATTCCTGCGGTATTAAAAGGCAGTTTCACACGTTCTAAGGTGATCACACCTTATGTGCGCTGGGGTGATTGGCCATTGTTATTGATGTGCATGTTACTGCTTTTACCCTTGTTGTTGCGTCGAAGCCGGGAGGGATCAGTTTGAGAGGATCAGGAGCGATAGAACAAGTCTGTGTGCTGGGGGCTGGATCATGGGGTACGGCGCTGGCTTTGGTGCTGGCGCGCTCTGGCAAGCGGCAGGTATCTTTATATACACGCGATGAGCAGCAAGTCCGCCGCATCAATCAAAGCCGTGAAAATACTGATTATCTACCCGGCATTCGTTTGCCGGATAATATTCATCTGAGCTCGGATTTGAATGCCGCCATTACAACTATCGATGCCTGTGTTTATGCCCTGCCGTGCATCGCTATGGATGATTATTTGCCGCAATTGGCTGCGGCTGATTATCCAGTCATAGCGGCCTGCAAAGGCCTGCATCCGGAACATTTGATGCGCAATGATGAAATACTGGCGCAGTATATTGATCGCTCGCGTATTGCTTTGTTATCCGGCCCTTCATTCGCTATGGAAGTTGCACAGAATCAGCCCACAGCCATTACCATGGCAGCGCAAACACTGGATTTGGCTCAGCAAGCCGCCAGTTTTTTTGATGATACCAATTTTCGCATTTATCCCAGTGATGATGTGGTTGGTGTGGCCATGGGCGGGGCATTAAAAAATGTCATTGCGATTGCCGCAGGCATGGCTGACGGATTGGGTTTTGGGCACAATTCGGTGGCTGCTGCTGTGACGCGTGGTTTATCAGAAATTGCCCGCTTAACGGTTGCAAGCGGAGGCCGTACTGAAACCATGATGGGTTTGTCCGGACTCGGTGATCTGGTGCTTACCTGTACCGGCAGCCTATCGCGTAACCGGCGTTTTGGCATTGCAATCGCACAGGGTAAAAGCCTGAGCGCAGCTGAAGCGGAAATCGGGCAAGTGGTGGAAGGTGTGCGCACCGCACAGGCGGTTGCACTGATGGCGGAGAAGTTGGAACTGGAATTGCCATTGATGCAAAGTGTGCATCATATTCTTAGCGGTCAATTGGATATTCAACATGCGTTGCTGCAATTGTTGGCGCGGCCAGAGCGGCCTGAATAGCAGCGATGTTGGACGACGATGCCGATGATCACGATATCTTCAGCGAGGCCATGCATAAAGTAAAACCGATTCAACACAATGCTAAAGTCCGCATTGAAAAAGCAAAAGTACAGCGTGCTCAATACAAGAACAAATCACAATATGCCTCGCCCAAGCATTCGCGCATGGGTTCAGCCTCAACAGATCAACGCCTGCATGGCACAGATGATGCGTGGTTATGGGTGGCTGATGGCGTATCTCGCGATAGCATTAAACGCTTGGCTGGTGGTTCACCGCCTATCGGGCTGAATATCGATCTGCATGGTTACACACGCGATGCTGCATTAAGCCTCTTGCATGATGCTGTGCAGCAGGCGCTCAGCCAACAAATTCGTGTCTTGTGCATTGTGCACGGGCGCGGCTTGCATTCAGAAGGGGGAAAGGCGGTGTTGAAAGAGGCAGTATACCACTGGCTTGCTTCAGGCCCCCTGGCACATCTGATGCTCGCTGCCATACCCCAGCCGGGTAGTGGTGGCGGCGCATGTGTATTGCTCTTGCGCAGATTGAAATGATTGCCAGAGCTTCAGCGCTTTATGTTTCTAAACCGCTATCGATAATGCCTGCTTTGATGGCGAAACGCACAAACTCAACCGTATTGTTTAAACGTAATTTGTGCATGATATTGGCTTTGTGGGAGCGCACTGTTTTGGGGCTGAGAAAACATGTGTCGGCAATGGCTTGAATACTCAGCCCCTTGGCCAAATGAATAAACACTTCATATTCACGCCCTGTTAGGGATCGTAAGGGTTCATGCTTACCCTGGATCTGGGCAATGGCCATGTGCTGGGCTGTTTCACGATCAATATAACACTCACCTTGCATGACAGTTTGCACAGCAAGCAACATCTCGGCGGCGGCTGCTTGTTTACCCAAAAATCCTTTGGCTCCAGCGGCCATGGCGCGGCTGGCAGTATCAGCCCCCAACATACTGATGATAATGATTTTAGCATCAGGCTGACGGGTAAGCAGGTGTTGAATTAGCGCCAAGCCGCTCATGCCGGGCATGGAGATATCCATTAATACCAGATCCGGCTTGCGGCTGGAAAAATCTGCAATAGCGGCTTTACCATCACTGGATTCAGCTACAACGGATATCTTCGGGTTACCTTCAAGGACATATTTGAAGCCGGCGCGCACCAGTGCATGATCATCCACCAGTTGAATTCTTATGGCTTGATTCATGCATCCTCCGGCGTTGTTAAGGCAAGGTCGAGATATATGCTGGTGCCCTTATCAATAACACTCTCTATGCGCAGTGTCGCACCTATCTGATCGGCACGTACTTTCATATTGAGCAGTCCGAAGCCTTTTCCTTCGGCAGTGGGTATATCAAAGCCACAACCATCATCCCGAATACTCAGACTAACAACCGATGCTAGCGCAGTTTCGAGCTTGTGCATGCGAAGCCAAACATGCTCTGCAGCAGCATATTTGGCGATATTGGTCATGGCTTCCTGTGCAATACGGAATACGGATGTGGCCAGCTCGGTATTGAGATGATCCATCAAGTCGCATGCATCTATATTTACCGTGATGGCGTAACGTTTTGCCCACAACTCGGCATTATTGCGCAGTGCCCCGGACAGGCCGATGGCATCAATATGCGTCGGATCCAGATTATCGAGTGTCACACGCAGTGTGGAAAACAATTGCCCGACCATCTGTTCAGTATCTGTGATGCGTGCCTGTATGTCAGGGTCTGTGATATGCGGCTTGATGGATATTAAATTGGCACTGATGGCGGTCAGCAACTGGCCTGAATCATCATGCAGGTTACGTGCAATCATGATGCGCTCCTGCTCTTGAATACCCATCACGCGCTGAGCCAATATTTTATTCATCTCCAGCATGTGTTTGAGGGCTCGATCTTGTGTATTGCGTTCGGTCATATCGAGTGCAATGACCAGAATAGCCATTTGACCTTCATAATGAATGGGCATGGATGTGTGTTCGATTTCGAGGCAATCGCCGGAACGATTAATATGACGAAACGGCTCTCTGTAAAAAGATGCACCATGCTGAACGACTTGTTCTATTTGTGAGATGATGACGGCATGGTCATCCGGGTGCACAAATTCCAGCACGTTGTGCCCCTTGATTTGATCAAAGGATGCAACCTGCATGCGTTCCAGTACATAGGGGTTGGCAAACAATAAACCCTTTTCATTATGAATCAGAATGCCGATATCAGCCCGTTCAATAATTGCAGCGAGTTGCTCGGACAATTGCGCCTTCTGACCCATGACCAACTGCATGGCTTTATCCCGCTTGTTGCTAGCGCTTAAATCTTCCATGCTGGCTTGTATGGTAAAATCCGCGTGAGTTGCATATTAGAAAATAATATCTCCCTGCTGAGTTCGGATATTTTGTGCCTACTCTCTGTTGCTAGCTTGTAGTC
>JAUZQK010000152.1 GCA_030951025.1 Mariprofundus sp. | reverse complement strand
GGAAGCGTATCAATGTCATTTGGTTTCAATTCTTCATCAAGCACAATCTTTGGATACCAAGCCTCATTCTCTTGACGCGTATAGAGTTGATGTAAGCCGCCGAAAGCAAAAGAACAAAATGCATGGCGCAGCGAATCCAATACTTCTTTTACTGCTTGTTTAGAGAACTTATCAGACAAGTCATATGCATACCGGTTTATAAGTGATTCAGCAGGGCTATCTTCACATGAGAACATGTCATGCACTGCTCCCGATTCATTTTGGTCATAGATAGCCTTAAGAAATACCGATATAGCCATTTCTAATTCTTCTTTGTGGTCGCTAACTTCTGGTTCATTAAATTTATCGAAAATTGATTTCGTTTCAATTTTCATTGATCTAGAAATGAACTCTTTGTCTTTTTCAGATAGCACTATCTTTCCTGATGCGAAAGCACATAACGCTTCACATCACCGGCAGAAAAAAGCAGAGCGAGGAACGAGCGGCGCTTTTTGCTGTCCGAGTGCATGTGATTGTTATGCAAATATATCATTACCAATTACTTCATTTTCCCATAATGAAATGCTAATGTTGGGGTCATTTTTTAGACTTACAAGATGCTTATCTGAAAACCTGAATGAGTAACCTGCTTTTGTTTTTCTAAAACAGCTTGGGATGTCTACAACTCTGACAGTAAAAAGTATCAATTTTTTATCATCCGAAATGCATACTAACAAACTAAATAAAGGCTCTAACCCAAATGAATCGGAGAAGTATCTCAACTTATCCAAATGAGCACTTTCGATATTGTACATTCGGCTTTCGTCTGACGCATTTTTGAACCGACGAGTCTTAACAGAAATAGCATACCTTTTTTTTGTTCCATCTGTTCCATCTTTACTACATATTAAATCAGCACCAACATGATCAACTACAGCAACCTCATATCCTTTTCGGATAAAATCGTAATTAACTAATGCTTCCCCAAAGTCTCCTATTTGTTTAGCAGCTCTTGATGGGTTTACCTTAGGCATAGTTCCTTTCCTTAGTTGCATAACTTGGTAATACGTGTACTTGATTGTCCATGTATTACTCCTATGTATACGCCCTGTGTTCCTTAATATTGCATATTAAGACGCAAACAAGGACTTTCACTTTCTTGCTCTATTCAGGTTATGTGACCATCATAGTTAACTTATCATCAAGAAGAAAGCGTCCTGGGTTGCAGTCATCTTATCAGCTTTCGCTTTGCCGCAAGGCATGCGCCTATATTCATCATTCGAAACATCGAGCATGTCTGCCCAGCAAAATCTTTTACAGCCTGGCCTTTGATTTTGCACCTACAGCCTTTGACTTTCCTCTGCGTGACTTTGCGCCAAGGTGAATTGCGTTTGCCAAGAGAGAGCGCCCTGGGGTGACGCTGCGGTAAATGCTTTTAATTCTGTTATCCAAGAGAGAGAGTTACAGATATATTGAATGCTTCATCATCTGGAGGAATCCATGCCCGAAATAAAACACGCTCCTGCAAAGAGCCGCCGCATGATGTTTATGCTGCTTGCGCTTGCCCTGTTGGCCATTGCTGCAGGCATTGCTGATGCCGCCAAGCCATCGATTCAACTCAATTCCTCAGCCAGTTTTCCGGTGGATATTTAAGTGTCTGAAATGATCAAGAGCATTGCGGTACTCATCGCCAGCGCCATCAGCGTCCACCTTTCCTATATCGGCTATATCAGACCTCAGGCTGAAATGATTATTGCGCATGCCAAAATCGCCGGTCAATCCGCACCACGTGATATGCTGGTGGTATTGAAGGATTACGAACAGGAGATTTGTCTGATTCTGATGGTTTGGGCGGTTTATTTAATTCTCAGCAAATGTTTCGCTATTCTCAAAGAACATTATTTATTTAATGTCGATCTACTCGAAGATAGTGCAAAAAATGGCAGCGACCTCAAAACAGCCTTATCCAACCTGACCGCCCTACCGGCTGAAACCCGTGAAACACCGTTAGTGGTTACCTTGATGGCCAGTTTACGACGCTATCTGATTACCAATGATGTGCAGAACACTTCCGATGCGGTCGAATCCAGCGTCGAATCATTGGCCATTCGTCAGGAAGCGGAAAATTCCATGATCCGATACTTAATTTGGGTGATCCCCTCAATCGGCTTTGTCGGCACAGTTCGAGGCATTGGCGAGGCCTTGTCCATGGCTGATCAGGCATTGGCTGGCGATATCGCCGGCATGACCAATAGCCTGGGGGTTGCGTTTAACTCTACCTTTGTCGCCCTGCTGGTGAGCATCGTATTGATGTTGTTATTTCATCAACTGCAACGCCTGCAAGATGGCCTGGTGGTCGATACGCAAGCCTATTGTGAAAAGTTTCTCTTAAAACGCATCTCTGAACAGTAGGCCTCAAACTGAAACTGCGCCGTAAACCCGAAGGATTTAATATTGCATTCCTTGATATCATGGCCTGTGGCCTGGGTGCGATTATTCTGGTTTTTATGATTCTGAAACACAATGTCGATCAACCCAGCGCTGAAACCGATCTGAATCAAAGCGAACTACTTCAAACTGATCTCAATCAATTGCAGGCGCAAAATGCCGCACTGCAGCAAAGCATCAGCAAACTGGATGCCGATGCACTGGCTGAAATGGCGAAAATGAGCCAGCAACAAGCCACCGTCGCTGCCTTAAACAATCAAATGAAACAAACAAGCGACATCGTCAACAATAAAAAAATGCAGTTATCGGCAGTCAAGGATAACATCAAAAAAGCCCCAAAAGCGAAAACGGATGATGTGGTCAAAAATGATCGCGGTGGTGAAGAGAACTACATCATGGGCATCAAGGTTGAAGGACGCAAAATCGCCCTGCTGATCGATAGCAGCGCATCCATGACCGATGAATCACTGATCCAGATTATTCGACGCAAGAACAGTTCAGCCAGCAACAAGCAACGTGGCCCGAAATGGCAGCGCACCAAACGCATTGTGCGCTGGTTATTGGCCCGTGCGCCAAAATCCAGTCAGCTATCGGTATTGGCCTACAATCAAAGTGTGCATGTCTTAGGTGGCTCCAACTGGCTCAAGGCTCGCGATGCCAACAGCATCAAACAGGTTTATAACGATCTGGATAAACTGGTACCCAGCGGCTCAACCAACCTCTATGCCGGTCTGCAAAAGGTAGCCGCCCTGCGTCCGACAAATATTTACGTCATCACCGATGGCCTGCCGACCACAGGGCCAGCACGTTATTCCAGTCTGAATCCATTTTCATCGTGCAATTCTCTACTGGGTAAATCCAATACCATTTCCGGTGCCTGCCGGGTGAAATTGTTTCGCCAGAGTGTCAATGAAACTGCGCCCAAAAACGGTTTGATCGTAAATGTTATTCTCTTACCGATCGAAGGTGACCCTCTGGCTGCTCCGGAATACTGGGCATGGAGCGCTGCCACAGGCGGCTTGCTGATTAGCCCTGCCATGAGTTGGCCATGAGACCACGTCGGGCTAATCTGGAGATATTCAGCCTCTCCTTTCTCGATATCGTATCGTGCGGCTTCGGTGCGGTGGTATTGCTGGTGCTAATCTCCAAGCCACTCGAAGCCCCGATTGATCCGGATATTGATAATGCCAGAAACATGTTGGCAGAAGTGATCACGGCTGAACAGAGTCTCGCCCAATCGACCCGCACATTACAGAAAAAGCAGCAGGAGCTGGCCAGCCTCAAGCAAATCAACAGACTGATTCAACAATCAGAAGCAACGACCAAAACGCAACTCGGTGCAAAGGTGAATGAGCTGGAAAAACTCGATGGTGATCTCGAGGGTTTATCACTGGTTGAATCCTCATTACAACGCGCTTCGATTCGCCCCAGTTCATCCAACAAACGAGATGCCGAAGTCGGCGGCATTCCGGTCGATAGTGATTACATTATTTTTATCGTCGATACATCAGGCAGTATGCTCAATATCTGGCCACGAGTATCGCGTGAGTTGATCAATGTATTAAAGATTCATCCCAAGGTAAAAGGTTTCCAGATCATGAATGATAATGGCATTCATTTGATTTCCAGTTATGTCGGCAAATGGATTCCCGACACACCACAGCGGCGGCGGGCAGTGATGAATATGTTCAGATCATGGCGCAGTGCCTCCAACAGCAGTCCGGTTGAAGGGCTTGAAGTGGCCTTAAAGAAATACGCCAGGCCAAACAGATCGTTATCGATTTATATCTTCGGTGATGATTATTCCGGCTCATCCTACGGGCCGGTGATTGATAGTATTGATAAGTTAAACCGCAATCGCATCACCGGGAAACGGCTGGCCAAAATTCATGCCATCGGTTTTATGTCGCAATATACCACCAATCGCTTTTCCATCCTGATGCGCGAAGTCAGCCAACGCAATGGCGGCACCTTTCTCGCCCTGCATCCATAAAACCGCTGCATAAACAGGCTGTTGCTTAATCTCTTAATCAATCGACAGCCCATCAATCAGCCTAAATATCCATGTCATCATCAACTGTGAACGCGATGATCTGTGTCGTATTGTGGTTCAGCTCACCACAGTCAAGTTTACAAATTTTCGTTTGCCCAGCTTAATCAAATAAGGCCCACCCGGCTTAAGCTGTAAATCTTTATCGGTGATTTTCTCACCATCAATCGACAGCGCATTTTGTTTCAACATACGCATGCCCTCACCATTGGAGGCGGTTAAACCTGTTTGAGCCAGTGCCTTGATAATCCATAACGAGCCTTCTTCAGCCACCAGGCTTGCTTCCGGCACATCATCCGGGATTTCTTTTTTAGTGAACTGCGCTTCAAAGCCTGCGCGTGCCTGCTGCCCTGCCCCATCACCATGAAAACGATCAACAATCATCGCTGCCAATTGTTTCTTGGCTTCCATCGGATGCATGGCTTTGACCGTATCCAGATCGACATCGGTGAGCAGTTCATAATACTTGAACATCAAATCATCCGATGCACTCATCAATTTACCAAATTGATCCTTGGCCGGTTCCACCACACCGATATAGTTATTCAGAGATTTGGACATTTTATTTACGCCATCGAGGCCTTCCAGCAAGGGCATGGTCAGAATCACCTGTTGCGGCTGATCATAAGCACCCTGCAACTGACGGCCCATCAAGAGATTAAACTTCTGATCATTGCCGCCGAGTTCCACATCAGCATCGAGTGCCACCGAATCATAACCCTGCACCAAGGGGTACAAGAACTCGTGAATAGCGATGGATTGACCACCCTTATAGCGCTTCTCAAAATCATCACGCTCCAGCATACGCGCCACCGTGGCCTTGCCAGCGATACGAATCAAATCAGCCGCAGATAACTTGCCCAGCCACTCGGAATTAAAACGCACTTCGGTTTGTTTCGGGTCGAGGATTTTAAACACCTGCTGTTTATACGATTCCGCATTTTTCAATACTTCATCGGCCGTCAGCGGTGGCCGTGTTTCATTTTTTCCGGTCGGGTCACCAATCGTGCCGGTGAAATCACCAATCAAAAAGATCACCTGATGACCACATTGCTGAAACTGTCTGAGCTTCTCTAACAATACCGTGTGACCCAGATGCAAATCAGGCGCAGTGGGATCAAAGCCTGCTTTGACACGCAGAGGACGATTTTCTTTCTCAGCCAGTTTCAGTTTTGCTTCAAGACTACCTGCAGGTAAAATCTCCAATGTTCCACGGCTAAGCAGCGCCATCTGTTGCTGAATATTCATCTTCACCTTCACCTTTTATCCCCATTCAATTTACTTTCGCCAATCATGGCAGCCGAACCTTCTCACTGCTAGCACAGTGAGATAAATCACAGTCGCATCAGCCTAAACACATATCTTGCGTGCCATCTTGAACTGCATGGCGCATCATCAGGCCTTCAAGCAATCAAATAACCATCCCGAATCAAACCAACAGGAGTCAATATCATGAGCGACAGCGCACAACCCAGCACTACAGAGCACAGCCCATCAAATCAAACGAGCCCTTCAAGCTGCAAGCAAGGCTCATATTGCAAACCTCACACCTCCTTATACATATCCATCATCGCTCTGGCTCTGGCCGGCTATGCTGCATTCAATGTCACAAGCCATCACAACAGCGCTATGCTGCTCACGCAAAACGCATCGTCCGAGTCCGCGACGATGCGCAACTCGTTCGACAGATCGAGCAGGGGCAGTGCGTCGGCCGGAATCTCCGTG
>JAUZQK010000151.1 GCA_030951025.1 Mariprofundus sp. | reverse complement strand
CTTCAAACAATCCCTTTTGCGCATAGAAACCAAAATGATCCATTTCATCATTGGCATATTCATTGCCGCGATCATCGGTGATTGTCTGCGCTGGGTATTTATCGACATTGCCATTGCGGTAGAGCACATCGTACATGGTTTTATTGCGGTGTTCCGGCATTTTAGCGATCAGATCAGCCGGCCAAACATCGGTTATCTTGAAACGTTTGGCGAACTCCATCAGCTGCCATAAATCGGATTTCGCACCTGCCGGCGCTTTCACCTGCTGCCGCCAAGCCTGTGTACGGCGCTCGGCATTGCCATACGCGCCCTCTTTTTCTACCCACATCGCAGTCGGTAAAATCAAATCAGCCGCCATAGCAGAAACCGTTGGGTATGGATCAGACACGACGATAAAATTATCCGGATTGCGATAACCGGGCAATGTCTCCTCATTCATATTGGCTGCAGCCTGCACATTATTATTGCACATCGACCAATAAGCATTGATCACACCATCTTTGAGCATGCGGTTATGCTGCACTGCGTGATAGCCGGGTTTAGCTGGAATGGTGCCTTCAGGCAGTTTCCATGTCTGCTCAGCAAAATCACGATGGGCTTTTTTCTTGACCACCAGATCAGCTGGCAAACGGTGTGAGAATGTACCCACTTCACGTGCCGTACCACAGGCCGATGGCTGACCGGTCAGAGAAAACGGACTATTACCCGGTTCGGAAATCTTGCCCATCAACAGATGGATGTTGTACAACAAACCATTCGTCCACACCCCACGCGTATGCTGGTTGAAACCCATCGTCCACAAGGATGTGATCTTCTTGTTCGGATCGGCATACAATTTAGCCAAACGCAACAGGTTTTCTTTGGGTACACCGGATAACTTGGCTGCATGTTCCAGCGTGTATGGCTTCACCAGTTTGGCGAATTCTTTAAGAGAAGAAGCGGCCATCTTCCCCTTACCAGCATTTTTAGCTTTTTTCTCCAACGGATGTTCCGGCCTGAGGCCATAACCAATATCGGTCAGGGTGGTTTTAAAATTCACATGTTTTTTCAGAAACTGCTTATCATAAGCCTTGGTTTCAATAATATAATTGGCGATATAGTTCAAAATCACCATGTCTGTTTGGGGGGTGAACACCATATTATTATCACCCAGATCAAAACAGCGGTGTTCATAGGTGGATAATACATGCACTTCGGAGTCGGGCTTGCTTAAACGGGTATCGGTGATGCGCGTCCATAGAATCGGATGCATCTCGGCCATATTCGAGCCCCACAAGACAAAGGCATCGGCATGTTCCAGATCATCATAACAGCCCATCGGCTCATCCGAGCCAAAGGCGCGCATAAATGCACCCACCGCAGAAGCCATGCAATGGCGCGCATTCGGATCAATATTATTGGAGCGGAAACCCGCTTTCATCAGCTTGGAGGCCGCATAACCCTCCATAATCGTCCACTGACCGGAGCCGAACATACCTACCGCTTCAGGGCCTTTTTCTTTTAGCGTTTTTTTCCATTTCTCGGCCATGATATCAAACGCCACATCCCATGAGACGGGCGTGAACTCACCCTCTTTATGGTAGCGCCCACCGCGCATACGCAACAACGGCGTGGTCAAGCGATCCTTGCCATACATGATTTTGGACAAAAAATAACCCTTGATGCAGTTGATACCCTTGTTCACTTCCGCTTTCGGATCAGCCTGGGTGGCCACTATACGATTATCTTTTGTGCCAACCATCACACCACAGCCCACACCACAAAAACGGCACGGGGCTTTATCCCAGCGAATCTTATTTTTCTCGGCATCAAATAAATCCATGCCATGCACCACACTCGGCAGGCTAATATTAATTGATGCAGCAGCAGCCGTCGCTGCACTTGATTTGATAAATGATCTACGGCTTAGCGCCATTTCCAACCTCCAGATTCTGCTTCATGTTTCGATTGTTGTTCATTTTTATAGGCTTCATCATGTTGATATACCGGTGTCACCGACAACACCCCATCAAGATTCTGAATAGATTCCGTTAATCTAAGCACTGCCTTGCTGCTTGCCGCTTCCATGGTAATCACCAGCCGTGACTGCTCATCTTCAGCATGGATTTCAACAGCCGCGTAGCCAGCCAGCAGTTGGCGCACATCCTCACTGCGGTTCTCTTTCAACTGCATCACAGCACCGACAATGCAGCCCACTAGCTCTTCATCTTGAACCTTATTGCACATCTCTCACCTCGGAACGCAGCATTTCTATGGCCTGAGCCGGGCATGGTGCGTCACAAGCCCCACAACCGGTACAGACATCTAAATTTATTTCCGGCTGCGCAATCGCACCGGCAAGCGGCGTAAAACGAATCGCACGCAACTCACATTGCTCGGCACATGTCGTACAAATCACCTGCTGTTTCGCCAAACAAGATTTACCAACAACCGCTTTCAACAACCATGGCCTCGCATCAGACTCAGCCAGGGCAGTGCTTGGGCAGGCTTTCACACAGTCGGTGCAAAACGTGCATTCACCACGTTTGAAATCGACGATGGGATAACCATTCACCCCTTCACGAATCAATATGTTTTCAGGACAAGCCGACAAACAATCACCACAACGGGTGCAGGCATCTTGAAAATCCGCTTCATTGATTGACCACGGCGGGCGCAGCGGAGATACAGCTTGATTGCGCCCTGCTGTCAAAAACTGGCGGCGATTTATTTGTGTAGAAAACATAGAACCTTCTGGGTGGTTTTAAAAACAAAGGCATTATAGAAATGTGGTCATCTGGCAACAACCATGTATTTTAGTCGGTTATAAGAATGATCTATAATACAGCTTATGCCTTGTTTACCTCATCACCTATAGCTTATCACCTTAATAATATTCAGGTTAAATTCAGCTTTACCCATCATGCTGCGCCCATGTTTCAGAAAAATAAAACAACACCGCTGCAGCAACTCACCGTATGGGATCCTGTATTGCGCAGCTTTCATTGGCTGCTGGTGATCGCATGCTCAGCCTCCTGGTGGTCAGAAGGGCAAGACATCCGTGTGCATATCATTGCCGGCACCCTTATGGCTGGACTACTTCTCTTTCGGCTTGTCTGGGGTCTGGTCGGTGATCGCCACGCTTTGTTCCATTCTTTTTATCCTTCCATCGTGGCGCTCAGGCAACATGCCCGCGAACTACTGCATCTTAAAGCAGGTCATTATATCGCACACACACCCATCGGCAGTGTGATGATTTTTATCTTGCTCATTTGTTTGATCATACTCGCAGGCACGGGCATGGCCTTGATGGGCTTGCAAATGGGCATCGGCCTGTTTGCCAACTGGTCGGCCACAGCATCATTTGAAACAGAGTTATTATTACAAAACATTCACCTATGGTGCTTCAGCATACTACAACTGCTGGTCGCCATTCATTTGGCTGGCGTGCTGGTCGAAAGCCTGTTGCAGCGACGCAATTTGGTGATGGCGATGATCACAGGTAAAAAAACCAAGGAGTCTCATGCATGAACATAACAAATCTACTCATCTGCGTTTTATGTGTCTTACCAATATACACAGCTTCGGCATCAGAACAGGTCATTCAACAACGACTTGCTGACTACCGTGCCACTGGAGCTGCCGACTTTGATGCCACACGTGGGGCTGCATTGTGGCAACAATCACATGTTCAAGCCAAGCTGGGAAAGGCAGTCAGCTGTAGATCATGCCATAGCACGCAATTACAGCATACAGGCCAGCATTTACGCACGGGTAAGTTGATTGAGCCCATGGCTCCGAGTGTGAACCCGGAACGCTTTAATGATTCCAAAAAAATAGAAAAATGGTTCAAACGCAATTGCAAATGGACATGGGGTCGCGAATGCACAGCCCAGGAGAAGGGTGATTTACTCACTTTTCTACAATCGCAATAATCATGAGCCACAGACAAAACTCTGGGTGGATGAGCAGCAATCCCACGTTGAGTCTGTTTTTGGGTTGGAATGAGATGCATGGTGGTTCCATGGATCGAATTTTAGCTCGGAAACAGGCCAACGTGGGGAAGCTGATCGCCGCTCACGAGTTTTGTCTGTGGCTCTCATTATAAGGAGAATAATATGAACAAAAAACATATCTGGGGCGCGTTGCTGCTAATCGGTAGCTTAACACTCGCCATGACCACATTGAGCTGGAGCGATGAAGATGAACGCTGGGAACATGAGCGTGGTGAAGGCAATCGTTTTTGGCATGAAACCAGCAATGTGCCCATGCTCACCAACAAGGCCTATCAAACGGAATGTTCCGCCTGTCACTTTGCCTATCCGGCCAGTTTCTTGCCCGAGCGTTCATGGCTCAAGATCATGACCTCGTTAGAAGATCATTTTGGTGAAAATGCTGAATTGGATAATGATACCCAAGCTGTGATCACACGTTATCTGCAAAACAATGCTGCAGATCAATCACCCAGCCGGTTCAGCCGCAGTATATTGCGCTCCATTCGAACGGTAGATACCCCCCTAAGAATCAGTGAAACCGGTTTCTTCAAACGTAAACATCATGAAATTCCGAACCGCATGGTGGTGGGTAATGCCAAGGTACGCTCCTTCTCCAATTGCCTGAGTTGCCATAGCATGGCCGAAAAAGGGAGTTTCGATGAAGATGCAGTTCGTATTCCCGGTTTTGGCCGCTGGGAGGATTAACCGTTCATCATGATGCTTCGACAGATCGCTTTTTTGTTCGCCTGCCTTGCCATGTTCTGCGTCGCCAAGGCAGCTTATGCCGATGATGTGGATCGGGTGCGCCAATTACGCAGCACCGACAGTATCCTCCCCTTGTCGAAAATTCTAATCGAAGTCGAACGCCGTTATCCGGGCACCTTGCTGGATGTCGAGCTGGAAGATGAAAAAAACCTTATCATCTATGAAATAGAAGTCTTGGGAGCTGATCATATTGTCCGGCAAATCAACGTGAATGCCCGCAATGGAGAGATTCTAAAAGCGGAGCAGGATTGATGCGTTTGTTACTCGTCGAAGATGAATTAGCCTTATCCCAAGAGCTATCAACAGAACTCGCACGGCGTGGTTTTGCGGTGGATTGCAGCCACAGCGGTAGCGATGCTGCCTTCATGGGGCAGAGCGAACCCTATGATATCATCATTCTGGATCTGGGTTTGCCCGATATCTCCGGACTGGAGGTGCTCAAGCAATGGCGCAATAACGGCATCAGCACACCTGTACTAATTTTAACAGCGCGTGCTGCATGGCATGAAAAAGTCGAAGGCTTCAGAGCTGGTGCCGATGATTATTTGAGCAAACCCTTCCATGTCGAAGAGCTGGTGGTGCGTTTGCAGGCTCTGCTCAAACGCGCATCGCCCCAAACTGGCCAAGAGCTGCGCATCGGCTGTTTGCGGGTGAATGAAGAGCGCCAGATCGCACAATGGCAAGAGCAGGATCACTGGCGCGATATTGAACTGACCGGTGTCGAATTTCGTTTGTTGCGTTATATGCTGCTTCATCCGGGCAAAATCATGTCGGCCAGTCATCTGGTTGAACATGTTTATGATTTCAATGATGAAAAAGAAAGCAATGTGATAGAAGTCTATATCAGCCGTTTACGAAAAAAACTATGCCGCAATGTGATTCGCACCCGTCGTGGTCAAGGTTATTTCCTTGATGCGGATGTTTTACGCGAGACCGATTCATGAACTCGCTCAAACAGCGGCTCACCACCAGTCTGGCTGCCAGCCTGATTTTATTTTTTATCGTGCAGTCCTTTATGATTAGCAATGAAGTCGTCATATTGAGTGAAAATAATATCATATCGCGCTTGCAACATGATCAGGAGCAAATCCTCTCCGCCATCACATGGTCAACAACTGCAAGTGACGCTGAACATGCAATACCGACACTAAATCCAAGTGCTATCCCGGTCATTTATCAGCGCCCCTTTTCAGGCCATTATTTCCAGATTGATTTTTTCGACCCCGGTTTTGCCGACCTCGACCGCTCCGACCCTGACCGTTCCGCTCCAGATCTTTCCAGCCTACAACTACGTTCACGATCACTGTGGGATGAACAACTGCCTGCCACCATAGATGCGATAGTTAAAAATGTGACCGGCCCCAAACAACAGCACCTGCTGGTGATATTCCGAACCGTACAACTGCATGGTAGATCAGCTGAGATTCGAGTCGCAGAAGACATTTCGCTGATTGAATCATCCAGCGCCGCATTTCAACGCCATTTTTTACTCTTTGCCGCCGCTGCAGTATTGGCTTTATTGGTGTTGCAAGGCTGGCTGATCAATTTCAGTCTCAAGCCATTGCGCCGTGTACGGGAGCAATTAAGTCTGTTGGATAGCGGTGAACTGGAACTGGTGACTGCATCCACCCCCGAAGAGATCACCCCGCTGGTGACTGAAGTGAACCGATTGATTGTTTTGATGCGCAAACGTTTAATGCGTTCACGCCATGCTCTCGGCGATTTGGCACACAATCTTAAAACACCGCTAGCCGTCGCTCGCCAGATTGCCGAACGCCAAAGCAAAAGCGACGATAGAATACAATTGGATGCACAGCTTCAGTTTATTCATGAGCGCATTGAAAGTGAATTGGTGCGGGCGCGTACTGCAGGCCCCATGCCCGGCGGTCAGTGGAAGGATGTCCAGCGTGATGTGCAGGATATTATCCTGATGCTTCGACGCGCCTTCCCCGCCATCAGCGTTGAGCTGGAGCTTGATCATCAACACCCCATCGCGGCAGATCGTGAAGATATGCTTGAGATTCTAGGTAATTTACTGGAAAACGCCTGCAAGTGGGGTGAATCCAACGTGCGCTGCTCTATTGCAAAGAATGACGCAGGTGATCTGCTCATCGTCGTAGAAGATGACGGCCCGGGTTTAAAACCGGATCAATTCGAGCAACTCTTGACACGCGGCCGCCGAGCCGATGAAAATCAAGCTGGCCATGGCCTGGGTTTATCCATCGTCAATGAAATGGTTCAGGCCTATGAAGGTCAAATAAATATCTGCCGCTCTGTCTCACTGCATGGTTTGCAGGTGAGCATCACCATTCCCGGCAATCCACCCTCCGGCCGCGCATAACGCAACACTGTTCAGCTTCGTTTCAGGTTCATCGCTAGAATACATGCCAACGATCATATGAAGAGCATTTCACACATCAACCGAGCAGGCAATATGGCGAGTGTGTTGTGCATGATCGTTGCATTTGTATGGATTCGATTTCGGGTCACCACCATCTCCTCCCTCCCCTCTTGGTATGAGGTGACCTGAATGCAGGGGTGCAGGCTTAAGCTTGCACCCCTGTATTATTTTAAATTCCGTTACCCGATAAAATGCCGCAAAGATATTTTCCTGCGCAACCCGCTCAACCCTTTTGCCCAACGGTTGACCTGATTCATTCAACAATAATTCAATATCTTCATGCCAAAAACCATCTAAAAATGGTTCCAGCCAGGTAATCATCCAACGTGTAGCGGCAAAGCGATATAACCAGTGATTAACAGGCAGCTCACCATATTCCGTCATGATCAATGAACCGCCGGGTTTTAATGTGCGCATACATTCCGATAAAGTATGGCATCGCACCTCATGCGGCATTTCATGCAACAAGAAAAACAATACGATGGTGGAGAAACTATTCGATTTATAAGCCAGCGATTCAGCATTCATGCGTGTGGCCAACAATCTTTGCCCATGCTTTTGTTTACTCTGTGCCAGCCTCAACTGCACCGTCGCGACATCGGTAATATGCAAGGCAGATGATTTCAACTGCTGCAACAACGCTGGTGTTAATGAGCCATACACACAGGTTAACTGCAATACACATTGCTGCGGTGCATGCTGTAATCTCGCTAACGTCGCTTTCATCAGCTTCTGATACTGGCCAAACAAAATAGCATTGATAATCATCTGATGATCAAAAAACCACACCGCTTTCGGCCACAGGTAAGCCCACCAATAATGCCGCACCAGATAGACTGGCATGCCATGCAAATAACGCTGATATATTTTCATAGGCACAAAGAATCCCAACATCAATGTTGAGCTTTTTCCTCACACAAGCTTATTGAACGGATTGAATGTAATCAACCAGAGCATCAATTTGTTCAGGCGAAAACGTCTTACCATAAGCTTTCATCATTCTCTTCTTTTTAGTAAAATAAATATTTTTATTATCGCATTCACAATCAACCTCCTGCTTATATGTTGCATATAAAATATAACTTATGAGATGTGGAAAATCAAGTTTTATTCACAGACTCCTAGGAGTCTGTCGGACTTAGGGTGATCGTAGCGAGCAGGTGGGGAAGTGAGTCAAAAACAGCATGATTTTGAGAATCATAGTGGCAACTATGTGACGATAAATCAGGATATTTTAGGCCACT
>JAUZQK010000150.1 GCA_030951025.1 Mariprofundus sp. | reverse complement strand
CTAAACGCATGTGGCATACGTTGTATATCCACATCAACAATCTCTAAAATAGCTTGCCTTAAATCTTGGGTGACTGCCAAACACTGCGTTGGTAAGGCGCAACCCCAACGGATTTCCGTTTTCTTTTGCAGCCAACTGGCTTGATACACATCGTAACCCTGCGCGTAACATATACTCGGCACGCCCAATAATCGCCCTGCCATACCTGCCAACAGACCACAAGATACTGCCTGCCCTTGAATCACATCGGGCTGAAAATGTGAACCATGTCGCCATGTTTGATACAAGCGCCACAACCAGCCTAAACCACGAAACGGGCGTAATTCAAACCAATGCAGTTGATAATCATGTGGCGTAATATCTGCACGTTTTTCAGGCGGGCAAGGCGTAGTCACCAATACACAAACCTCATGCCCGCTTGCACTTAAATATTCCGCCAGTGCGCGTGTTGCCATGGCAGTACCCGCAATTTTCTCAGGCGGAAACTCATTGACAATAAGCATCACTTTCATTCAAGCAAACCCTTAACCGTTTGATACACTTGCTCTACGCGAATACTTTGCGCATTTTCACCACTCAACACTTGCACACTATCTTGGTCATAAGCTAAATACTCAGGCTCTGCATCTTCACGCGGGCAAATCACCACCACAGGCGTATGCACAGCAACAGCAAGATGAAATGGCCCTGAATCATGACCAATCAATAATGTTGCTTTTGCCAATACCCCTGCCATTTCTCCCAATTCAGTTTTGCCAATCAGGTTTAAGGCTTGGGGAACCTCTTGCAGCAATCTTTCCCCAGCGTCAAGCTCTGCTTCCACGCCAATCAACACAGGTGTGATACCATCCTGAACCAGTTTTTTTGCCAAATCGATAAACTTCGATACAGGCCACATTTTATCTTCTAATGCCAAACGTCGCCCACCCATATGCAAGCACACCCAAGGCTGACTTAACCCTTGCAGTAGCGCATCTGCTTTGGCTTGCGCTTCATCTTCAATCAAAAAGCATGTTTTGCCATCACAATCAATGCCTGCTTTTGCCAATAACTGTTGGTAACTTTGCGTATAATGTTGCGTAGGAATCACATCTTCAGCAATGGAAAAATCCAACAACGATACGGGAATACAACCAGGCTGCACCCCCATACTACATGCAGGTTTCAAATGTTTCATCGCCTGCCACTCCACCATCCACCAATCCAAAAGCTTAGGTCTGTGCAAGTTGATTAACATGTCCACTTGTTGCGCTTGCATGGCAGAAACACATGTATTTAAAGCATGTCGTACATTTTTCTTTTCAAGGGTTCGTGTATCAAAATCATAAACAGGAAAAGGATTCACACTTTCCACTTGCGGCAAACGTAATAAAAAATCAGCAAAAGATGGATTAGAACACCAAATATGAATCTTGGCTTGGGGGTAACTTTTCCCTAAAGCTTGTAACACAGGCGTGGCTAATAACATATCACCTAAACCACCAAACTGCCAAACTGCAATGGTTTCAACCGTATCTGGAAGTGGCTGAGGTTGATGTTTTTTGGCTAGCTTTTTCATCAATCGACGAATAAAAAATAGTTTTATTTTACTGAGCATAAAGCTTCTCCCACCATATTTGCATACGCTGTTGAATCGCTTGCCAATCTTCTGCCTGCTCGGCATGTTGTTTGGCATGATAGGCAAACAACTGACGTTTATCCGTATCCACAATCAATGTCTGCATGGCTTGCGTTAATGCCGACACATCACCCGCCTCAACCAATAATCCTGTTTGGTTATGGGCTACCACTTCAGGAATTGCACCTGCTGTGGTTGCAATCACTGGCAACCCCAAACTCATCGCCTCTAAAAACACAATACCATAACCTTCCCAATACGACGGCAACACAAACACATCAGATGAAGCATACAAATGCGCTAATTTTTCATCTTCCACTCGCCCATATAAAGTGATTTTCGATTGCAAATCCTGCGCTTGAATGAGGGATTGCGCTTGATTCCATGTTTCAGGCTCTGCCGATGCGCCACCAACAATATGCAACTTCCAGTTGGCAACTTGCAGCTTCGATGCTGCCATAATCACATCCAGCACACCTTTCACTTGGGTGATATGCCCAACAAAAAGGAAGTCGATGTCTGATGTTGCTGCTTTATGGCTAATCTCTTTGACTTTAGGGCGTTCAAAACCAGGTGGTATGATAGCAATCGGCACTTCACCTGTACGCAAGGCTTGAATTTGTCGCTTGCTGCTCTGGCTTACCGTTAGAATTTGCGATGCTGCTTGGATAAGAATTTGTTCTGCATGTTGCACAGCAGGATTTTCCTCCAATTCACCACGCAAATGGTGCACCATTAAAATAATATGCCGTTGGCTTCGTTTTACCCAAAAGGTAAGGTAAGGTGCTGCCCAAATATCAATCAACACATCACCCGATGTGCGCCACAGCTGCCAAGTTAATACACATGTTCGCAATAAACCCTGGAAACGCCACACCACAGGGTAAGCCAACCACTTATCTAAACTATGATGCCAATTCAGATGCACAACCTTCAAACCTGCATCTTGCGCAGCCTGTACCAGCTTGGCATCGTATTGTTCCCCGCCCGTACGCCCTTTTTGAATATCGCCAACAACAGCAACAAGAGATGACATCAGTTATCCAATGGGGCGAGCAGGGACACCTGCAACTTTAGCACCCGCAGGCACATCCTTGGTTACCACCG
>JAUZQK010000015.1 GCA_030951025.1 Mariprofundus sp. | reverse complement strand
CGCCAAACAGCGCCAGTTTAGGGCTCACGCCATAAGCCAGCACCAGTGGCACGGCTGTGACCGTCACATCCCGATTCAGCGCCGTAGCATCACCCGCCTTGCGAACCAGTTTGATTTGTGAGCGCAGAATGCCCACGCCTTTGGAGATTGGCAGGGCGCTATTGAATGTAATCGGCCCGGCAATGGCAGCAGCTGCGTATGTGATCAGACTGGCAGTAAACGCAAGCGTCCACAAAAGCAGGCGCATCAGCTGCAACCTCCGTTCCCCATCTGAATCGGCGGACATGGCACATCGCCGAAAGAACAGAATACGCAACAATCACCCGCTTTGGGTTTGAGCAGGGTGTGGCATTGCTCACATTCGTAGAACCACTGGCAGGCATCGGTTGGCATGGTTTCTGGTTTACTGTAGCCGCAGACCGGACAGGTAATCATCGATTCAGCAATCATGGTGAAGCCGGGAAAAGTCATCAATCATGGGCTTTCTCCATCTTTTGAAAACTGCCCAGACAACAGCGACCGGATGGATTTCTGGATTCACATGCACATAGGCTTCCTTTTGTCTGTTGGATAACAAAGGCTTTTATTGCTGCCGCCGTGCCATCGCCCAATGCAGTGCGATAGGTTGCCTCGGAAATATCGAAACAGTGGCAAAGCATGGCTGGCTGGCCTGGCTGAAAAGCTCTTAACTCGCTTTTCGGGATCACCTTATGGAGCGAAACATATCCCGTGCTGCATGTCCGGTTGGCACAAAAAGCATAATCGGCCGCATGTATTTGCTGATTTTTCGGTGCTTGAATCTGGTGTAACATCGTCTGCCTGCTCACCGGCAAACAGCGTTGGCCACATGCCGGACACGTAAGCCGCCCTTTCTGCGCTATCGGTTCAGAGCAGCAGGACATGATTACACCTCATCGGTTGCGTGTTTCGCCTCACGATCTTGGCGCATAAAGGCGTAAATCGTCAGCAATGTAAACACCACCAGCGCCGGAATGAGTACAGCATCCAGCTGGCCAACCCAGCCAGCCAGGCCAACCGCTCCGAATAGAATGACCAGCACCGGCGTAAAACAGCACAGGGCTGAAATCCCCATGCCAATGACACCTGTTTTTAATAACAACGATGTTTTCATGCTATCTCCTATCGGGTTAATGGCATGTGGGGCAGCCCATGACAAGCCAGCCCACGGCAGCAAGCGCAATAATGCCAATGATGACATTCAGAACGACAGATCCACGGCTCAGTTTTATGATTGCTGTATTCATGAACAAAGCTCCTTTTTTATGTAACAACGTAAGGTAGCAGGGATGGTGAAATCAGCAGCAGGATCGCAACTCCGCTCAACATCCAAAGTAAAATGGGTTTCTTTGCAGGGCAGCCATTGGCGATGCACACTTTTTTATCTTGCCAATCTCGCCAGGCAGCCCAGCCAATCAAAGCCAGCGTGATAAACGCGAATAGGGGGCGATACGGCTCCATGGCGATAAATGCTGAGGCTGAACCCAAGCCCAGCAGCAGCACAATCAATGGTCCGATACAGCAGGATGATGCCAGAGTGCCTGCAATGATTGCGCCAATCAGCGGCGTATGTTGTTTTTTCACTACAGTATTATTCATGATAAATCTTCCAGTGATTTCAGAATAGGGCATGGATCAGCATCGGATGTTTGCTCACACTGCGCGGCCAAGCTCAGCAAGACCTGACGCATGCGGGTCAGCTTCTGAATGCGCTGATCAATTTCATCGGCCTTGGCCTCAGCTACCGCACGCACCTCAACACAGGCTCGTCCATCAGTGCGCAAAGCTAGCAACTGAGCCACTTCATCCAACGTGAAACCCAGTTCTTTGGCCTGCACGATAAACTTCAAGCGTGTGCTATCATGATCGGAATATTGCCGGTAGCCGGATAATGAACGCTGCGCTGCCGGAATCAGCCCGCGCTGTTCGTAATAACGCACGGTATCAATCGATATTCCGGCCTGTTTGGATAATTCACCTATCTGCATGGGCGAACAATAAAGCATGGAGTATACTCAAGGGTCAAGCATTGCTGCATCCGGCTGGTATTAGAAATGACAGATCACTGCAACAACAGAATCAAAAACGCGTTGGGTTTAGCTTTTCTACTATCCAATCGTCACACTACAAACTGAAGATTCCCTGCAACTCTTCAAAGCCATCTTCCAGCTCTATTTCAACAGCTGCCAGATGTGTTTCATTTAAACCCAGCCGTTGCATGGGGGGGTAATTCAAGGCATCGACTCCTTCGGGGACTTCATCGAAGGGTGGTGTATGGCCGGTGTCGGCCAGCATAAACTGCACCGAATCAATCAGATCAATCAGACTTTCGCGTGGCCGGTCATCCGACTCAACACCGTGATGTGAGGCCAGCGAAATAAATGAATTGGGCATATCCCAATAGGTCAGCAAACGGCCACCCATCTCCCGATGTAACTGGCTTAAAATATGATGATTTTCTTCCAGGCTGCAACGTGCCAGCTCTTCTGGCACAGCGCATACAATGGCCGAGACCCCAACATCAAACATCATGCCGGCCATAAAGGCTTCTTCCGGATCAACACTGCCCACCAGCTTGGCCAGATGTTGAGCCGCCACTGCCACCAATAAAGAATGTTTGCTGCTTTCGCGCAGCAGCGATTGCAGCGTTTTATCTTTTACAGCCAGATGCAATTGAGATGAAATCGCTGTCATCAATTGTAATGTCCTGCGACCACCAAGGCGCTGAATGGCCATCGATAGATTGCGCACTTCATAGCTACCCGTTTTAAAACGGGCACTGTTGGCGATGCGCAGCACCGTGGTTGAGAAGGTGGTATCGGAGCCAATCACACGGGCAATATCCATCGCGCCCTTTTCGGCATCATTAACAATTTTGCGCACTTCAATCACCGCTTCCGGCAATACGGGCAAGCGGGCATCTCCATCGCGAAAGCGACGGCGTATTTCCGTCGCCAGTTCAAATGTATCTGTTGTCATGATTCATGCCCCATCAATTGATAAATTTGATCTACACTACGGTGTGATGGTGAGCGCGGAGCAATGCGGTAGACTTCTTCAACCGTGGTTAAACCGAGCAACACTTTATACAAACCATCTTCCATGAGTGATAATAAATCGGTACTTTCACAGCTGATCTGGCGCACATCCTGTGATGTTTTGCGTTCCAGAATCGCTTCACGCACATCTTCATTAATGACCAGCAGCTCATGCAAGGCGGTGCGGCCATGGTAACCGGTGCCATAACAAGTGCCGCAACCGGTACCACGGTAAAAGGTATGATTGCGCAAGGTGTTATCATCAATACCAATCATATTGGCGATGCGTTTATTGGGCATATAAGCCTGCCTGCAATCGGGACAAATGGTACGAATCAAGCGTTGTGCCAAAATGCTCACAACGGTGGATGAAATCAAAAAGGTTTCAATGCCCATATCAATCAGGCGCAACAGGCCACCGATTGAATCTTCAGTGTGAAAGGTGGTTAACACCTTATGACCGGTGAGCGCCGCCTGCACAGCCACCTGAGCAGATTTCTTATCGCGCACTTCGCCAAGTACAATAATATCTGGATCCTGACGCACAAGCGCTTTAAGCGATTCCTCAAAAGTGCGTCCGGCTATTTTATCCACCGAGCATTGAATAATGCCGGGCACAAGGTATTCCACCGGATCCTCCACCGTAATAATCTTGGTGGTGGGACGATTCAAGTAATCAATGGCCGCATACAGGGTCGTGGTTTTACCCGAGCCAGTTGGCCCGGTAATCATGATTACACCGGTTGGCACATCGAGTGCTTCATGTTTGAAGCGATCCAATAAACCACGGCTCATGCTGATTTGTTCAATATTTTTCAGGCCGCCAGTGCTGCGCAATACACGCATGACTACGTTTTCACCATAAATGGTTACATAAGTAGAGACACGATAATCGGCTGCAATATTGCCCACTTCCCGACTAAAACGACCATCCTGATGGCGCCGACTATCTGAAATATCCATTTCCGCCAACACCTTAATACGAGCAGTTACACGTTGCGCCAATTCAGATGGCAAATCCATTTTATGAATCAACACACCATCGAGACGCAAACGAATACGTGTTTTGCAATCCATCGGTTCAATATGAATATCACTGGCATGTTCACGAATAGCGGCAAGTAAAATACTATCAACCACCTCAGTCACCTGATCATGGGCTTCGCCTTTCCCACCCACCGCTTCGAGTTTTCCAAGCATCGATAACAACGCACTTTCCGCCGCAATAGCAATCACCGCTTTCTTTTTCAGCTGGCGCTCCATTTCTTCGATGGCAATATTATTTAAAGGATTGGCTGTCGCAATCGAGACCTTACTATCGCTGGCTTCATACGGTACGGTTAAATGCATGCGCATAAATTTAATCGGAAAACGGCGCAACAGATTGCGGTCAGCGGTATCAAGATCGATGTGAATCAGCGGCAAGCTGAGTTGTTCGGATAATGCCTGTGCCAGTTGCCGATCATCAATCAGCCCCAATTCACGAATCACTTCACCCATGCGCTGACCCGGTGAGATGGCCAGTTTTTGCTCCGCCAGTTGCAGCTGAGCCAAGGTGATATAACCAAGTTCACAAATCAATTCACCAATACGAAAGCTCTTGCCATGTTTACGAATCAAGCGCCGCTGTTCATCTTCGGTGAGCATGCCGAGTTCCACAAGAATGGTAGAAAGCAGTTTTTGATTGCCTAGTTTCTGTTGAATGCGCATGGCCTTTTTGACATCAATATCATGCAATACTGATTCGGCCAGCAACATGGCGGCGAAATAGCCACCCGGACACTGCGCCAGCGCCCTTACTAAAGCCTGATGTTCCGCATCATGATCATCTGAACCACTTTGTTGAGTCATGCATCCTCCGGCTCATAAACAACAGCCTTCAGTAGAATCAGCAGGATTCATGCCACAGTTCAGCTTGATGAACCCTTCATAAACAGTTCAAGCTCACGCTTACGTTTCAACTGCCAGTCAGCCTGTAACTTTTATAGCCCTGTTCTGCCCTGAGCGTTGATTGCATAGCCACAACAGCGACAGCATGAGCAGCATAGGAAGCAAGGGGTCAAACGGTTTTCGCGTTGTCTTGTTATCAAGCGCACAACCTCCGCCACCGCCCGTCGCCGCCACTACAACGGCCAGCGTCGTTGCATTGGTCGTTGTACTGAAGGCTGAATTGGTAAAGTTATTAAACGCT
>JAUZQK010000149.1 GCA_030951025.1 Mariprofundus sp. | reverse complement strand
ATAAAACCATGATGTTGTTTGATGATGCCAAAAAGGCTTGTGAATCGATATTACAGGCGCTGGATTAAACGTTTAATTGAGCACGGCTTTGTTGCGGCCGCTTTCTTTGGCGTGGTAGAGAGCCTGATCGGCGCGACTGAGTAACATATCACTGTCCTTATCAGACTCTTGCAGACATGCGATGCCAATGGATACAGTTCTGTTGATGTTGTTGCCTTCGTATTCAATTTCAAGCTCTGCAATAGCTTTGCGTAAGCGTTCCGCCAGTTGTAAGGCTTCGTTGGCATTGCTGTCGGGCATAATAATCACGAACTCTTCACCGCCATAACGAGCCACAACATCGGTTTCACGGGCACATTGCTGTGCCATCCGAGCGATAGCAATCAGTAAGGCATCTCCAGCTGGATGGCCGTAATAATCATTCACTGATTTGAAGTGATCGGCATCGAGAATCATTAAGGATAAAGCGTGTTGTTGGTAGCGTTTGGCGCGTTTGAATTCTTCATTCAGCTTGTCATTGAAATGGGCGCGGTTGAATAGGCCGGTTAATCCATCGGTGGTGGCCAGTTCAATCAGCTTGGCCTGCATGGCTTTGCGTTCGCTAATATCGTGCAAGATGCCAACAAATAACCAGTGATCGTCAATTTGTCTGGCGGTAACGAACAACTCGATGGGAAATAGGCGGCCGTCTTTGCATTTGGCGATCACTTCGCGTGGTTTGCCAACAATATGCGCCTCTCTGGTGTCTATATAACGTTGAATGTAAGCATCGTGGGTTTTTTCATCAGCTGATGAAACAATCATGGCAATATTTTGTCCAATGGCTTCATCTTGATCATAACCAAACATTTGAGCGGCAGCCGGATTGAAGGATTCAATGATGCCGTGCTCGTTGATGGTGATGATGCCATTCATGGCTGCATCTACGATATGACGAATATGGCTGTCTTTTTCTGCCAGTTGGCGCTGAGTGTCTTTTTTTACTGCCTGCTGTTGTACCAGGATGAGTGCAATAATAAACCAGATTGCCAGCAATGAGGCAGTGACTATGTTGTAGATGGTGGCTGATGGTCGGATAATGGCTGCTACTGTAGCTGCTGGAATATGCGAAATGAGAATCCAGGTGTAAGTCTTGGGTATGGCACGGTATAATAATTCAGCGGGTGTGTTGTCGTTTAAGCGTTTTTTGATGGAGGCAAGCGGGTGAACCTGGCTAAAGGTAAACAGGCCATCGCGGTGCATGATTTGGCCGGAAGGCGAGGTGCTGATCGTTTTCCATAACTGAGGGTGTTGATGTTTGAAGGTGTTGTTTGAGCCGCCGGTATACATGAAGCCCCAGGTTCTGGATGTATCGGCATCTTCCAGCCAGTAGCCTTGGTTATTTAATAATGATAAATATAAACCGTCTTTGAGTCCGCTTTCTTTTAATTGCTGAAACAGGCTGCTGGCATTGTAGTTTAAGGTGAGAATGCCGAACTTAACACCCTTTGAATCAAAGAGCGGTATTGAAAAGCGAATGGTCGGTTTGATCGGTTGCTGAATTTTCCGGTGTTCGATGTTTAATTCCATCGGGGAGATGTGTACTTCTTGATTACTCAAACCAACCGTTTGGGTGAAATAAGGCCGGTGTTTTTTGCTTTGTAGTTTGTTGGGTGCAACGATCTCAATACTGCTGCCGTTGTCAGAATTAAAGCGATTGGTGCGAATTATCTCCATGCCGCTGAGATTGAGAAATCGAATTTGATCGTAATGCGGTTTATGGATATGAAATTGTTTGAACTCTTGAGCCAGCTCCTGCACATGTTGATTGGAAGGGTTGATGTTGGCGATTGAGATGTGTTCGAAATCATTATGTTTTGAAAGAATGACAAGATCGGCAATAATATTATCAAAGGTCTGGTGGATGGTTTGCAGCTGTTGACTGATGCGCAGGTGTTCATTGTTCATCAGTGCCTGCTGTTTGTTGCTGGCCTGTGTGTCATCGAGATAGATGGCGAAAAACAATATAACGGCGGCAACGGGTATAAATAGCCGGGCAAAAGGAGTCATGAGTTTTAAGTGGTTGTTGTTTGTCATTGCTTGAAATCTAATCCCCTCTCCCAGGTGTGCAGTAGTACTATAGTCTTTTTCCTAGCATTTATAAGGCCAATAGTCTGCTATTTTGGTATTTGGAGATGATTGTGCTTAACTTTTCAAAAGCGGTTGACAGCATGCTAGGCCGACACTATGGTTCGCGACCCTTCGAAAGGGCTGCTATCTGGCAGCAGTTTGGAGAAGTGTAAATGGAGATGAGATAACAATGCCGACAGTCAATCAGTTGATTCGCAAGCCGCGCAAGGATAAGCGCAAGATTAATAAAGTCCCTGCTTTGCAGGCTTGCCCACAGCGTCGTGGTGTATGTACGCGTGTTTATACGACCACCCCCAAGAAGCCGAACTCGGCTTTGCGTAAAGTTGCCCGTGTGCGCTTAACCAATGGTATGGAAGTGACTGCTTACATTCCGGGTGAAGGCCATAAATTGCAAGAACATTCCGTGGTATTGATTCGCGGTGGTCGTGTGAAGGATTTGCCTGGTGTGCGTTATCATATTCTGCGTGGTGTATTGGATACAACGGGTGTTGAGGGTCGTAAGCAGGCTCGCTCGAAGTATGGCGCCAAGCGTCCTAAGTAAGTAAAGAGGAATTAAGATATGCCACGTAAAGGTCCCGTCACCCGTCGTCCGATTGTACCGGATGCCAAGTTTGGTGACACACGAGTTTCTACAGTAGTTAATAAAGTGATGCTGGACGGTAAGAAGAATATTGCCGAGGCCATCGTTTATGATGCTATGGATATTGCATCACAGAAGTCAGGTGTTGAACCGCTTGCGATTCTGCATCAAGCACTTGAAGCAGTGCGCCCACAGGTTGAAGTTAAATCTCGCCGTGTGGGTGGTGCAACATACCAAGTGCCGATCGAAGTGTCTGATCGTCGTCAGCAGTCATTGGCTGTGCGTTGGTTGGTTGAGTATTCACGCAAGCGTTCAGAGCATACCATGGCTGAGCGTCTGGGTAATGAGATGGCTGATGCCATTGCTGAACGTGGTGCAGCTTATAAAAAGCGTGATGAAACACATCGCATGGCTGAAGCCAACAAAGCATTCTCTCACTTCCGCTGGTAAGTGTTTGCGGCTCGGTTTGAGTCGATGCTGGATTGAGTGCTTGTTTGTTTGATATAGATAGTGATTAAAAGAGTGAAAGAGAAAAACCGTAACATGTGAAAGACAAAGAAAAGTTAAAAGAACTGTTCTTTTATAATTTGATGGATTCCAAGGAGAAACGACGTGGCTCGTAAGACACCGTTAGAACGTGTGCGCAATATCGGCATTATGGCTCATATTGACGCTGGTAAAACAACAACAACAGAGCGCATCCTTTTCTATACAGGTGTGAGTCACAAGATTGGTGAAGTGCATGATGGCGCGGCTACCATGGATTGGATGGAGCAGGAGCAGGAGCGTGGCATCACGATCACTTCAGCTGCCACAACTTGTACTTGGGATGACCATCAGGTTAATATCATTGATACCCCCGGCCATGTGGATTTCACCATTGAAGTAGAGCGCTCGTTGCGTGTGCTTGATGGCGCTGTCGGCGTATTCTGTGCAGTGGGTGGTGTTCAGCCACAATCTGAAACAGTTTGGCGACAGGCTGATCGTTACGGCGTTCCCCGTATTGCTTTCGTAAACAAAATGGATCGTACCGGTGCTGAATTCTTCCGTGTAGTGGATGAAATCAGTGAGCGTCTGGGTCACAATGCTGTTGCGTTAAATGTGCCAATCGGCGCTGAAGAAGATTTCCAGGGTGTGATTGATCTGGTCTCTATGAAAGCCATCGTCTGGAAAGATGAAGCCATGGGCTCGATGTATGATGTCGTTGATATTCCGGCTGATCTGCAAGCAGTGGCTGATGAGCGTCGCGAATTATTGCTCGATGCGGTTCTGGTGCATGATGAAGATCTAATGATGGCCTATCTTGAAGGCGAAGAGATTGATCAAGCTGCATTAAAGAAATGTATTCGCCAGTGCGTATTGGATATCTCCGTGATTCCAGTCTTGTGTGGTACTGCGTTTAAGAATAAAGGTGTTCAGACTCTGTTGGATGCTGTGGTTGATTATATGCCGGCTCCAGTTGATGTGCCTGCGATTAAAGGTGTTCATCCGGATACAGATGCAGAAGATTCACGTCCATCATCTGATGATGCACCATTTGCTGCATTGGCTTTTAAAGTGATGACCGATCCATTTGTAGGTACGCTGACCTTCTTCCGTGTGTATTCCGGTGTGGCTGAAGCAGGCTCTTATGTGATTAACTCGACCAAGGGCAGGAAAGAGCGTTTGGGTCGTATCTTGCAGATGCATGCCAACGAGCGTTCAGAAATTAAAGAAGTGCGTTCTGGCGATATTGCTGCTGCGGTTGGGCTTAAATCAACCACAACAGGTGATACGATTTGTGATATCGATACACCAATTATCTTGGAGCGTATGGAGTTCCCTGAGCCAGTGATCTCGGTTGCAATTGAGCCGAAGACCAAGGTGGATCAGGAAAAAATGGGTGTTGCTCTCGGTCGTTTGGCGGCTGAAGATCCTTCGTTCCGCGTACGTACTGATGAAGAAACAGGTCAAACTATTATCTCCGGCTTGGGCGAGCTGCATCTGGAGATTCTGGTTGATCGTATGCGTCGCGAATTTGGTGTTGAAGCCAATGTTGGTAAGCCTCAGGTTGCATACCGTGAAACCATTCGTGCTGCGACCAAGTCGGAAGGTAAATTTGTACGTCAGTCCGGTGGTCGTGGTCAGTACGGTCATTGCTGGCTGGAAATTGAACCGTTGGAAGCTGGCGGCGGGTTTGAGTTTATTGATAAGATCTCCGGTGGTTCTATCCCACGTGAATATATCCCTGCGGTTGGTAAAGGTGCTGAAGAAGCCATGGCCAACGGTGTGCTGGCTGGCTATCCAATGGTGGATATCAGGGTTACTGTGGTTGATGGTTCTTACCATGATGTCGATTCCAATGAAATGGCCTTTAAAGTGGCTGGCTCCATGGGCTTCCGTGCTGGTTGTAAACAAGCCTCTCCAGTTATTCTCGAGCCAATGATGGAAGTTGAAGTGGTAACACCAGAAGATTATATGGGTGATATCGTGGGTGATTTGAACCGTCGTCGTGGCCGTGTGTTGGGTATGGAAGATCGTTCCAACGCCAAGGTCATTGAAGCGGAAGTGCCATTGAGCGAAATGTTCGGTTATTCGACCAATGTGCGCTCCATGTCTCAGGGTCGTGCGACATACACCATGCAGTTTAAACATTATGAAGAAGTGCCTAAGAACATCGCGTTGGAAATCATCGCGGCAGTTAAGGGTTAAGGAGTAAATCATGGCAAAGGAAAAGTTCGAACGTAATAAGCCGCATGTCAACATTGGTACGATTGGTCACGTCGACCATGGCAAGACCAC
>JAUZQK010000148.1 GCA_030951025.1 Mariprofundus sp. | reverse complement strand
ACAGCCCAAAAAGAAAATAGTTACAGCTGACACCAGATTCCAAAAATACTGTTCCTGCCCATAGCCAAACTGATGCTCAGCATCAGCCTTACGCGCCGAACGGCGCAAACCAAGATACAGCAGCGCCTGATTGGCGGTATCGGCCAAGGAATGCACAGCCTCAGCCAAGAGAGCACTGGAGCCTGAAACCGCAAAGCCAAAAAATTTTGCTGCTGTCACCAGCGCATTGGTAACAATCGCCGTTAATACTGCCTTTGTTGATCCATGAGACATGGAATGGAACCTCCTATTGCGTTAAGCTGGCCGAATGTGGTCTTATCGGCATCAATCTTTCACCGTCCATCAGCTAGCTGTGCTGAGGGACAACTATATCTACCTGATCGAAGCACACAAATCAGATACCCTGATAGTGGTCGATCCGGCCGTAGCGGTTGATGTAAAGATCGCCTGCAAAACACTCGGCAAGAAGCTGACGCATGTATTCAACACACACCACCATTGGGATCATACCGATGGCAATCTCAGCCTCAAGCAAGCCTTCGACTGCCTGATTGTCGGCGCTCAACACGATGCCAAACGCATACCCGGCATCGATATTAAGGTGAACGAACAACAGCCACCCGATATCGCCGGCCTCAACATACAAGTCATCGATGTGCCAGGGCATACACTCGGGCATATCGCTTTTGTTCTCGATGATGCGCTGTTTTGCGGAGATACCCTGTTTGGCGGCGGTTGTGGTCGTTTATTTGAAGGCACGCCAGCTCAAATGCTGCACAGCTTAGATCAACTTGCAGCTCTCGATGGCAACAGTAAAATCTATTGCGCCCATGAATACACGCTCGCCAATCTCGCTTTTGCCCAGACTATCGATCCCGACAACAACGCCCTAAACAAGCGCATTCAAAACGATCAGGCGCGTCGCCAGCAACAACAGCCAACCATCCCATCCAGCATGGCTGTGGAGCTCGCGACCAACCCTATGTTAAGGCCATTGCATAACGATTTTTGTTTGGCCTACGCCAAAAGAAACCAGCTTGAGAAACATGATGCGCTTACTGTCTTTAGCGATATCCGATTAAAAAAAGATCACTGGTAGTCTCACACCCATACACTGGAGCGCAGGGTTTATTTGCTCTGGCGCAAAATCAACGCATGCTTGGAGATAATAGAATCCATTTCTCTAATCTGCGATTGGCTGACAGAATCAAAATGCAGTCCAATGCCATTGTCAGCGATGCGTACAACTATCCCGGTTAATTTAATCGGATTCGGGGCTGAAATAAATGTCAGCACCAGCTTCACTGATTCACCGATCTCAAATTCGGCCGGGGTTTCAATAAATACCCCTGAACTACTCACATCTCTGGCATGACCATAATGGCTACCATTTTTCGATTGGAAATTAAGTAGTTCAGTATAAGACTCACGTGTTGCCTGTCGCACATCTTTCCGCCACGAGGCTAACAATGCCAATAGCTCTGTCTTTTTATGGGCAGGCAACTGCTGCGCAATACCTGCAAGTTGCGAAATGATATGATCAGCTACATCGTTCATGAGGGCTAGTGTAGCAGAAATTGAGGCATATTTGCTATATCCTGCTTATCAAATTGATCTATCGCATTAAGCTGTATCATGTTCAAGACATACAGCCCCCTGAAAAACCTTAGTTTAAACACACACATAGCTTGCGTCTTTATCTAAAAAGGCATATAGTATTTGGTTGAACGCAAGGCAATAAGCTTCATTTCATGCTGGAGGTGATTGATGCTGTTTCATATTGTCGATGATCTGCCTGAATTGCGAGATATTCTATCCTCTCTCATTGCCAGCAAAGGCCATGACACCAAACAATTTGATTCTGCCGAATCCTATCTAAAATATTTCAATTCAGCCGCATTCATCGCCCCTGTCGCCATTCTGTCTGATTATATGATGACAGGAAAAACAGGTTTGCAGCTGATCAAGGCAGTTCGAGAAAAATCCCCTTACCAAAAGGCCGTCATTGTTTCAGGCACCCCATGCTCGGAACTCGATGCATCAATTGAGGCATATTTGTGTTACTCACTCAACAAGCCTTATCACATGCAAGAGCTATTCGACTTGCTCGATGTGTTGATTCAATGTGAACAAAGCTGTCAGCGCCAAACAGGCCGTCATACAGATTTCTGCCATACCGACTGCAGCCATGGCCTGGATCACCCATGTCCATTCCATTCTGGGGATTCAAAATAATTTCCAGCTTATGACATCAGCATGACTTATTTCCCCATAGCCTGCGCCGCAACGAAACAATCCAGGAGAATAAACTGTCAACATTATTCATGTTACGCATACAAATCATGCTCGCTTCGCTAACGATTGTCTTAGCCCCTCTGGTGATCCTGATGGAGTTATTTTCAATTTAAGTTTTCTTGTTTCAATGTAATATCGGCACACGATTCACATAAACCATGGCTGATCTGCGAATTGGTATTTTCACTAATATAATAATCAGCATCATGCCAACAACCATCCTGATCCCTGATCTTTTTACAGCCTGCACACATCGGCAAAATCGCCTCAAGCTCCCTCACCTTGGATAAAGCCTGCGACAACGCCAACTTTTGCTTGTTCATTTTCTCCGCATAATGCAACAACAACAGAACAACCGGCAATCCAGCCAATAAGGTCAGACCGGCATCAATCAAATACCACTGAGGGTATGGAGCCCTTTCCAACAAACCATACACCCCGGCATGCGCAATAATCACCACGGGAACCAACACGATAATCAATGCAGCCGCGATCATATTCACACCATATTTACACACCAGCCGCTCAACTGTCTCTAACATCAAGCCCCTCCACCACTACCATGCCACAGCTTAAAAGAATTCTTAGACAATAAAAACCCTAGCCGGTCTAGTCATCATTCCTGAACGCATTAGCCCAAAACGAAAAAAGGACTCACGACATCGCCGCAAGTCCTTCATATATGGTGGGTCGTCGGGGATCCGAACCCCGGGCCCGCTGATTAAGAGTCAGCTGCTCTACCGACTGAGCTAACGACCCATATGATAACGATTGATTTAGATAAAATAGACATGGGGTGGATGAAGGGACTCGAACCCTC
>JAUZQK010000147.1 GCA_030951025.1 Mariprofundus sp. | reverse complement strand
TGACCGTTTGGGGTGTGGGGTGCAGTTTTCCCAGCCTTTTTAAAATCTTTTGAGAGTGCAATGAATCGACTATGAAATTAACCGGTGCAGAAATTTTAGTAGAATGTTTAAAACGTGAAGGTGTGGATACCGTCTTTGGTTATCCCGGTGGCGCAGTGCTGCCGATCTATGATGCGATTTTTAAACAGGATTATTTCAAACATTATTTGGTGCGCCATGAGCAGGGTGCTTTGCATGCTGCCAATGGTTATGCCCGCGTGGCCAAAAAATGTGGGGTGGCACTGGTAACATCAGGCCCTGGCGCAACCAATGCTGTGACAGGCCTGGCCGATTCCTATTCCGATTCGATTCCAACGGTTTGTTTTTCCGGTCAGGTGCCGACCAGCTTGATTGGTAACGATGCCTTTCAGGAAGCTGATGTGGTTGGGCTGACGCGCTCTGCTACCAAACATAATTTTTTGGTGAAACGGGTCGAAGATCTGGCTTTGGTGGTCAGGCAGGCGTTTCATATCGCCACCACCGGTCGTCCAGGCCCCGTGTTGGTTGATATCCCCAAGGATGTGAGCAATAATATCTGTGAATTCATTTGGCCGGCAGAGGTCAATATTCGCTCTTATCAGCCGGTTGTGTTTGGCCATCCCGGTCAAATCAAAAAAGCTGTGCGCTTGATGACACAGGCCAAACGACCGATGCTGTACACTGGTGGCGGTGTGATTAATTCAGCTGGCGGCGCGGCCTTGCTGAAAGAGTTATCGCATCGATTGAATATGCCGGTCACCAATACCTTGATGGGTTTGGGTGGCATTGCCTTTGATGATGAACATTTTGTGGGTATGCTGGGTATGCATGGCACATATGAAGCCAATATGGCGGTATCGCATTGTGATGTATTGATTGCTGTAGGCTCCCGTTTTGATGACCGGGTGACAGGTCGCCTCGAAGCCTTTGCGCCGGATGCGAAAATCATCCACATCGATGTGGATCCTTCTTCGATCTCCAAGAATATTCACGCTCACGTGCCGATTGTTGGTGATGTGGGGCATGTGCTGCGCCAGTTATTGGATGAGATCGAGCGTAAGCAGGTTGAGCAGAATCAGGAAGCCCTGAGCCTGTGGTGGGATCAGATTGACGAATGGCGTGCAAAAGATTCGCTCGGCTTTGACCAGCCTGTTGAAGGCCCGATTAAACCGCAGACCGTGATTCGTCGTGTGCATGAACTGACCGAAGGCAATGCGATTGTAGCGACCGATGTGGGTCAGCATCAAATGTGGACGGCACAGCATTACGGTTTTCGTGAACCCAATCGCTGGCTGACTTCCGGTGGCCTGGGTACAATGGGCTATGGTTTGCCTGCCGGTATCGGTGCGCAAGTGGCCAAACCGGATGATAAGGTGGTGGTATTTACTGGTGATTCATCGATTCAGATGTGTAGTCAGGAATTCTCCATGGCCTTTCAGTATAATTTGCCAGTTGTGGTGATCATTCTTAATAATGGTTACATGGGCATGGTGCGTCAGTGGCAGGAAATGTTCTATGAATCGCGTTATTCTAATTCCTATTTTGATTCCTTACCTGATTTTGTAAAACTGGCCGAAGCTTATGGTGGCCTCGGTTTACGGGTGGATAAACTCGAAGAGCTGGATGCTGCGTTGCAAATAGCACTGAATACTGACGATCGTTTTGTGATTCTCGATGTGGCCATATCAAAAGAAGAAAATGTATTTCCAATGGTGCCTTCTGGTGCTGCAATCAATGAGATGGTGTTGTCATGAGACATACAATTACGATTCTGGTGGAAAATGAATTTGGTGTATTGACCCGTGTGGCCGGTTTGTTTTCAGCCCGTGGTTATAATATTGAAACACTGAATGTGGCACCATTGCAAGATAACACCGTCAGCCGCATGACCCTGGTCACACGCGGTGATGAACGCATTATTGAGCAAATTAAAAAGCAGCTGAACAAGCTGATTCCAGTCATTAAAGTGGAAGATATTTCACATGCAGTGCATTTGGAACGCGGCATGTTGATCGTGAAGGTGCAGGCGAATACTGAACGGCGGGATGCTTTGTTGGCACTGATTGAAACCCATGATGCCAAAATGCTCGATGATCATTGTGATAGCCATAGTATTGTCGAGTTCACTGGCAAGGTGGAGCTACTCGATGATATTCTGCTTGAGCTGGAAGACTTTGGTGTTATTGAAACAACCCGCACAGGGCCATTGGGTATGCGGCGTGCCGCCGATGGTTTTACCGTCGAATAACATCATCATGCTTTGAGTTCTGACAGATGATTAAAGCTTAATAGCTGACGGCTTTGATGAGTTCGAGCAGATGTTCGGGGGCGAATGGCTTTTGTAGGAAATTCAGTTTACCAATCAGGCTTTGCACACAGCGCCCCGAGATGACGATGGTTTTAACATCGGGAGCCAGCTCGCTGACCTGCTGATGCAGTTCAAAACCATTCAGTTTGGGCATATTATAATCGGTGACCAGCACTGTGGGTTTAAGCTCTTTCCTTTTCATGTGATCCAATGCTTCCAGTGGACAGGGGAATGCATGTACCCTGTAACCTTCGTTGGCCAGTACAAACGAAAGAAATTCACACATGTCCAAATTGTCATCAACGATATAAATAAGCACTGAAGCAGCCCCTCCATTTACAGACTCCTAGTTATATAGAGGAAAAACATGAAATTGTCAAATTTTTGTCGGTTTTCTGTTGATTCTGATGTGCCTCGAATTGAACGGCTGTGCTTTAAATTGATCCGTTTTGCCATTCCAGAATGGCAGCGACGGTTGTGAATGAGCCGAGCACCAGAAAATGACCTTGTGGCTGGCGTTTTATTGCGTCTTGTAAGGCTGCAACTGCTGATGTTTTTTTATACTCTTGAGTAGATTCATCATTGTTGCTGATGAGGTGGAGGCTGAATGGTTTGAGTTTGGGCAGCATGCTTTTGAGCGAACGGTCAGAGCGGGTAAACACCAGAATGGCATCGAATACATCAATATGCACCGAGTCCAATAGCGTTGGCAGAAAGGGCAGCAGGGCTTCAATCGCATGTTCATTGTGCGCGGCATCGAGCCAAATATTGGCGCTGGCAGACTGTATGTACTGCAAACGACCGGGTATGTTGCATTCGCAAATGGCTTGATGCGCAGTGGCTAAATCAATGGCCGGAAACTCTGATTGCAGCTGTTGTAGAGCTTTATAAGCCAATGAAGCATTTGTATATTGATGCATGCCGATTGCGCTCAGGCCTTGCCACAGGCTTTGATCAACTGCGCAAAAGGAAACATCGGCTTTAAATGCGGTCAATATATGTGCCACGGCATTCTCTTGTGGGGCACTGGTCTGGTAGCGGCAGCCTTGCATGACATGCGCTTTTTCAGCGGCGATTTCAGCCAGCGTATCGCCCAGCCAATTTTGATGATCGAGGGCGATAGGTGTGATGAGTGCCATGTCTGCGGGGACGGCTGTGGTGGCATCCAAACGTGCGCCGACACCGGCCTCCAGAATCTCCACATCGACTGCTGCGCGACTGAATTGATCGAGTGCCAACGCGGTTGCTGTTTCAAAATAAGATGCACCAGCTTCAAGCGCTATGGGCATCAGTATCTCAAGGCTGCGCCAGAGCTCAGCAGTAGAAACAGGTATTCCATTGACACGAATGCGTTCATTGAAATGCAGAATATGCGGTGAGCTGTACAGGCCAACCTTGAAGCCACACGCCTTGAATGCTGCAGCCAGCATAAACGATGTCGAACCCTTGCCATTGGTGCCTGCCACGCGAATGCGCAGCTTTGGTTGATGCAGTGGGAGCTGCGAGAGCAGTGTGAGTAAACGCCCATGGCCGGGTTTATAATCCCGATCTGCCGATGGGTTGCCCAGCGCGGTTAACCAGTGCTCAATATCCTGCGGTTTGTTGTCCACCTCAGATGGCGTGTTTATGCCTGTTGGCGATAAGGGCGATCAGTCAGATGGTTGAATAAGGTGGCAAGGTGATCACGCAATTCACGGCGATCAACAATGGCATCAATCAAGCCTTTCTCGAGCAGGAATTCAGAGCGCTGGAAGCCTTCGGGCAAGGTTTCACCCACCGTTTCCTGAATGACGCGTGGCCCGGCAAAGCCGATTAAAGCTTTGGGCTCGGCCAGAATGACATCACCCAGCCAGGCTACTGATGCCGATACCCCACCCATCGTTGGATCGGTTAGCAGGCAAATGAAAGGCAGGCGTGCATTGTTCAGCTGATTCACAGTCGAAGATGTTTTGGCCATTTGCATCAGTGATAACACACCTTCCTGCATGCGTGCTCCGCCGGATGCAGTAATCAGCAAATAGGGGCAGTTTCGCTCAATCGCATGCTCCATGCCACGCACAATCTTTTCACCCGCCACAGAGCCCATGCTGCCGCCCATATAACCGAATTCAAAAATAGAGGCTACGACGGTGCGGCCATGAATATCACCAATATAATTGCGAATGGAGTCTTCAGGACCGGTTTTTTTATCGGCGGCTTTGATGCGATCTTTGTATTTTTTCTGATCTTTAAAGTTGAGCGGATCTTTTGAGCGTAACTCGCTATCTGTTTCTTCCAGACTATCGGCATCAAACAAGGCTGCTGCACGGGCGGCAGCAGGCATACGTAAATGATGATCACACTTTTGACAGACCATGCCATTGCGATCGAGTTCTTTATTGTACAGTGCTTCTGAACAGCTGGGACATTTCACCCATAAACCTTCCGGTGAACCGGAATCCGTGGATTTCAGAATATTCTTTGGCGCTTCAATTAAACGTGTGAACCAACTCATGCGGATACCTCTATGTTTTCAATGCAGTTAAACATGCAAGATATCATCCTGCTGTAACATGCGTAAATGTGGCACATGCAATGCGGCCACTTCATCGATAATGATGCTCAATGATTCCGGCTTCATGTGATACAAATAAATCGGAACCCTAACAAGTTGTTTTAACTTTTTCAGATCCTTCATCATGCTGGCCGGAGTCATGTGGCCACTGATGTCGGCTAAAAACTGATTGGCATTGGTGAATGAGCAGTCCACGATAACGCCGCACAGGTTTTGCTGGGCATTGGCAATCTCCCACAAGCGATCGGTATTGCCACTATCAGCAGTATAAATAAACTGTTTACCATCCTGATCAAGCAGGAAACCGGTGCATGGCACGGGGTGATTGACGTTGATCGGTGTGATGCGCACGCCATCAATCTCAAAAGGTATTTCAGATTCAATATCATGCAGCTTGAGGATGCCATCGGCGCGGTTGGGGATAGCTGTAAAATCCGGCCAGATATGACCATTGAGAAAGTGATCACGCAAAATCTGATTGTTCACAGCCAGCGTATGAATGGTGATATTCTTGTTCTCAATCGGGCCACTAAAGCGTTTTACCGAGCGGTTATCGGCCATAAAAGCAATATCCTTGATATGATCAAGATGGGTATGCGAGACACAAATATGCCGAATGCG
>JAUZQK010000146.1 GCA_030951025.1 Mariprofundus sp. | reverse complement strand
TTAAAAAGGAGAGGTGATCCAGTCTCCAGCCCACCTGAAAGGGCAAACCATTGCTCCACCCATCCGATTTTTGCCACATCGCCGCATCATGCGTAGCCATAGTCGCACTGAAGGGGGATGTTTGTATCGCAGCGTAAGCTAGTTGTGCATGCAGGAGCAGTGCTAAAAACGATATTCGAAATAACATACATTTCACTCCCTTGATTTGATCCACATTATTTATCAGTAATCTTTATTTTAAACTTGACCATGGAGCTCTATCAATAACACTTTCTAGACTGTCGCTTATCCACGAAAAAAGGTGACCGTACTACGATTTTTTCTTGGCTGGCAGCTTTCCTTTCAAAAAAGCCATATTCCCCGAAGGCATTTTAATCCTCAACCATTCTTTCTTGGGTGATGGCGATAGTTTGAGATCAGCACCACGTCGATAACGACCCATTTTTTTACTAAAGCGCGATGCTTTAGCACGGATATAATTGTAACCTGAATAATTAAAACGAGCCCGTTTGCTTAGTTTTTTTGATTGCTCTGCAATCACTTCCAGCACCGTACGTTCAACCGATGCCTCGCGCACCACCCCGCCCAGACTCTTCACCTTGATATACAGGGTAGTTAATTTTCTGGTTTGCTGTGACAATTTCAACAGCCCTTCCAGCTTACCATTGGCAAAACGCACAAAATATGTGCCATCACCAAATTCGATGATATCAACCCCGAACCCTGTCTCGTTCAAGCCATGCTGCACTGCAGCCATTGAAACCTGCATACCAACCGGCATACTGTTCTCCAGGCCTTTGAAATTATCCACCACATAACCTGAAACCGCACCACCGACCGCTACCACACCGGCACAGCCGGTAAATGAAAACAGCATCATCATGAACAATATAAATCGCTTTAACACGGCACCATCCTGGAAAACAATCGAATCAACACAAGCGCGAACTCCATAGCAAAATATGGATAAATCAAGCCCTACGAGTTACGAAGAGCCTTGCACTTGCAACTTGAACCCGAGCTTATTGCAAATCTTCCCCATGTATTGAAACCGCTTGATTGAAACTCACCACATTCAATCCATGACCTTGCAAGCGCGCCACTAGGCTGGATGGCTGTTTGTGTTGTCGCCATTCGTACACGGTCACAAAAGCCATCACCTGCTGCACATAACGGCGTGTTTCATTGAATGGAATCAATTCCATCCATACTATCGGTGATTCAAAAGGCACACGTTTTAGCCATGTTGAAACGCGGTGAGGGCCAGCATTATATGCTACTGCCGCCAAAGCCAGACTGCCAAAACGTTGTTTCATATCCGCCAGATAACTGGCTCCCAAGCGAATATTGATCGCCGCTGAAAATAGTTTTGGCATACCCTTATGCATATGTAGTTTGCGTGCGACATGGCGCGCGGTAGCGGGCATCAGTTGCATCAGCCCCTTGGCTCCAACATAGGACATCGCATATTGATTAAATGCCGACTCCTGCCTGATAATACTCCATATCGAAGCCATCTGGAGCCCCGTCTTGGCCGCTTCAGACTGTACTATTTTGGCATAAGACATCGGGAAACGATGCAACAAAGCATTCATCTCATCGGCTTTATACGCAGCCCGAATGACCTGATCATGCCACTGCCAGCTCGAAGCAATCACTGCTGCAGCCCGCCAATATGATTTATCTGACCCCACCAAGGCATAATGCCATTCACGAGCCGCTTTATTGCGATTACCCAACAGCAACCACTCCTGCGCTCTGCGAATGCCGGGCATCTGCTTAACCGCCTCAATCGTCTGATCAGACACAATAATTTTAGAATTTTGCAATTGAAAAGGCTGGTTGATTTGCTCCGCGCTTAAAAAATTATAATAACCGCGCCCTGCCGCCAGCTTGGCCAGGGATTGTTGAGCCAAATCATTATAATCAAGCGCTTGCAATGCCTGTGCCTGCCAATACATCCAACGATCCTGCTCGCGTTGGGCATGAGGCATCTGCCCAATCACCACCAGCACATCAATCCAGTTCGGCCCAATCAACGCCAAGCGCACCTGCCATGCACGGCTATCTTTATTTTGAAATTCTATCGGCAATTGCGCCAACCAGGCAAAGGCTATTTGTTTATGCTGCCTTGCCGCCCTTAAAGCAATACTACGCTCCAGTGTAAAAAACAAATCCGCATCAATATGCTGCTGAGTTAATTGTAGCTGCTGTACCGCCAGCCATGCCTTACCCACATCCCGACGTGATAAACGCTGAATAACATCACGAATCATCAAACCTGCTGGCAGACTTGCTGCTGATGCGTTCAACGATTCAGGCCATGCGGCCAAAGCCTTTTCAGGTTTCTTTTGCAAGACGCGCCAATATTTTAACCATGCCTTTTGTGGCTTGGAAAGTGAGCCGGCAAGCAAGCGTGTCTGTTTCCACTGCCCTTTTTTGGCAAAGCTGTTGATACGCTGCCAGCGTTCAGTATCACTCGGGTGCTGCTGGTTCAACCATGCCCGATACAATGGTTTTTGTTGCGCACTGACAGCCTTTCCGTTCATCCAGTGTTTGGAAAACTGAAACATGGCCTTGCTTTTATCACCCGCATACCAATCGCCCATCATCGCCAATGTAGGGTAACGCGAGGCCAGTTTCGGGAATGCAGTGATCAAGTTTTGCACATCAACCCAATCACCTTTTTTGGCCAAAAACTTCAGCCAGGCTCGGCGCAAATTAATGTTTTCTGGCACATCAGGATAATTCGACAGCGCAGCTTCAACCAGCCGATCATCGCCCTTCGCAAGGGCTTTTCGTGCCTGCCAAATATCGAGATAGGGTTTCAGCGAATAATCTTGCAGTTTATTTTTCAAAAGCTCGTATTGTTTGATTTGATGTTTATTCAAAGCTTTACGGGCTTGTTGAAACCAGTCGCGCTGTTGTTGCTCAAAGCTCGTGGCCTGCACAGCAGGAGAGCAAAATAATAATACTGCGATGATGATCAACGAAATACGCATCAGCAACCTCATTCAGCTACGATGATCCTCAATCAGAGAACCGCCTAAGCCAGAGCGCTCAGTGTAACCAAAACATCAAGCCTTACCAGCCTCGTGAAAACAATATGCATCGACCACCTTACCACCTATAAAATGCTCTGTGATAATTCGATCAATCGCTGTTTCATCGAGATGGCAATACCAAATGCCCGCTGGATGCACCACCATAATCGGCCCCTCACAACAAACACCGAGACAGGCGGCTTTATTGATACGCACCGTCGTTGAATCTGTGTTATAAAGACCTTCATCAGCCAATCGTTTCTTCAGGTAACGAAACAGGGAAAGGTTTTCTCCACAATTTTTACCGCAACACATAATGGCATGATATTGATAGGGTAATAGCGTTGGTTTCATGATATTCGCCCCACACTCACAAGATTAAAGCTGCCGCCAACAGCATGGCACACTCGCAATATTCAATGCCGGCACCAAGGCAGTCACCTGTCATTCCGCCGATCCGGCGCTGCAAAAAAACGCCCCATAAAAACAGGCTTAAGATAGCCAACACAGTAAACCAGAATGACAACAGTAGCACACTCAACACGACCAATGCCAAAGCCCAAAACCACACATAATCATGCAATGATTGATTTGAAAAAGAATCACCATGCCCATCGGCCAGAGGTTTAACCGTTTGCCCCCAATATACGGCTCCCAAACGCGCCCATGCTGGCACCAATAACAATAACCAGCAGGATTGGATCGACACACCCGATTCAACTGATGCACCGGATTCAAGCAGATACGCCACCAACACCAATTTGCTCAGCACAATCGATAACAATACCACCACCGCAAATGTGCCGACATGCGGATCTTTGAGCACGGCTAAAAAAGTCTCGCGATGATCTTCTACGCGCCCGTGTGATGCGCCAAGTGCATCGGCCAAATCAGCCGCACCATCCAGATGCAAAGCGCCAGTCACCGCCACCCATAACACCACCACCAACAGTGCCGCGACCCAATGGTTGGCTTGTGAGCCCAATATGGCTGTCACAACAAGCAACACACCGATCGTCAAGCCCACCACTGGAAACCACATGGCTGAGCCTGTGAATTCTTCTTTTTGCACATCGGGCAACGTCGGCATAGGCAAACGTGTTAAAAATTGAAAGGCCAGAATCAAGCCTCGCATCACGCTTGCCTGTTCATGAACAACAGCCGTGGCTGATGCCCTGCACAAAGAGAAACCCTGCTCCATGAAGCATAAGGTAGGTGTAGCCGCCATAGCGCATGCATGGGCATATCCATGATATGCGCCAGCAATACCCGAATCACTCCGCCATGCGCCACCAGCAAACGTTGCCCGCCCGCATCGGTAGTTACCCAATTCTGCCAGCAAGCAATCACCCGCTCAGCGAATGCATCAAAGGCTTCCCCACCTGGCGGTTGAATGCCGACAGGAGAATGCCAAAAACGTTTTAATAATGAGCCATTAAGCTGCTCTAGTTCATCAAAAGTCTTGTTCTCCCAATCACCGAAATCCATTTCGCGCATATCATCCAACAAGGTCAACGAAGCTGCCTGATCAGTATTCAATTCATTGGCAAACAAACGACAGCGCTGCAAGGGTGAGCTGGCGATATGATCAATATTATGATCCATCGCAAACAAACAATCAGCAACCGCACGCATCTGCAACCAGCCCTGTTCAGATAACGGTAAATCGGTACTGCCACGAAAAGCCCAGCCTTCAGCCTGCACTTCCCCATGACGCAACAGATCAATGATAATCGGTTCAGATTCAGCCATGATTATCTGTTACCTCGGCGCTATCAAACGTGGCCATCTCATTGTGCAACGCTATCGCCGACTGCAACAAGGGTACAATCAGCGCCGCACCCGAGCCTTCACCCAAACGCATTTCAAGGTTGATCAACGCAGACAAAGCCAGCGCATCGAGTGCCAATGCATGGCCATGTTCCTGTGAGACATGGCTGGCCAACATCCACTCATTCACCGCTGCTTCAATCACCCTTGCCGCCAAAGCCGCAGCCGCAGCAATAAAACCATCAATCAAGACCGGCACACCCGATTCCGCCGCCTGCAAATAAAAACCTGCCATGGCTGCAATCTCCAGCCCCCCCAGCTGCTGCAATACTTGCGCATCCGGCTCATTTGCAATGCGGGCTAACGCCTGCGTGACCACATCGATCTTCAGCTTGCGCCCCGCATCATCGACTCCCGTACCAAAACCAACCACAGATTCAGGTGAAACACCGGCCAATCGACAAATCAAACAGGCTGAAACGGTGGTATTGCCGATACCCATATCACCGGCGATCAATAAATTCGCACCCATATCAATCGCCGCTTGTGCTTGTCGCCGCCCGACATGCAGCGCCGCCTCACATTCAGCCGCACTCATGGCTGACTGGTGCAATAAATTATGCGTACCCGCCTTTACCTTTTCTAATTCCACACCTTCAATGCCCGAAAGATCACCCATCACGCCCACATCAACGATAGATAAACGAGCATTACAACGCCGCGCCAGCACATTGATTGCTGCGCCGCCGCGCGCAAAGTTCTTCACCATTTCGCCAGTCACCACAGACGGATAAACCGATACCCCTTCATCCACCACGCCATGATCGCCGGCAAACACCGCGATATGCACCTGCAATTTATCCGGCAACAGCTTGCCTTGGCGTGCAGCAAACCAGCAAGCCACATCCTCCAGTCGCCCCAACGCACCACGCGGTTTGGTCAGTTTATCCTGATGCGCCCGCGCCTCTGCTTCGATATCGTTATTAATCAATTTAACAGACATTCTTGTCTCCCTTCAAACAGAGCGGTAAGCCTGCGGCAACAAACGCTACATGATCAGCCAATGCCGCAATCTGCTGATTCAGCCGCCCCTGCGCATCACGAAACACGCGGCCCTCAGCTGTTTCCGGCACCAGCCCCATGCCGACTTCGTTGCTGACCAGAATCACATCACCGGCCAGCTGCGGCAGGCATTCGCACAGCGCTGCAATTTCGCTATCTATATGTTTGCCGGCAAACATCAGATTGGATAACCACAGCGTCAGACAGTCCACCAGCACGACCCGCTCGCGCCGGCCATGTTTCTGCAATACACCGGTCAGCGCCAGCTCTTCTTCGACCAACTGCCAGCGATCACTGCGCTTGTTACGATGATGTTCAATGCGCGCCTGCCATTCGGCATCGCCTTCAATCACCGGCGCGGTCGCAATATAGACCGGCTGCTCGCACAGCGCCAAGGCCAGGCTCTCGCCATAGCGACTCTTGCCGCTGCGGGCACCGCCCAGAATCAGCGTTACCGGCATAATATGTTTCTATTGTAAACTGCATTATTCATAGTCTATTCTCGTTCATTGGCTTCATCAGATTTCGTTTGGGTCTGTGGCGCAGACGCATCTCCTGAACCCAATATTCAAATGCGTTCTGTTTATCGGCCTGTTTCATCCACGCACCTGCATCAAAGCATCAACTGACTCATTCATGGCCTGAATATAATTCTGAATTTCGTGCCAGTCATCCCGCTTATCCACAGCAATTTGATTTTCCGGCATGAGCACTTCATCCAACTCGGTTTGCGTACCCTCAATACGGCTGGATGTCTGTGCTTCTTTCGCCACATGCATTTGGATAAATAGATCGATGTCAGGAACAATCAAAGAAAACGCATTCAATTCTCCCAGAGCTCTATTTGCTTCAGCCAACAGCATATTCGTGCCCGGATCACCCCACGTCCATTCCCGGTTGATGAAGCCAGGAACAAAACTCTTATACTGATATTGCTGCTTCCATTCCCCTGCCTTGAAATCTTCCAGCTTCATATCTCTAATACCTCTCCCAGCCTCTTTCTTAAATCCATTCTTAAATCGTTCATTCCTTACTTAAATTCATTTGCCAATATTTCTGCCAAAAACCAGTTTCTTTCTGCACCCTTTCCCGTTAAAAAGCTTTGCGGGAACCATCATTCCTGCCGATGATCAGAGCCCCGCCCGCCGTATTGGCAAACGCCACCAAGGTTTTCAAGACCAGTTTCGCAAATTATGGGGACATGCAAATTATGGGGACATAAACTTAATTATCCTCATTTCGCTTTGGCCCAGGCTTTTTTCTGGACAGATCCCTACCACAATTATGGGGAACAATTATGACAATTATGGGGACATAAACTTAATTATCCTCATTTTGCTTTGGCCCAGGCT
>JAUZQK010000145.1 GCA_030951025.1 Mariprofundus sp. | reverse complement strand
GTCGAGAGGCGAAATAAACCAAACAAGCCACAATGATAAATCCGGGTTGAATCCGCTTAACTAAGTGCCATTCATCTACCTGATTACTTATGAAGCTCAGCCATGACGATCACCGGCATGCTATGGTAAGTTTTCGAGTATATTAGCGCCTCTAACATTTTCAAACCATCCGATAGCTGAATCTTATACGTAATCAAGAAAACCTTAGCCACGAATTAAAAATCTATGATTATTGCTTTATTCGTGCCCATTTGTGTAATTCGTGGCTTGCTTGTGTTCCATTTCTGTTGAAGTAGACCGTAAAACAGCTGAGCCTTGTACGTAATCAGGTTCATCTATGACCCCATTGATCTACAGCAATAACTTACCCCGCTTTATTTAATGATGGCAACTCATGTTATTCAAACTCAACCGATGCCCACTCGCCTTGAGTGTCCCGGCGCACTTCGTTGAGGCCTGCTGCAATATACGCTGCCGCCACATCATCGACTTGTGTGGTCAGTAAGCCGGAGAGAATCAAACGCTTGCCGACACAGGCAACCAGCTCCTTGGCCATCCATACCAACGGTGCAGCCAAAATATTGGCAACCACCAGATCAAAACCTTGATCCGGTGGTGTATCATCCAGCAGCGCCTCCAGATGTACTGCGTTGATGGCCGCATTCACCTTACAGGCGGCAACCGATTCTGCTTCCATGTCGATAGCCAAGGCTGTGCCTGCGCCGAGCTTTAGAGCTGCAATCGCCAACAGACCGGAGCCAGCCCCCATATCCAGCAAGCTAGCCGGTGGATTTTCTGTACATACGCGTTCAATCGCCTCAAGACATAATTGCGTGGTTGGATGGGTGCCGGTACCAAAAGCCATGCCGGGGTCTAACACCACATCAATGCGATCATCTGTCGGTGGCTGACAAAACGACGGACGAATCCACAAGCGTTCACCCACCGGCATCGCATGCCAATCTTTCTGCCAGGCGGTTTCCCAACCTTCATTTTCCAGCAACAATAAGGTCACGCACTCAGGATCAATATTCAATTCAGCGAGAGCCTCCATGATTTGGGCTCGTTTTTCTATTTCATCGGCCTCAATCGCAAACCATGCCAGATGGCTACTTTGACCACTATCGGCATCGGTTTCCATGGCAATACCTAGCGTTTGTAACGATTCGACCAATTGCTCAAAGGCTGATTCATCGATCAATGTGACCGGCAGACGTAATTCCAGTGATTTTGTTGCTTGCATCTTGGCTGCTCCTTCTGTCCAATACACCCTCTTTTGGAGAGATGAGTGAGCAATTCTTCTACATATCGTATGCGGGTCAAAGAAAATTTCAGGATGACCGACCCAGCCTGTCAGGATGAAGTGGTGCAGCTAACGCTGGAAACCAAAAATCGCCTTGCTGTGCAAACATTTCAAGCCGGTCAATATGTACGCATTGCCATTCCCGGCCTGCAAGATCCTGCGCCCGGTTATTTTGCCATTGCATCCAGCCCTGAAGACAGCGAAGCCTACGAGTTCTTTGTAAAAAACTCCGGCGCGTTATCACAGTATTTATGCAATATTCAAGCCGGTGCAGAACTGGCCATCGAAGGACCGATGGGGAAAGGTTTTGACCTGGAGTCGCACAAGGGCTGTGATGTCTATTTGATTGGTGTTGGTACGGGCATCGCGCCCTTGCGCAGCGTCTGGCGACATCTTATTCAACATCGTTCTGATTATGGCAAGGTACACATTTATGCCGGTTTCCTGAGTTCCTTACATCAATTGCTGACCGATGAACTCGAAGAATTGGCCGATCACAATATCGAAGTATCCACGACACTTGAGATGGGACATGATAACTGGGATGGGCCGATTGGTTATGTGCAGCATGCGCTCGAATCGGACAAGCCAAATAGCAGCAATGCCATTGCATGTCTGGCTGGCATGAATGTGATGGTGGATGCATGTACGGAAACATTACAACAGCTCGGATTCGATGAGAGTCGTATCCTGCTCAACTATTGATACTGTGGCAGCTGCTCTGTGAGTGATACACCACAACAGAAGCCTGCTGTTTCCAATCCCTCCGATGCACCCTTGCAACTGCCTTTCATTGCACTCGATATCGGCATGAAACGCATTGGTGTAGCTGTTTGTGATCGTATGGCCTATTCATGCCGTGGCCTCACCTATTTACATCGCAACGATCATGGCTGGCCGAAACAACTGCTTAAATTGATCAAGGAATACGGTTCCAAATCCATTATCGCAGGTTTGCCCTTGAATATGGATGGCACTGAGGGTGTACAAGCCAAAGATGCACGCGCTGCCATCAAAGATTTGCAGGCAGTCTGCCAGCTACCTGTGGCTTTTCAGGATGAACGTCTATCCACATGGACAGCCAAAGAGCGGCTATATGGGCAAGGCCTGAATGAGAAAAAAGTAAAAGAGAAAATCGATCAGACCGCAGCAGCAGTGATTCTGGAAGATTTTCTCGCCGCACATCCGGAGTTAACATGACCGATTGCATTTTATTTGATCACACCACTGTCACGCAAGCCCTGACAGATATGACAACAGCCATAGCCGATTGCAATACTGCTACAACCGACATCTATCTGGTCGGCATTCACAGTGGCGGAGCCAAGGTGGCCGATGCCATCCAGCAAGGGCTGGAGGATCGAGGCAAAACCGTACATCGCGGAAATCTCGACATCAGCTTTTATCGTGATGATCTCGATACCATCGGCCCGAATCCCGAAGTGCGTCCCAGCACACTGAACTTTGATGTCAGCGCTAAAAATATCTGGCTGGTTGATGATGTGTTGTACACTGGGCGAACCATTCGTGCGGCCATGGGTGAGCTGTTTGATTATGGCCGGGCTGCTTCCATCAGCTTAGCGATTTTACTCGATCGTGGCGGTAGAGAGCTACCGATTTCGGCCAACTGTATCGGTTTAACGCATCCGGCACCGGGCAATTGCACGATTGAATTGATTACAGACGAACAGGTCTGCGATGGAAAAAAAACCAGCAATGGTTGGCACATTGATCAGAGACAGATTGATCAGAGACGGATTGATCAGAAACAGGTTGATCAGAGACAGATTGATCAGAGACAGATTGATCAGAGAAAAATTGAGCAAAGGCGG
>JAUZQK010000144.1 GCA_030951025.1 Mariprofundus sp. | reverse complement strand
GTTGATATGCCAGCGCTGATTTGAACTGGAGCGGTTTTTTTATTTGGATTTAATTTCGATTGCGGGTGGTGTGGCAGGTAGCCCGCCTTCCGGTATCAGGTCTTCCAGCGTGTATTCCGCCAGTACGTTGATGAAAGCTTTGCGGGCTTTATATAACACGCCCTTTAAACCACATTGTGCAATGATAGGGCAGGTGTTGGTGGGTTTGTCAAAACATTCCAATAGATTCATATGTGGTTCAACACGTTGAACCACGTCAGCAATATTGATGTCTGCAGGCGGCATGGCCAAGGTCATGCCGCCTGATTTGCCTCGAATGGTGTGGATGAACCCCAGCTGCCCCAGGTTGTGTACGACTTTGACCAAATGGTTGCGGGATACATTAAAATATTCAGAAACTTGGCTGATCGTGCAGCGCTCGCCAGGGTGGGAGCCGAGAAAAAATAATACGCGTAATGAATAATCAGTATATCGAGTTAATTGCATGCAGGTAGTGTAGGGCGGTTGATAATGATAATCAATAAAAATACATCTAGTTGACATCTTATGGCGCTATTCCCATATTTGCCGTATAGCAGATGCATCTTATATGGATATTGATGGGCTGTCATCATAATTTCAATGCTCTGTTACACATCAATAGGAATGCTAAAGGAGACTGGAATGAGTATATATGATGATTTGGGTGGAGACGCATCGATTGATGCGGCAGTAGATATTTTTTATCGCAGGGTATTGGGCGATTCTTATATCAAACGCTTTTTTGAAGGCGTGGATATGGACAAACAAGCCGGTAAACAAAAAGCCTTTTTGACCATGGTTTTTGGTGGTCCAAATAATTATACCGGACAGGATATGCGTGAAGGTCATAAACATCTGGTTGAAAAGATGGGTTTGAATGATACGCATTTTGAACATGTATTGGCGCATCTGCGTTCGACTCTGGCTGAGCTGGGTGTGGGCGGCGATAAGATTCAGGAGATTATTGATATTGCAGACAGCGTTCGTGCTGATGTGCTGAATAAATAAGGAGCGACTGTTATGGAACAGCAATTAACCGCTTTTATTTATCCCTTTATCCTATTTGTTGTACTCGGCGTGGTTGCACCTGTTTTATTGGCCAATGTGGCGGATAAAGCAGCCCGCAGGAAGGATGATGATGCAGGATTATCTCCTGTGGCAGCGTCAGCGCCGGTTGAAAAGAGCTTATATGATCAGCTCGGTGGTGCGGCGGCTGTTGATGCCGCAGTCGATATTTTTTATCGTCGTGTGCTGTCGGATGCTTATATCAAAGTATTCTTTGAAGGCATTGATATGGATAAGCAGGCCGCCAAGCAGAATGCTTTTTTAACCATGGTGCTGGGTGGCCCGAATAACTACACTGGTAAAGACATGCGTGTGGGTCACAAACATCTGGTTGAAAAGATGGGTTTGAATGAATCGCATTTTGAACATGTGCTGGCACATCTGCGTTCAACCTTGGCTGAACTGGGTGTGGGTGATGAAAAAGTAGCGGAAGTGATTGCTGTTGCGGACAGTGTTCGTGATGACGTGCTTAATCGTTAAGTCATAAAGAGGATAAAGTAGCCATGCCGATCATTACCTTTGAGGGTCATCAATATGACTGTCGCCAAGATGAAACTATTCTTGAGTGTTTGACTCGGCATGGCCTGCTTATCCCTTCATCATGCCAGAATGGCGTCTGCCAGACTTGCTTAAGCAAAGCGGTGAAAGGTGAACCTACAGCGGAATCGCAAAAAGGTTTGAAGGATACACTGGTTGCACAAGGTTATTTTTTAGCCTGTGTGTGCAAGCCACAAGCAGATATCGAGATGGCCGTTGCGGATGTGTCTCATGCTGATGTCGGTGTGACAGTGGTGGAAAAACAAATGTTAAATGAATCGGTGGTTCGTTTACGGTTGTCTTGTGATGAGACGTTGGATTATGTGGCTGGGCAATTTGTAAATGTAAAACATCCGATGACTGAATTGGTGCGTAGTTACTCACTCGCCAGCTTGCCGGATGAAGACTGTTTGGAATTGCATGTTAAACGCGTGCCAGATGGGCGTATGAGTGGTTACTTGCATGATCAGGCCAAAGTCGGAGATCGTTTTCTGTTAACCGGTGCTGCCGGTGATTGTTTTTATACGGAAAAAGATTTGCAGCAGCCGTTGTTGATGGTGGCTGTGGGGACAGGTTTGGCTCCGATGTATGGTATTTTACGTGATGCCTTGCAGCGTGGCCATCGCGGTGACATCCATATTTACCATGCCAGTCTGGCTGTGCAGGGTTTATATTATATCGATGAAATGAATACACTGGCGCAACAGCATGAAAATGTGCATTATATTCCCTGCGTAATGCATGGCGAAGCGCCGGCTGGTGGTCAGCAAGGTGATATTCAGCAGATTGTTCAGTCCAGCATGCCATCTCTACGCGGTTGGCGGGTGTATGTTTGTGGCGATCCGGCCATTGTGCACGGATTAAAACAGACTTGTTTTATGGCAGGCGCAGCGATGCCGGATATTTATTCCGATCCGTTTGTGTTTTCTGAAAAATAAAGGTTTAATGAAAAATCAGCAAAAAAACAGGAGGTTTTGATATGAGGGTGTTTAAGATTTTAATGGCTGCGGCATTGGCGATGGGCGGCTTGTTCTCTGCCGTGACAGCGCAGGCAGCAACACGTGAAATGAATATGACGATTGATGAGATGTCGATAGCAGTCGCGCCGGATTTAAATTATAAAGTATTTGCATTTAACCGTCAGGTGCCAGGCCCCTTGATTCATGCCAAAGAGGGCGATGATCTGGTGATTCATGTGACCAATAATACATCGTTACCACATACCATTCATTGGCATGGTTTCCATCAAATGGGTTCATGGCGTATGGATGGCGTGCCGGGTATTACGCAGCAACCGATCAAACCAGGAACGACGTTCACTTATAAAATGAAAGCGGATCGTCCGGGTACATTGTGGTATCACTGCCATGTGAATGTAAATGAACATGTGGGTATTCGCGGCATGTGGGGGCCGATTATTATTGATCCGAAAAACCCAACAGCCCTGGAAAAGACAGTGGATCATGAAGTGATTATGATGTTGTCCACTTGGGAATCTAAAAATGCCATGAAATATGGTACGGGCGGAACACCTTACGACACTGATGATTATTTTTCAGTCAATGGGCGCTCATTTCCTTATAATCAGCCGGTGCGTCTGAAGACCGGTGAAGTGGTGCGTATTCGCTTTGTTGGTGCCGGTGGAGCGATTCACTCCATGCATATTCATGGCCATGACTGGACGATTACGCATAAAGATGGTCTGCCTCTGGCTTCGCCATACAAAGGTGAAACACAGGTCATTGCACCGGGTGAGCGTTATGACGCGATTTATACGGCGAATCACAAAGAAGGCCGTTTTATTTTCCACGATCATGTCGATAAACATGTGACTGCTGGTGGTAAGTTTCCAGGTGGTCCTTTAACCGTGCAAGAGTATGAAGGTACGCCTGTGGATGATTGGTATGTCTGGAAAGATGTGAACTATGACCCTGACTTTTATTATACCGAATCGATGAAAAAGGGTTATGGTTTGTTTGAACAGCCCAAACTTAGAGGCACGCCAATTAAGACACGCCGTAGAGGCCACGAATAATGAAAGCCTTGATACGTACATGTGCAGTCGCGTGCACGGCCGTTGTTGCATTATTCTTTAGTACATACGCCAGTGCCGGTGCTTATGCGGGTTTTAAAGTCATCGAAAAAATGCAATGTGCGACTTGCCACAATCTGAGTGGAGAAGTCGGATTGAAAACGGCTGGTTTATGGCGCAAAGGCCCTGATTTGTATTATGCGGGCAATAAATACCGTGCCAACTGGATGAGTGATTGGTTGCAAAACCCGAAGCGTGTTCGGCCTGCCGGTACCTATTACTTTGATCATGTCGAATCGGGTAAAAAGATGGATATGATCCGTAAAACATCGTTTGATGAGCATGTGAGGTTAAATGCTAAAAATGCTAAAGACGTTGCGCTGGCACTGGCTGAAATGCGCGGTAAAAACGCCTTGGTGAGAACTGAGAAACATGATGCCAGTATCACTGCCGGTGCAATTGGTGAGTTGATGTTTGATAAGGTGAACGGTTGTATGGCTTGTCACCGTATTGATTCGGATTATGGTGGTTTATCCGGTCCTGAAATGTATACGGCAGGCAAGCGTTTGAAGCCTGAATTTATGCTCAGCTATATCCGCGACCCACAAGCTTGGGATCATAATTCAATGATGCCGAGGCGTGATATTACGGATGAAGATTTGCAAAAGCTGGTCAATTATATTATTTCACTTTCAGGAGCACCTAAAGCAGGTGATGGCAAGCTGACTTCATTGGATTCGGCAGCCAAGAACTACCGTTATTATTGCATGCAATGCCATGGTATTGCAGGCCATGGTAGTGGTGTAAATGCGCGTGATATGTCTGTTCCACCGCGTAACCATAGTGATGGTAAATACCTAAAAGCTCGAACTGATGCTGAATTGTTTAAGGTCATTAAGGAGGGTGGTGCGGCGATTAATAAATCTGCTTTGATGCCGCCTTGGGGTGGCACCTTAAGCGATACTGAAATACATGATATGGTGAAACATGTGCGCCATTTGTGTAATTGCAAGTACGAGGCCAAGTAAGCTGTTATATGATATAAGGAGGGGGAAAGCTCCCTCCTTATATGTTTTTTGTAATACTGAGAAGGAGATAGTGTGTTAACTAAAAAATTAATATTTACCCTGGGTTTGTTCTTTTTTGTTCTTTCGGTTGTCGGCTTGTATGTTTTTAAAGTGGATCAATTGCCTATTAAAGTATCATATACTGAGATTCAGGCACTGATGGATTCTAAATTTTATGTCAAAGACACATCTGCGAAAACGGGTGTGACTTATGAAATATTAAACCCTACAGTGGAGCTCTTGGATGATGCCCGTGTTGCATTTTCATTGGACTTAAACTTGAAGGCAAATCCGGAAGTGGAATGGGGTAAGGTGAGATTTGTTGCTGAAGTGGTGTATTTAGATAAAAAACATCGATTGTATTTGAATATCCCTGATCAAGCAGAGTTGATCGTATTGGGTAAAAGCTCAAACAATTCAGATTTTAATTTGTGGAATAAAGATACCAAAACGCTTGTGTCGGATGTAACTGTTTCGATTAATAAAGTGTTAGCCAAGTATATTATTTATGCTTTAAAAGGGCCAGAACTGAGGGTGCAAGCTGAATATTATTCGTTGAAGTCGATCGTTAAACAAGCGAATGATTTGGATATTGTGTTAAATGTGCATCAAGGCATCAATATATTTATTTTGTATCTGGTGATGGCATTGTCGGTGCTGACCTTTGCTTGCGGTTATTTCTTTGTTGGTGGTGTGGCGGGCTTTAAAGATCCGGATGATGTCGGTTTCCATGATCCTAAAAAATATGCCAAAAGAAGACGGCCGGGTGATAAGCCGAGCTAACTGTTCCGCTGTTGTTCTCTGCAAGCTTTGTGTGTGAGGGACGAGAAAGTTCGGTGGAAACAGCTAAAGCTTGCATGACTCCTTTGTGGTGATTATGCTGCGCTCTAGTTTTACTTTCGGGAGGTTTATTATGGAACAGCAATTAACTGCTTTTATTTATCCGTTTATCTTGTTTGTTGTTTTGGGCGTGGTAGCACCAATTCTTCTGGCTAATGTGGCTGATAAGGCAAACAAAACCGGTTAAAGAGATGCTCATCTAGACGGCTTGTCGTTTAGAGATTAGATTATAAACCGCCTCGGATTATTCCGCAGGCGGTTTTTTTTCTTTGATGGCAATAATATTCCTTCAAGCCCGAGGTGTGACGTGACATCCCCAAAATCTATTTCTTCTAAAGCATCAGGCCCTGCGGTGGCGCATCGTCAGCAGGCCATGGATCAGCGTGGTTTGAAAACGTTGGTCTTTTGGGTGATCTGGGCATCGATATGCGGTGGTGTGTTCGAGACCTTGTATCATCAGGCTGATTTGTGGGAATTTGTGCGCCATGATGTTTCCCGCGTGACTTGGGTGATCATGGCTGTCTTTTTTCTGGCGACTACAGTTAGTTTCTTGCATGTGCTGTTGTTAACGCGTGAGTGGTTTTGTGCATTTCAATTGGAAGGACGCTTAATCAAGCATGGTTTGCACGGTGTGCGTTTACCTCGTAGGCGAGTATCGAGTCGCTTTATCGAAGCACTGCAATATATTGATGAAAGCGGTGGGCGAGTCCATTTAACAGAACTTGTGACGGTAGAGTTTGCCGCACATATTCGCTCTAGTCGCTTTGTGGGTTTGATGGGTAGTTTGTTGATTACGGTTGGCTTGATTGGAACGGTCATGGGTTTGACGATTACGTTAACGGGGTTAAATGGCGCGTTGAACAATGTAGGGGCCGATAATATGTCGATGCTGATTAGTTTGAGTGATGCATTATCCGGCATGGGTTTGGCTTTTTACACCACGTTACTTGGCGCTATCATGGGCGGCGTATTATTGCGTGTGTTTGCCTATATTACGGATAATTCGATTGAGGCATTGCAAGATATATTGGTGCGTAATTGTATGGTTTATGCATCGGTACAATTAACACCATCCGTTCAGCGTGATTTTGTTTTACTCGATCAAGCTGTTGAAGGGATGGATGCACGGGTGAATGCATTAACGCAATCCTTACAACAAAGTAAGGCTGCGATGGTTGAATTTGCGCAAGAAATGAGTCAGATGAAAGAGGCAACGCGTTTACGTAAATCCGATGATGATGTCTTTAAGGCGATCGCTGTTCACCGTCATTATGCCAAAGTATTACGCTATGAGTTAAGTCTTCAGAGGCAATTGGCGGGCTTTAAAAAACGATTATTGAGCGCCATGGGGTTTTATGCCTCGAAAGACTCTAAATCTGAAGGATAATCATGCGTACGCGTAATCAGCAGGAAACAGCTTCAATTTATGAAGTGTTTTCTGATATGGCATTATTAATGTTGGCGGCTTTTATCTTTTTATTGGCCATGATTTTGATGATTTCAAAAATGCAGGGTAATGGTGATTCGGAGGCGACGCGTGTGCAAATTGCATCTCTTGAAGATGCATTGAGTAAGTCAAATGCCCGTAACGTGGAGCTGTTGCAGGAGATGACGAGCTTAGTGGGTTCAGATAGCTCCGCTCAGATGGACAAGGTGTTGGTGTCAGCGGGCATGGGTTCAGGTCAAGGGCGCAAAGATTTTGAATTGATGATTCAGGGCTTGCGTGCCTTGCCGGGTAAAGATTTACATTTGGTGGTTGATGCGACGGGCTCCATGCATGGGGTAACATCATTTTTGATTCCTGTGCTGCGGGTGATCGCGATTCGTTCAGGCAAACATTTGAGTGCCGTCAGTTGGTATGCAGATTTCAAAACCAATACCTTTACCGGCACGATGGGGCAGATGTTTGATCAGCTGATGCAATCAGCACCTTTCGTGGGAAATGATGAAACGATTGGTTATACGTTGGATTACTTGGCGCAAAATTCTCCTGTGCCGGGGGCGTATTTATTGATTGGTGATGAGGCACCGACTGATACAGTGCATTATCATGCGATTCCCGCTCCTGTGTTTACTCTGCCATTGGGCAGTAGTGATGCAAGTACACGGGTGGCCTTTAAGAAAATTGCCGATATTTCTGGAGGCCGGATGCTGGAGATGAAGTTTCGTTAGAAAATGTCGAATCAATCAGCCCTTACTTAGAGCGTGCTGTGCCACTCGCTGTCGGGGATGACAATCGGAAAGGATTCACCCTGACGGATGCGCTCAAAGATGCCCCGCTTGCCTTCGCCAGTGATCATCATGATGCGTGTGCGGGCTGCATGGATGGTCGT
>JAUZQK010000143.1 GCA_030951025.1 Mariprofundus sp. | reverse complement strand
AGCGAGCAGGTGGGGAAGTGAGTCAAAAACAGCATGATTTTGAGAATCATAGTGGCAACTATGTGACGATAAATCAGGATATTTTAGGCCACTTACCCTGCCGCGCAGTAGATTTCTCATAAGTCCGACAGACTCCTAGATACGACTTTTTTGTAGACAAGTTTGGCAAATACAACAGCGCCCTGTTGCGGCTTCTGGCACGCGCTCGAGTAGCTTATCCGGGAACTGCATTGATTGGCACCAACAGTCTTTCGGTGTTTCAGCTTCGATCATCATGCAGTGATTGGCTTCGCCACATAGCGGGCAGCGGCTGGCATCGCTATTGATGGGCTGATGATGCTTTGCGGCCATGTTTATTGATGCAGTGCCACAAATACTTTTTCAGCCAGGATATTGGAAATACCCACTGCCTGGGTGAGTTGTTCTCGGCTGGCTTTTTTGACACCTTCGATGCCACCAAAATGTTTGAGCAGGCTGCTTCGTTTGGCTGAACCAATGCCATCGATGCTATCCAGAGCTGAGCTGAACATGCTTTGTTTTTTGCGTTTGCGCATGTATGAGCCGGCAAAGCGATGGGCTTCATCACGTACGCGGGCGATGAGCAGCAGGGCAGTATCATGGCGACCGGGTTTTAAGGGCGATCCGATAATCTGATGGTTGTGGCCCTGCCAGCCCGGCCATAAGGTTTCTTCTCCCAGTTTTCGGCTATCGCCTTTGGCCACACCGAGCAGTTTCAAATCAAACAATCCAGCATCGCTGGCACATTGTTGGGCAATAGCCAATTGCCCACGGCCACCGTCAATCAGCATCACATCAGGGCAGGGGATGCTGTTCTCATTAATGGCGCGGCAGAAACGGCTTAGTACAGCATGCATGGCGGCATAATCATCGCCTTCGGTAATGCTGCCAGCGATGCCATCGAGTTTGTAACGGCGGTACAAATCCTTTTCAGCTCCTTGCCAGCCGGCATAGGTGATGGCTGCAACCATTTGCTTTCCGCCGAGATGGGCATTATCAACTGCTGCAATTCGGGCAGGTATGGCATCGAGCCCCAACAGCGTTGCCAGCGCTGCAAATGCTGTTTGCTGATTATCCTGTTTGCGGCTGGCCAGCAGTTGTTGGCCGGAGTGGCTGACCTGTTGCAACCATTGCAAACGTTCGCCACGTTTGGGGCAGTACAATGTGCTGTGGGTTTTGGGCTGGATCAGTTTGAGTAAAGACTTGAGTGTGGCCAGATGAGTTTCTGAAAATAATAAAAAGATATGTTTTGGTGGTTTTTCTTTTGCATAACGTTCAATCAATAAGGCTTGCATGATTTCCATATCATCAGCATCCATGGCCTGATCAATGCGGATATTATGATTGCCCATATCGTGGCCAGACCGGCGTACGCCGATGCTGGCCATCACGCCGCCCGCATGACGAATCAAGCTGATGGCATCGGCATCATCGGGCAATTGGCTCTGCTCTGATCCTGCTAACACAGAGCGCAAGGCCATAATACGGTCACGCAGGCTGGCGGCCTGTTCAAAATGTTGTTCATCTGCAGCCTGCTGCATGTCGTGTTGCCATTTGCTCAGCAATTGATTGTCATTGCCTTTGAGAAACACACGCACTTCCGCGACTTGTTCCGCATATTCGGCCTGTGAAACAATATCGCAGCAGGGAGCAGAGCAGCGGCCAATCTGATGCTGCATGCAGGGGCGCGAGCGGTTGTTGAACACACTGTTTTCACAATCTCTGATTTGGAAAATCGATTGCATGACATGCAGTGTGGTATGTACAGCGCCGGCATGCGGAAACGGACCGAAATATTCACCGGCCAGAGATCGATTGCCGCGATAGAGTTGCAGCTTTGGGTAGGTCTCATCGGTGAGTAAAATGTAAGGGTAGGTTTTTGAATCTTTCATCAACACGTTGTAACGTGGTTTGAGTTGTTTGATCAGATTGTGTTCAAGCACCAGCGCTTCGGCTTCGGACGGCGTGATACTAAAGGCGATATCTTTGATTTGTTGCACCATCGCCTGGGTGCGTGGTGAATCAGGCCGGCGTTGAAAATAACTGCCCACACGTTTTCTCAGATTACGCGCTTTGCCGATATATAACACTTTACGCTCGGCATCGAGCATGCGATAAATGCCAGGCTCGCGGGGTAAGTCAGTTAAGGATACAGGTGCTTCAATCCACATCAGATATCAGGCATAATTGTTCGGCTGATTTCCACGGTAGAGCTGGCAGCTGTCGGGCAACAGTCAAACAAGGGGCACTCGCCACACAAGGGTTTGCTTTTGCAATAGCGTTTGGCGTGTTCAACGATGAGGGCGTGAAACTCCTGAAATAATGGCAGACTCTCCGGCAAGCGTTGCTGGATATAATGCTGAATGCCATCGTAACCAAGGATATGATCGAAATGACCAAGCCGTACAAACAGGCGTTTGGTATAGCTATCAATTACAAATGCCGGGCGATCAAGGGCATAGAGTAGGATGGAGTCGGCCGTTTCAGGGCCAATGCCGTAAAGCGCCAATAAACGTGTGCGTTGTACACTCATCGGCCATTTCATCAATCCCTTGCGTTCACCCTGCTCGATATAAAACAATGAAAAATGCTGTAAATAACGGGCTTTCTGCATGAATGAGCCGGAAGGACGAATGATTTCAGCAAGTTGATGCAGATTGCTGCTGGCAATGGTTTCATGGTTGAGCATCTGGTGTTCTTTGAGATTGGCGATGGCCATTTCAACATTATGCCAACTGGTGTTCTGGGTCAGAATTGCACCGACCATCATTTCAAAAGGAGTATCTGCCGGCCACCAGTGCTGCTCGCCGTAAGCGGCCAATAGTTTTTCATAAGTCTGTAAGGGTGAGATGACCATCGTTTAGGTCAAACGTTCTTTGAGCTTTTTAACTTCGGAGCGATTGAGGTTCCTAAAGCTGCCGCGCGGCATGCCTTCATCGAGTCGCAGGGATGCAAAACGGATGCGCATCAAACGTCTGACCGGATGGCCACATTCTTCCAGTGTGCGCCGTACTTCACGCCAGCGGCCACGGTAAATGACAATGCTCAGCCAAGTGTGCCCCTTGGATTCGGAATCCACTGTCACTTCCCAGGCATCGCTGCTATCTCCCTTACCCATGTCGATATCACCACGACGCAGTTTGGCCAATGTCTCCATGTCCACAAGGCCTGCCACACGGGCACGGTATTCGCGCGGCACCTTGGCTCCCGGCTTGGTTAGGGCGCGGGTGAGAGCACCATCATCGGTAAGAATCAATAAACCTTCGCTATCCATATCGAGTCGGCCGACCGATTGCACATTCGGTGCGACATTGAGAAAATCGTAAATCAATGGTCGTTTGCGAATGGCATCTTTACGTGAGCAGAGTTGGCCGGTGGGTTTGTTGTATAGGATATAAGTGAAGCTCTCTTGCGGCGAAACGACCTTACCATCCACCCTGACGATATCACCCGGCTTGACCTTGCTGCCGGGCTCCTGACAGGCCTCGTTATTGATAATGACACGTCCGCCAGCAACCCAGCGATCAGCTTCGCGGCGCGAGCAGAGACCACAGCTGGCCAGATAGCGATTGATGCGTTCGCCGGCTGAGACATCCTGATCAGCATCTGAAGCGTGCTGTCCCGGATGCTGTCCTGACTGCTGACGGGGTGCTTTCGCAGCCCGGTCTTTTTTCGGCTTTGGTTGTTTCTGTTGTGGCTTTTGTTGCAGTTGTTTTGAGTAGTGAGCTGGTTTCTGTTTCATTGTTGTCCATGGGTTGAGCGAAGATTCTGTTGTGTTGCCATTGTTGCTGTACTTGTTATGTTTGCATTGTTCGTTGTTTCATGATCATCAAGCAATTGACTGGAATCGGGCAAATCATTGAGTTCATTCAAGCTGAAATCAATCAAAAACTGTTTCGTCGTGCCATAAAGATGTGGTCGTCCGGGCACATCTTTGCGCCCCAGCAGCTTGATCCAGCCGCGTTCCTGCAATGTAGCCAGCATTTGACTCGATACACTTACGCCGCGTAATGCTTCGATTTCAGCGCGGGTGATGGGCTGGCGGTAAGCAATAATAGCCAGCGTTTCCAAAGCCGAACGTGATAAGCGCGGTGCCTTGACCTGCCATAAGCGTTGTACCAGTGCGGCGTGTGCGGGAGCGGTGCGAAATTGCCAGCCGCCAGCCACGGCTACAAAATTGATGCCGCGTGTTTGGTAGTGCTGTTGTAGCTCCGTCAATGCTGAGCGGATATCAGCCGAGGATAGCTTATGATCCAATAAATCGCGCAGTTTTTGCAGGCTGATCGGCTCATCGCTGGCCAATACAATGGCTTCGATCTGGTGCTTCATGTGTTGCCATCGTTGTTTAATAAGGTGATGGCAGTGCAATGTTCGCCTTGCAATACGATAATACTTTGCTGCCGCCATAACTCAAGGATTGCCAGTACCGTGGTCACCAATGCCTCGCGGCCGGGTGTATCACGCAATAATTCATCGAGTTGCAAACTACCCTTACGCAGACGCTGCAATACCACACTCATTTGCTCGCGCATGCTGATGGTTTCGGTAAAGATTTGATGGCGCACTTCGCCGCTGCGGCGTTTTAAAATCTGTCGAAAAGCCAGCAGCAGGGCATCGAGATCAGCTTGCGCTAAGGGTCGCTGCACATCATCTGCTTCTGGAAAAACACAGCGTGTGAATACATCCCGCTGCATCAGGGGGCGTTCATTCAAGCCTTCAGCCAGCAAACGATATTGCTCGTAGGCCAACAACTGGGCGGCCAGTTCGCTGCGTGGATCAACGGCATTGCCGGCCTCATCCATTTCAGGGCGCGGCAGCAGTAAACGCGATTTTAATTGCATCAGCGTGCTGGCCATGACCAGGTAATCACCGGCAGTTTCTAGATAGCTGTCTTCCAGATCCATGTCTGTCTGTGTCTCCAGAATATCCAGATATTGCTGGGTAATCATGGCCAGGGGAATATCGAAAATATCCAGTTCCTGACTGCGAATTAAGTGCAGTAAAATATCCAGCGGCCCATCAAACTGATCGAGATGCACAGCTGGTAAGGCATGTGCTTCTTGATTGGCTTGCTTGAAGGGGATGTGAGCCGTGGCATTCATGAAAACTTATACACGGTAACCCATTTTTAAAGTCTTGCGTACTTTCTCCATGGTGCGACCGGCTTCGATACGGGCGCGTTCATTACCGGCGCGCACGATGTCCTTGAGGTCATCCGGTCGTGAGGCAATATCAGCACGGCGATCACGGATCGGTTGCAATTCTGCTTCCAGATGATTTAACAGGCATCCTTTGCAATCGATACAGCCGATGCCAGCCGTAGTGCAGCCATCCTGTACCCATTGCTGTTCATCTTCGGTGGAATAGACTTTATGAAAATCCCATACCGGGCATTTCTCAGGTGTGCCCGGATCGGTGCGCAGTTTACGGGCGGTATCGGTTAACATGGATTTTATTTTTTGTTCTGTGACCTTCCATGTTTCGCCCAGTTCAATGGTGTTTTGATATGATTTACTCATTTTTCGCCCATCAAGCCCTGGCAACTTGGCGGTAGGCATGAGCAAGGATTGCGGTTCTGGAAACAGGGGGGGAATGCCCTTGCGATAGAGATGATTGAATCGGCGCGCAACTTCGCGGGTCAGCTCCACATGCGGCACCTGATCTTCACCAACAGGTACACCAGTTGCACGGTAAATCAGGATATCGGCAGCCTGCAACAATGGATAACCAAGGAAACCATAAGTGCCGAGATCCTTTTCACGCAGCTGTTCAATCTGATCTTTATAGGTCGGTACACGCTCTAACCATGAAAGCGGGGTCATGAATGAAAACAACAAGTGCAGCTCGGCATGCTCAGGTACTTCCGATTGAATAAACACCGTGGCTTTTTCGGGATCAATGCCGACAGCCAACCAGTCAATCAACATATCCCAAATGGTATCTTTGACGATCGATGGATTGGCATAATCGGTGGTCAGCGCATGCCAGTCGGCCGCAAAGAAGAAGCACTGGTGCTGCTCTTGCAGCTTTAGCCAGTTTTCCAATACACCTTTATAATGCCCCAAATGCAAACGTCCGGTAGGGCGCATGCCTGAGAGAATACGCATGGGTTTATCTTGTGGGTGATCTGTAGTGCTCAAGTCTTACCTCGTGGTGGAACGACAATGTTGGGTTGATTTCAGCGAACAATAACAAAGCCAGCCAGCAATTGCGATGAGATGGCATGATAAAACCCATGTCCATTTCATGCTGCTAATATAGGCCTGTCTGGATTTGATCAGCGTGAGTTGGAAAAACTACAGGCCGGGCAACAAGGGTCTGATCAAATAGACCATGCCGGTGACGATAAAAATCATGATTAAATTCAGTCGAATGCCTGTTTTGACCATTTGATGCATGGGGATGTGACCAGTGCCAAACACAATGGCATTGGGCGGGGTGGCAACGGGCAGCATGAAGGCGCAGGAGGAGGTGAGGGTGGCGACGAGCAGGATAGAGGTGATATCCATGCTACCTGCCAGACTCGCTGCGGCTAAAATCGGTAACATCACCTGGGTGGTGGCGGTGTTGCTGGTGATTTCGGTGAGGAAAATAATAATGCAGGCGATGGCCAGCATCATGACTGGCAGGGGCACATCGCTGAGGAATTCAAGCTGGCTACCGACCCAGCTGGAGAGGCCTGAATGTTGCATGCCATAAGCCAGCGCGAAACCACCACCGAGCAGCAGAATAATATCCCAGGGTAGTTTTCTGAATGAGGCGGTATTTAAAATAGCGCCGTGTTTAATGCCCTGGCTCTGGCTGCGAAATAAAAACAATAAACTGGCCATCAGGATGGCCACTGTTCCATCATCGACACCGTGGTAGGGCAGTAATGCGTTCCAGCCGGGGATATTGAAGTCTTCACCCTGAATACCTTTGCGGCTCATCCACAATAAGGCAGTGATGCCGAGAGTCCAGCCGACAGCTTTTTCTTCAAATCGGATCGGGCCTAGTTCCAATAGCGATTGCTGTATCGCAGATGCATTGGATTGTTTCCATGGCAGGCGTGCAAGCCCCGGCCCCAAGACTGCGAACAATACCGCCAGCCCTACAATCATCAGGGGTACACCAACCATCATCCATTCCAGAAATGAGGGCACGGATTCGGGTGCATAGATGCGCATGTTTTCTAGAAACACCAAATTGGGTGCTGTGCCAACCGGTGTGCCCATGCCACCGATATTGGCGGAGTAAGCGATAATCAATAAAAAGCTGGCTGCCATGGGGGCGATGTCTTCGCTTTGGTGCTCCTCCATCAAGCGTTGCAATAGCGGCAGGGCGATGGTGACCATCAGCATGGTGGTGGCTGTATTGGAAATCCACATGGATAGAAATGCCGTAGCGCCGGCAAAACCAAGTGCCAGTTGTAAGGGGCTGGCATGCAAACGCGCCAGCATATTGAGCGCAATGCGTTTATGCAGGTTGGTATTTTGCATGGCCTGAGCGATCAGAAAGCCACCAATGAAGAGAAAGATAATGCTATTGAGATAACGTGGGGCGATTTCTTTGCCTGTGGCAATACCGAATAAGGGGAAACAGACCAGAGGAATCAGTGCGGTCAGTGCCAGAGGCACACATTCAGAAATCCACCAGATGGCCATCCACAACGCAATGCCAAGCATGGCTGCTGCTTGTGCATGGCCGGGGATCTCTACCATCGTAGCGCAAAATAGAGCTATAAGCGGGCCGCTGATGCGGGCGAGGGTGCGTGGCTTATTCAATGCAGTGTGAGCCGGTATTTTGCAGGGGGGTGAATGTTTAAATCGTGGGGCTATTCGGTTTGCATGCCAATACCAGGATGCTTCTACCGAGTAACATATTGAGTGAGTTGATTTGACGGATAATCGGAGCGTTGTGTTTATCCAGGGTTTTATAACGATTGCGTTCCTTTCTCCAAACCAGTGCAGCAACAATGTGGATGGGTAGGCAGAATGGAATCAGCCATAACAGGGATGGGCATTGAATCTTGTCGATGTGCAGTTTGGGCATATTAAAGCCAGCACTCATTAATGCGTGAGCCAGATATGGATAGGGTATTGGGGTGATGTGTCCGCCAGTGCTTTCAATGGCCGTTTCGCCGACATGCAAGGGGCCGAACATGCTCCAGAATCCATTGCTTAGAAAACGTAAACGCGATTTCATGTTTAATACATTGGGGGTAGTGATCAAAATTACCCCGTTTGGTTTTAGTATACGGTATGCTTCGCGTATAATGGCGCGGTGATTTTCCAAGTGTTCAACCACTTCGGTAAATGTGATTAGATCAAAGCAGGCATCAGCATAAGGTAGAAGCCCATCATTGAGATCAACAATATCAACCTTGATACCATCGAGTTCCATGAATGCGTCGGTATAATCACAAGCAGAACTGGTGACGTTGTATTGCTGTTGAATACGGTGGATCAAGTTGCCTGTGCCGCTACCAATATCCAGATGTGTGCCGGAAATATGTGGGTGGTTCTTTTTAAGTTTTAGCAGGGCTTTTTCCAAGGTGATATCATGGCTTAATTTATTATCTTTCATGCCGCCAATCTAGCGCCATGAGTAAGATCGTCTACTTGCATGTGTCATGTCGATGTGTTGTTTCTGCAAACCTTCTGCAAAGCAATTGTTTCTCGCTTAACACTGCTGGCTTGTTACATTGCAGCGATGATGAAGAGCAAATCAACAACGATCTGGTCGTGGGCTCTGTATGATTGGGCCAATTCTGCTTATGCAACAACGGTTATGGCGGGTTTTTTTCCGATCTTTTTCAAACAGTATTGGGCGGCAGATCTATCGGTCAATGAATCGACCTTCTGGCTGGGTTTATCCAATGCCGGAGCTGGGTTGCTGGTGGCGTTGCTGGCTCCGTTATTGGGTGCAATGGCGGATCAGGGCGGTTTGAAAAAACGCATGCTGCTGAGTTTTGCCAGCATGGGTGTATTGATGACTGCATCATTGTTTCTGGTGGGTGAAGGGCATTGGCTGTTGGCGCTGATGATTTATGTGTTTGGCATGATTGGCTTTTCCGGTGCCAATGTATTTTATGATGCGCTGATTGTGGATGTGGCTGAACGCCGCCAGCTGGATCGGGTTTCAGCGCTCGGTTATGCGGTGGGTTATGCGGGTGGCGGTGTGTTGTTTGGGCTGAATGTGTCGATGATTCTGCATCCGGATTGGTTTTGGTTGATGGATAAAACAGATGCAGTGCGTTGGTCGTTTATCTCGGTGGCATTGTGGTGGAGTCTGTTTACCCTGCCGTTGGCCTTGTATGTGCATGAACAACGATCCGCCGAATCGATGCCCTGGCGGCAAGCATTGGTTAAAGGTTATGTCCAGTTGCTGGAGACATTTCATCACTTGCGCTCATTAAAGACGGTTTGGTTGTTTTTATTGGCTTATTTCTTCTACATCGATGGCGTGAATACGGTGGCGCGCATGGCTGTCGAGTATGGTTAGTCACTGGGTTTTGATTCGACGGTATTGATCACGGCATTGCTGATGACACAAGTCATAGCCTTTCCATCGGCGTTGGCGCTGGGGTGGCTGGGTGAGCGTTGGAGCGCCAAGGGTGTGATCCTCATCTGTCTGGCTGTGTATGCCGGGGTATGTGTGTGGAGTTCGACCATGCAGCAGGCCAATGATTTCTACTGGCTGGCGGCAGCGATTGGTTTGGTGATGGGCGGCGTGCAAGCCTTGTCGCGTTCGATGTATGCGCGCCTTATTCCGCCGCATCAGGCGGCTGAATTTTTCGGCTTTTTCAATATGCTGGGTAAATTTGCAGCGGTGATGGGGCCGGCTCTCATGGGGGTGGCGAGTATTGCATCGGGTAGTACACGTGTTTCTATTCTGGTGATTGTGCTGTTGTTTGTTATTGGCGCGGTACTGCTGTTGCAGGTGAAGGATAATGGCACTGTGCATGATGGTGAAAGGCTATGAACAGATCATGATGGTGAAAGGCTATGAACAGATAGTTTGATTCGTGTGAGCTGCAAGGCTTATCGCATGGTGAGGTATTTTTTAACCTTCCGACATCTGCAATAGTGCCTTTTTTAGTGAATTCTGAACTGGGTGCGTCCCCAGCCAAATAGCCAGTAAAGCGTGTTGAAACTCAGAGCCGTGAATGATGCTTTGCACCTGTCCATTGCAACGTATGCGGGTGTCGCTGTTGGATAAGAAATCAAAAACGAATTCATCCCCCTTATGAATATCTCCAAACAAATCGCTGAATTGTTTTAAGCGCTCTTCCAGACGAATCATCATGTCGGCTGTCTGATTGCGCTCAAAGCCTTTTCGCCAGCCTCGGGCTAACATGTCATGACCAACGCCGCCGTGTAAAAACACCAAGCGTAATTGTGCAGGTCGAGTATGTTGAATGATCGAGTCGACATCACGGGATAGGCGAGGCAGGTAAAGTGATAGCTGATAAATATCCATCATAAAAATCGAACGAAAACCAGTACCATTTAATGTGAGCGTTTGACCGTCAAGCTCCACACTCTCCAGCCTAGTGATGCTTTCCTCCGGGGTGCTTGCCCATGCAGATAAGGGCATGCATAAGGAGTAAAAAATTATAGCATAGATGCGTAACATTCGTAGTGATCGATGCTGTTATTGTTTAATCTGTTCAACTTCATCGACAAAAATCATCAACTCTCTGGCTGTCTCCATGCTTTTTTCAGGCTTAGGCTTATTTTGCAAACGATGCATAAGACTGTCGCCGCGCAGAACCAGTGGTTTGTTGCGAAAACTGTTGCGGATCAGTTTTGTTTTGATACGCCCCCAAGTCTCCACAAGGTTTGCCCGGCGCGCATCGAGCAATTGAGCATTCGCACTGGCGTCTTCCATGCTTAACAATAGTAATTCCCGAGCCAGATAATCCATCCATGCGAGATCCCGCTGCTCCAGCGTAGAATAGTTGGTGAAACGTATAACGGAGGCGGTGAGTTGATTGGCTGCAATGGCAGTTCCTGTCCAGGCATGTTGCTTGAGATCCAGAGCGATTACGCGCATCCATGAATATGCCATGAGCAGTTCTCGTGAACGGCGCTCATCAAAGGCTTGTCCAGCCAAATGCTGATGCAATTGATTCATACGCTGCTGGATTTTATGGAATAGTTTCTGGGAACCGGGGACATCCTTTGCCAAGGCTGTATCAACAATACCTTCTGCATCCGCTTGCATGCCTGCAAGCATGGTTTTCATGCTTGCAGGAGCCGCATTGGCGCTGGTCGATGAAAAAGCTGTGAGCATCATGCCAACGAGTATCAATGAAATGTAACGATAGGGTGGGGTCATCAAGGTCTCCTGAGTCGATTGAGAGCAGACTATGCTATCATGATGATATTGCCAGAAGTTGTCTGCTCGATGACCATATAGTCATGTCCATAGTTCGGAGCATCGAACTCTTGCAAGCGTGATCAACAGTCATGGGTGATTTTATATGTGTGATGGCTTGAGTTGTCGGGGTCTGGTCTTGCAATCATACATTTCCGAGTTGTCGGGGTCTGGTCTTGGAGTTGTCGGGGTCTGGTCTTGCAATCATACATTTCCAAGTTGCCGGGGTCTGGTCTTGCAATTCGCGGATATTGATCAAGTGCTTGGGCTAAGCGACTCCGTGTAACTGTTGTGATTGTTACATGGGCTATAAACATTGTTTTATAGCCCGTTATACATTGATAATTTGGGCTATAAGTTAGAGTTTATGGCTATGATGTGGAATTGGGAACAAAAAAACTGGCCTGAATTTACTTATAATAGTTCAGCTCTGGAAGTCTTGGAGCAGAGATTTATTGTCGAATCATCGAAACTGATTGGTGCGTCTTCTATTATTACAGATGAGCAGCAACAGCGGTTCACCATTGATCTGATGAGTGAAGAAGCCTTGAAGAGCTCCATGGTTGAGGGTGAGCTGTTAAATCGAGACAGCGTTGCATCCTCACTGCTGCGGCAGTTTGGGCTTGCTCCGGAATACAGCGATCACAGAGCCAATGATAAAGAGAAGGGTATCGCCGCCCTCATGGTGAACAACTACCAGACTTATGACCAGCCGCTTACCCATGACATGATGTTTGGCTGGCATCCATGCGTGGTTACAAGATCTTTTTTGATTCGCGATGTCGGGCAGTACAGAACTGGCGAGGAGCCAATGCAAATTGTGTCGGGTTACGAAGGCAGGCAGAAGGTGTATTTTGAAGCCCCGCCGGCAACAAGCGTGCCGGAAGAGATGCAGGCTTTTGTGACATGGTTTAACGACACTGGGCCGACAGGAAGCAATCCGTTGCCACCGCTTACCCGTGCCGCTATTGCGCATATCTATTTTGTGAGCATTCATCCGTTTGATGATGGCAACGGTAGGATCGGCCGGGCATTAAGTGAAAAGGCACTGGCGCAGTCTCTCGGTCGGCCTGCCTTGATTGCTTTGTCGCATGTGATTGAGAAAACCAGATCAGAGTATTACAGCCAGCTTGAGCGCAATCAGAAAGGCTTGGATACCGACTCCTGGTTATTATACTTTGCCAATACGACGCTGGATGCGGCCAAGCACTCACAGAAGCTCGTCAAATTCATCGTGCAGAAGAGCAGGCTCCTGGAGCGGGTAGGTGGTCAGATCAACGAACGTCAGGAGACCGTGTTGCTGCGCATGTTTGCTGAAGGTCTGGATGGCTTTAAAGGTGGTATTTCTGCCAGCAACTACATCAGGATTACCGGAGCCCCGCCTACGACCACGACCAATGATCTCAGCAAACTGGTGAAGCTGGGAGCCCTGACCAAAACGGGGGAGCGGAAAGGCTCTCGATACTGGCTGAATCTTGGGAGAGATTTTGATAGTGAGAAATAAAAGGGCGCGCGCGGTCGGGACTTGTTTCGCGGATTCAATCCAGAAATACTCAAGCCTGCTCACGCACCTGCTTCGGGATGACAATCTGAAACTTGGGTGCCACGGTGACGGTTTACATGTCGATTTCTCCATCGATCTGTTTATTGGCATGCGGTAATCTTGCTTTTTCACGTTATCCAATAAAGCGCAGAGCAAAATGGGTGTTATCCCACGAATGGCTTTCGGTGAGCTATGGCTGGTATTGTTTGGGTCACATGCTCTGCAAAGCATTCGAGCAAGGTCGGCATGGATTGCGTCTTTGGCTGCTGATAGCGTGCAGGCATGGATGATTTGGAAACGAAATTGAATAAATTGCGCGTGGCGATTGATGCGGTTGATGATGAAATGCTGGATCTGATTCGCAAGCGGGCACGTTTGGCGGGCAAGGTGGGTGAAGCCAAGCAGAATAAGGGTGATGTGCCTTTTTATGTGCCGAGCCGCGAGGCATCCATTATTCGCAGGCTGTTGGCACGCAATGCTGAAGCGGCTGCGGCTGAGCATGAAACAAAAATTCCGGATGAATCCATTCATGGCATTTATCGTGAAATTATTGGTGCCTGTCTGGCCCTGGAACATCCGATGACGATTGCCTATTTAGGCCCTCAGGGTACGTTCAGTCATACTGCGGCGACACGGCAATTCGGTGCTGCACCAAAGTATCTGGCTTGCGCTTCGCTGGAAATGGTGTTTGATGAGGTGGAGTCAGGTCGTGCAACTTATGGCGTTGTACCGGTGGAAAATGCCTTTGAAGGGGCGGTGACTCCAACTCTGGATTTATTCGCCAATATGGAGCGTGATATTTTTATTTGCGCTGAAATCCAACTCTCCATTCGCCATCATCTATTCACCTATGCTGAAAAACTCAACGATATCGAGGTGGTGATTTCGCATCCGCAACCGCTTGGCCAGTGCAGCAGCTGGCTGGCAGCGCATTTACCCAAAGCACAATTGATGGAGTCTTCTTCCACCATTCGTGCTGCCCAGATTGTGGATGAGGCCAAGCAGGATGATAGCGCTGCTCTGAACTGGAAAACCTGTGCTGTGGTAGGGCCTTATTCGGTGGTGGATCAGTCCGGTCTGCCCTTGATGCAGCGTAATATTGAAGATTTTCATGATAATACCACCCGTTTTCTGGTCATTGGCAAACACGATTCACCGGCTTCGGGCGAAGATAAAACATCGTTGGTTATGTCGATCAAAGATGAGCCGGGGGCTTTGCATACGCTGATTGCTTCGTTTGCCGAGCGCGGGATTGGTTTGACGCGTATCGAATCGCGTCCATCGAAGAAAAAACTGTGGCAATATGTCTTTTTTGCCGATGCGCAGGGGCATCGTGATGATGCGTGTTTAGCTGAAGCAATTGCTGAAATTCAGAATAAACCGGGTGGCTTTATTAAAGTTTTGGGCTCTTATCCCGTCTCAAAAGCGTTGTAGGTGATTTGATGCGTATTGATTGGTTGGCGCGTTGTGTGCCGCAAACGGAGGGCTTATACCCTTATGTGCCGGGTAAACCTGTGGAGACATTGCTGCGTGAAAAAGGCTTGCAGCGCGCTATAAAACTAGCTTCGAATGAAAATCCCTATGGGCCATCACCGCTGGCCATTAAAGCCATGCAGCAGGCGGCGACGGAGGTACATCGTTACCCGGATGGCGATGCCAATGCCTTGAAAGAAAAACTGGCTGCGTTTCATGCTGTGGACCGGCAACAAATACTGATCGGTAATGGTTCCAATGAAGTGCTGGAATTGCTGATTCGCAGTTTTGCAGGTGTTGGTGATGAAGTGGTGTATGCGCAGCGCGGTTTTATTGTCTATGCGCTGGCCACACAGGCTGCTGGTGCAAGCGGTATAGCCGTGCCGGAAGCCGATGGTCTCACGCATGATCTGGACGGCATGGTGGATGCATTAAGTGATCGTACCAAGGTTGTGTGCATTGCCAATCCGAACAATCCGACCGGTACATTATTAAGCAATGCGGTGATTCAGGCGTTTCTGGATCGGCTGCCGCGTGATGTAGTAGTTATTATTGATGAAGCTTATTATGACTTTGTTGCTGATGAGTTAGGTGATTCGGTGCATGTGTTACAACATCCGGGATTGGTGATCAGCCGTACGTTTTCCAAAGCCTATGGTTTGGCCGGTTGCCGGATCGGTTATGCTGTGGCTGATGCGCAGATTGTGGCGTTGGTGAATCGGTTTCGTGAACCGTTTAATGTCAGCCTGCTGGCACAATCGGCTGCACTGGCGGCATTGGATGATGGAGCGTGGGTGAAAGCACGCGTGGCGGAAACAATAGCGGAGCGCGATAAGCTTGAAGCGGGGCTCGATGCTTTGGCTTTGTTGGGTGGCAAGAGTTTCGCGAACTTTGTGTTGTTGCGGCATCATCAAAGTGCTGAAATTTTACGACGTTTGGAAGATCAGGGTATTATTCCGCGTCCGCTGGCGGCTTATGGCATGGTTGATTATTTGCGCATATCGGTTGGCACAGCAGCAGAAAATGCGGTTTTTTTGAGCGCGTTGAACAGGCTGATGAATGGGCTCTGAAGCTATGATGCCGATAAAACATTTGGTGGTGATCGGTACGGGTTTGATTGGCGGATCGCTTGCTCTGGCGTTGAAAAAGGCCTGTGTGGTTGAGCGTGTGACCGGAGTCGGGCGTGGCCGTGCTAATCTGGAGCTCGCAGTTGAGCGCGGTATTGCGGACGATTACACAGATGATGTTGCAGCTGCCGTAGTTGATGCTGATGTCGTACTGCTGGCCGTACCGATGGCAGCTTATGGGTCGGTGTTTGCGGCAATGGCTGATACATTGCCCGCCGCAGCAATTGTGAGCGATGCGGGCAGTACCAAGCAGTCGGCGTTGATAGCAGCACGCAAGCACTTGCCGGATGCGACCCGCTTTGTGGCGGCGCATCCGATTGCAGGCACCGAGCAATCCGGTGCGGGCGCTGCGTTTGCTGAATTGTTTGAGCAGCGTTTGTGCATTTTAACACCCGATGCCGATACCGATGCACAGGCTTTGCAGCGCGTGCAGGCGATGTGGCAGTGTGCTGGTAGTCGGGTGGTGAGCATGAATCCGCTTGAGCATGATGAGTTTCTGGCTGCGGTTAGTCATTTGCCACATTTGACTGCGTTTGCGCTGGTCAATGCGGTGCGTAAACAGGCCAATGATGGGCATGATCCGTTTGAGTTTGCGGCAGGCGGATTTCGTGATTTTACGCGCATTGCATCATCCTCACCGCAGATGTGGCGCGATATTGCGCTGTGTAACAGTGCGGCGGTGATGCATCAGATAGATGCTTTGCAGGCTGAGCTGGATATATTGAAACAGGCTTTGTTGAACGCAGATGCTGAAGCCTTGTTAGAGAATTTTACATCGGCCAAGCAGGCGAGAGATGCCTGGCTGGTAAGGTATGAGAAATCATGATGATGAGAGTGATGCCATGAATGTGGGTGGAATACTGATTGCAGGGCCGGCCAAAGGGCCGTTGCGCGGGGATATTATTGTGCCCGGCGATAAATCGATGTCGCATCGTTCGGTGATGCTGGCATCGCTGGCTGATGGTGTGACGGAGATTCACGGCTTTCTGCCCGGTGAAGATAATATCTCAACAGCACAAATGTTTATCGATATGGGGGTCAAGATTGAATGGCTCAACGATGAAAAAACATCGCTGCGCATTCACGGTGTGGGCCTGCATGGTTTGAAAGCGGCTGATGCCGTGCTCGATGCCGGCAATGCCGGCACCTGTGTGCGTTTGATGACGGGCGTGTTGGCAGGCCAGGACTTTGCCTCGACGATTTCTGGTGATGCATCGTTGTGCAAGCGGCCAATGCGGCGGGTGGTTGATCCGGTGCGTAAAATGGGCGCGCAGGTTGATGGTGGCGATGGTGGTAATTTGTTGCCGCTGACGATCAGCGGCGGAAAACTCAAGGCCATTCAGCATGTGTCTGAAGTGGCCAGCGCGCAAGTGAAATCGTGTGTGTTATTGGCTGGCCTGTATGCCGAGGGTGTAACGCGGGTGAATGAACCAAAACCAACGCGCGATCATACTGAACGCATGCTGCCGCTGTTTGGTCAGCCGGTTGAAGTGGCGGAGGATGGAACAATCTCTCTTGCTCCAACCGATCAATTGAGCGCACCGGATCATGCGGTGGATATTCCAGCCGACCCATCATCAGCTTGCTTTTTTGCCGTGGCTGCGAGTTTGGTGCCGGGATCGGATGTGACATTAAAAAGCATTGGCATCAATGCGCGCCGTGATGGTTGGCGGCGGGTGATGAAAGCTATGGGCGCTGATTTAACCCTGTTGAATGAAGCTAGCGTGGGTAAAGAGCCGGTAGCGGATGTGCGTGTGCGAGCCGGTGGTTTGCATGGTATGGTGGTGGATGCGAATGACGTGCCGGATGCGATTGATGAGTTTCCGGTGCTGTTTGCCGCTGCATGCTTGGCCGATGGTGAATTTGTGCTGGCTGATGCGGCAGAGTTGCGGGTCAAAGAGTCGGATCGCATTGCGGTGATGGCGCAGGCGTTATTAGCTGCTGGCGCAAGTATTGCAGAGAAAGCCGATGGGGCAGTGATTCAGGGTTTGCCAGCATTATCTGGTAATGCGGATGTGGATGCACATGGTGATCATCGCATTGCCATGGCTATGGCTGTGGCAGCACAGCGTGCAAAGGGCGAAATTCGCATTCACAATGCGGCAGCAATTGCGACGAGTTTCCCGAACTTTGTAGCGTTGGCGCAGAGCATTGGCATGAATGTGTGTTGGGCAGAGGATGATTAAACATGGCTGAATGGGCTGCGATTGAAGGGCTGAGCATCGCCATTGATGGGCCGTCGGGCTCCGGCAAGGGCACGGTAGCAACATTATTGGCCGATGAAATAGGTGTACCTGTACTCGATACCGGCTTGTTGTATCGCTTGACGGGTTCAGCGGCCTTGCAGCGCGGATTATCGCTGGATGATGAACAGGCCGTGGCAGCTTTGGTGGATGTGTTGCTGGATGAGATCGTCTGGACGATCGATGGCATTTTTCTCAATGGTAAAAATGTAACGGCAGAGCTGCGTTCGGAAACGGTGGGGGCTGCGGCATCATGTGTGGCGGCAATGTTATCGGTGCGTGAGAAGCTATTGGCCTTGCAACACAAGCTGGCTAAAGAAGGCTGTGTGATGGATGGCCGCGATATTGGTACGGTGGTCTTGCCCGATGCACCGGCCAAGTTCTTTTTGACAGCATCGTTGCGTGAGCGGGCGCGTCGGCGTTGGGCACAATTGAAAAACCAAGAAGACAATAGCCTGGAGTCAGTGTTGGCGGAGCTGAAAGTACGTGACCAACGCGATGCTGAACGTCAGCATGCACCACTGAAACAGGCAGCTGATGCGATTTGCATTGATTCGACCACCATGCGTGCCGATGATGTGGTGGATCGCATGCTTGGTGTGCTGCAACGCAGGAAGTTAATTACTGCATTAAGATAAAAGTTTAATTGTTTGAAATATAAGACTAATACACAATACTGAGAATACACTGAATAACAATTCATTTGATGAATTGACTAACCGGGACGGTACAAGACATGAGCGAAATCACCAATAGCGTTGAACGCATCGAAGAAGATCAAGCGGCTGTAATACAGATGGCTGATACAACAGCAGATGCTGTGGAGACAGCAGCCGAGCTTGAAACTGTAAAAACTGAAGCTGTAGAGATTGACGCTGTAAAAACTGAAACTGCGAGCCAAAGCGGTGATCTCACAGCTGCAGCTGAACAGGCAGTGAAAACGGATGAGACCGAACCGGCAGCAACAACTGCCGAGCCTGAAGAAGAATCATTCAAACAAATGTTTGAAGCGTCACTTAAAGAGCAGCCTATTGTGAAACGCGGTGAAATGATCCGTGGTATGGTGGTTAGCGTGACTGCAGATACGGTGACAATCGATGTGGCGGCCAAGGATGAAGGCACAATCCCGGTGGCTGAATTTGTACAGGCTGGCATGGAGTTGCCTGCAGTCGGTGATGAAATTGATGCGCTGGTGCAGTCTTCCGGTGGCAGTGGTGGAGTAAAACTCTCTGTGTTGGAAGTGAAACAGCGTGAAGCCTGGGTGAGTGTAGAGGCTGCGGCTGCAAGTGGTGAAGCGATTGATGCGGTGGTGACGGCTGCGATCAAAGGTGGTTACCGTGTAAGTTTGTCTGGTTTAAATGCCTTTATGCCACGCTCGGAAGCCGATACCGATATGCATGTCAGCCCTGAATCGCTGGTGGGTAAGCCGTGCAAGGTGGCGGTGCTGGAAGCACGTCGCAAACCTGAAAATGTTGTGGTTTCACGCAAAAAACCAATGGCGGCTGAACGTGATCTGGAGCGTGCGGCATTCTTTGAGAGTCATGCTACTGGTGACAAACTCAGTGGTGAAGTCAAACGTATGGCTGATTTTGGCGCGTTTGTTGATTTGGGTGGTGTGGATGCGTTGTTGCACGTGTCTGATATTTCTTGGCGTCGCATCAAACACCCATCTGAAATGCTGGCTGCAGGTCAAAGTGTGACGGTTGAAATCGTTAAATTGAATGCTGAAACGGGTAAGGTGTCTGTTTCGATGAAAGCATTGCAGTCTGATCCTTGGGAAAATGTGGCAGTCAATTACGAATCCGGCATGCGTTTGACTGGTACGGTGCGCAGATTACTGGATTTTGGTGCAGTGGTTGAAATCGAACCGGGCATCGAAGGCATGATCCATCGCTCTGAATTGAGCTGGATTAAAAATGATGTGAAACCGGCCAGTGTATTGTCTGAAGGTGATGTGGTTGATGTGTCTGTATTGGAAGTCGATGCTGATGCGCGCCGTATCCGTTTGAGCCTGAAAGCGGTCAGTGAAAACCCATGGCAGAGCTGGTTGGCCGAGCATCCGATTGGTACGCATGTGACGGGCAAGATTAAAAATGTAACGGATTTCGGTTTCTTCGTACCGGTTTGTGATGGTATGGACGGGCTGGTGCATTTGGAGAATCTATCCTGGGATCAAAAGGGTGCGGATGTGTTGCCTGAATATAACAAGGGGCAGGAAGTTGAAGCCGTGGTGCTTGGTGTTGATGTGGCTCAGCAGCGTATTTCATTGGGTATCAAGCAGCTCTCCGGTGATCCATTTGAAGTATTTTTGGCCGGTGTTAAACGTGGTGACAGTGTCAATGGCAAGGTCAGCGAACTCAATCAGGGCGGTGCTGTGGTTGAAGTGGCTGAAGGTGTACACGCCTTTTTGGCACGCCGCGAAGTGCCACGTGATGATGCCGATTTGAAGGTTGGTGATGCAGTCGAAGCGAAGATCATCGAAGTCAATCGCAAGCGCCGACAGGTGAGCCTGTCGATCAGTCAGCAACTGCGTGATGAAGAGCGCGATGCCGTACGTAACTATTCCCAGAAGAATGCCGCCGAGGCCACACCATCAGCTTTGGCTCTGGCTCTGCAGGCGTTGAAACTGGATCAACCGGCGGATAAGGCAGATACAAAAAAAGCCGCCAAGGCTAAGAAAAAGAAGGCTTGATGGCAGTTGCGAATAGATGCTGATGGTCTATGCTAGTCATGCTTGGAGGGTGAAATGACAAAATCTGAATTGGTTGAGATGATTACTGAACAGCAGGATGGCATTACGCGCCGCGAAGCTGAAGTGGTGGTGAATACCATTTTTGCTGTGATTGGTGATGCGTTGGCTGACGGTGATCATGTTGAACTGCGCGGTTTTGGTAGTTTTACGACCAAGCAGCGCAATGCACGTTTGGGTCGGAATCCGAAGACAGGTGCTTCTGTCATGGTTCCGGCCAAAACCGTGCCGCACTTTAAACCCGGCAAAGAACTGCGTGAACGGGTTGATAGCCCGAGCTGAGTTGTCCTGATGCAAGGATTCAATTCTGTAAACTGGATTAATATTTTGTTGGTTATTGTGCTGACATCGTTTGCGACGATGTTTGCCATGGCCAATTTATTGCCGGTGCAGATTCATTTCTTAGGTGTTAGCAGTGCACATATTCCAATTTATATACCGGTGTTTGTTGCTTTCATGCTGGGTTTTGTGGGGGGTGTACTGGCCTTGAGCTTTTCCAGACGCAAACACAAACAGGAAATTATCTGGCTTAAAGCTGAACATGAACGCTTGCAGCGGGAAGTTGATAATCTCAGAAATATCCCCTTGCAAGACGACGTATGAATACATTACTGCTGGCAATTACAGCGCTCGCGCTGGTGGTGTTGGTGGCCTTGCTGTTGCGTCCTGTTCAGGAAGAACGCGATGCTCAGCCGGAAGAAGATGAACGCATTTCACCCCTCTTGCGCGGCATCAATTATTTACTTTCAGATGAGCCGGATCGTGCTTTGCAGGAAATGGTGCAGGTGGCTCGATTGCGTTCGGAAGCGGCCGATGTGTATATGGCGCTCGGAGAAATGTTTCGCTCGCGTGGTGAAATTGGTCGAGCGGTGCGTATTCATCAGAATTTATTGGCACGTCCAGATTTGCCGCAATCACTCCATTTGCAAGCCCATGTGGCTTTAGCCATTGATTTTCAAACCGGTGGTTTGTTGGATCGGGCACTGGTGCAGTATCAGAAGGCGCTGGATATTGAGTCGGATCATGCCGTCGCATTAGAAGCTAGCCTGAGAATTCGCGAGCAGAGCAGCGAATGGTTGCTGGCTGAAGATTTATTGTCCCGTTTAGAACGTGTGCGGGATGAATCTTATGGTCTACACCGGGCCTATCTGTTTGCCGAAGTCGCACGTCAGCACTTTGAGCAAGGCGATATGGATGCTGCAGCGATCGATGCAGCCAGAGCCCTGGAACTCGATGCAGCCTGTGCACCGGCGCGTATGGTTGAAATTGACCTTTCCTTGAATAAGCAGGATTTGGATGCGGCTGAAGCCGGAGTGAAAGCATTATGGCAACAGGCGCGTGAGCATTTCCCTCTGGTGATTCCAGCCTTATTGCAGCACGATTTATTCTATAAAGAGCATATTACGGCATTGTTGCGTGAGCTGTGGCTGGATAGTCATGATGCCGAATTGATCTTGGCCTGGATCGAAGCTCTGGCTGAATTCCGCAGTGTTTCAGAGGCGCAATCGCTGTGTGATGAGCTGGCTTTTGCGCCGCATTCATTGCGTGAGTCATTGCGTTTGCATGCTGTGTTGGGTGCGGGTGATGATGTGCATACCGGTTTTGCTCGCCAATGGCGCAAGACGGCGAAAAACTATGGCTGTGAGCAATGCGGTGTTGAAGTGGTTGAAGTGCGCTGGCAATGCCCGCAGTGCCATTCTTGGGGTACGCTGCACCCTAAAGTCGAGGAGAAGCTTTGATGATGCGGGATGGTTTGATGAAAAACCGATTGATGGTGGCGCTCGATGTGAACAATCGGGATGCGGCCTTGAATATGCGGGATAGTCTGGGTGATTCGGTGGGTTGGTTGAAGGTGGGTTTGCGCCTGTTTGTGGCCGAGGGGCCTGCGCTGGTATCTGATTTGAATCAATCGCATCGGATTTTTCTCGATCTGAAATTCCATGATATTCCCAATACTGTAGCGCAAGCGGTTGAAAGTGCAGGTGGGCTGGGTGTGAATATGATCAATGTGCATGCCGGTGGTGGAGCCGATATGTTGAATGCTGCAGCAAAATCAGCGGCATTATTTCCGGATATGAAGCTGATTGCGGTCACTGTATTGACCAGTGATGCGATGCCCAAGGATCAGGCCAGGGTGGTGGCGCTTGAGCGCGCCCGAATGGCACAGGATGCAGGCTTGAGTGGTGTGGTGTGCAGTGTGTTTGAGGCAGCCTCGATCAAGGCTGCTTGCGGAACAGACTTTATGACTGTGACTCCCGGCATTCGCTGGGGTGGACAAGGTGTGCAGGATCAAAAGCGCGTGGCTGATCCGGCAACCGCGATTGCAGGTGGTTCCGATTATCTGGTGGTCGGTCGTCCGATTTTGCAGGCGGAGAGTCCGCGTCAGGCGGCACTGGAAGCTTTAGCATTAATGGCTTCGGCTTGATTTATTCGCAGCTAAAGTTCGATCATCGCAGCTATAGATCAATCATTCTGGCGTTTGATTCTTATGCCTGAGCAATCCTATGAATCATCCTTGGCAGCCTATGCTTGCAGGGCATGCCATTCGCGCGGGCGTATACATGATGAACCGGAATCACCGCACCGTAATCCTTACCAGCGTGATCGTGACCGTATCATTCATTCGACTGCATTTCGTCGCCTGGAATATAAAACGCAGGTATTTGTGAACCATGAGGGTGATCATTATCGCACCCGTTTGACCCATTCGATTGAAGTGGCACAAATTGCTCGCTCCATCTGCCGTTCGATGCGTTTGCATGAAGATTTGGCAGAGGCTGTTGCTCTGGCGCATGATCTGGGACACACACCTTTTGGGCATTCAGGACAAGATGCCCTGAATGCCGTGATGCAGCCTTTTGGTGGTTTTGAACACAATCGTCAGTCGTTGCGTATTGTCGAAGAACTGGAGCATAAATACGCTGCGTTTACGGGTTTGAATCTCAGCTATGAAACACGCGAAGGCATCGTTAAACATCATTCGACTTATGATATTCCGCAAAACAAGGATTTAAGTCATTTTAACTTGCATGAGCAGCCGGCGCTGGAAGCTCAGATTGGCAATTTGGCTGATGAAATAGCCTACAATAATCATGATATCGATGACGGTTATCGGGCGGGCATGTTGTCGATTGATGAGTTGAAAGGGCTGGCTTTATTTGGTCGCTTTTATGATGAAGTGGAGCGCGATTTTCCTGATGCAGTGGAGCGTCTGAAAGTAAACGAAACGGTACGCCACATGATCAACTTCCTTATTGTCGATGTGATTGAAGAAACCTATCGGCGTATTCAAGACAAGCAGGTGAAAAGCTTTGCCGATGTGCGTGCTGCAGGTACGGCTCTGGTTGGCTTTTCGAAGCCGGTCAGGCAAATGAATGGTGAAATGAAAAAGTTTCTCTATAAAAATATGTACCGCCATTATCGTGTGGCTCGCATGGCCAACAAAGCAGAGCGGGTGCTGAAAGAGATTTTTGATGTGTATATTCAAAATCCGGCCATGTTGCCGGAAAATCAACAGCATGAGATGAGTCAAGCCAAGGCGGCGGCTCTGTTGACTGAGCACCGCTTGGCCAGAATCATAGCCGATTATATTGCCGGCATGACTGATCGTTATGCGCTGGAAGAATATGATCGATTATTCAATGTGCATATTCGACCATAGATAGTGTTGAACCTTCATTCTAGTCAAAAACTCAGTAGTCTTCTAAAAACAACATTTTGCACCGTGCATGTATCTGTGTGAAATGATGTCTTGCTCCACAAGGCTAGGAGTGGGATTGCAGCTCATCCTTCAGACTTTTACAAGTAGCTCTTGAGAGAGGTTCTTATCAGTGCTTAATACGATTTCAATGACCTATTTACCAAGTCTGGTTTTATTGTCAGTTTTCATTGCAGTTATATCATCATATATCTCCTTTGGTATTGCTGGACGCGTTGTTGTCACTCGAAGTGCATTGCATCAATTCTATTGGATGTTGGGTGGCGGGATTGCAATGGGGTCTGGCATTTGGTCGATGCATTTTATAGGGATGCTTGCGATGGTTTTGCCATTTACTGTCGCGTATGATGTTGGCCTCACGGTGTTATCTTTAATCGCAGCAATTGTTTTTGGTTTTTTGGCTTTCTTGACCATGAATCGCCTTCAAGAGAAGAGACTGGCTCGTATGCTGGGCAGCATATCATTGGCCATCGGTGTTGTTTCAATGCATTTTATTGGTATGGCAGCCATTAAAGCGCCAGTGGAAGTGTCATACGATTTAAGTATGGTGTTTGTTTCTGCCTTTATTTCTTTTGTTATCTCATACATGGCACTAACCCAGTTTAACAACTTTAAGAATTTAAAATTTAATGTGGGTGTTTTCAAGAAATTACCCAATGCTATCGTGATGGGGGTTGGCATCTCAGCAGTACATTATGTAGCGATGGAGGCGGCGGCTATTCATGTTCATTCGGGGGGCATAAATACTGATTTGAATATGGGGCTCGTTTTTGCGATTACAATCATTGTATTTCTTATTCAGGGAGGAGGGGCACTTGTTATTTTAATGGATGAAAACATCTATGCCAAAGAAAAGATTAATCATCTGGAAATAGAATTTCGTAATATGGTGGAAAACATTCAAGACTGTTTGTACAGGACAGATGCAGATGGCAGACTTATCTATGCTTCACCATCAATCACAACACTGATGGCTTTTGATCTTGATGAAATAATCGGTACTGTGTTGTCAGATTATTATGTTGAGGCCGATGATCGCAAAAAGCTTATGAAGCTTTTATTGTCCTCATCCGGAGGGGAAGTTAAAGGCTTTGAAACCCGGATTAAAAGAAAAGATGGTGAGATTATTTGGGTCTCTGTAAATACACATTTGATTTATAATGCTGCTGGTGAAATTAACGGCGTTGAAGGGACGATAAGAGACATTAGCTCAATGAAGCAAGTTGAAGGTGATTTGCGAAAATTGTCTCAAGCCGTTGAACAAGCAGGTGAATCTATTATTATCATAAACAGGGCAGGGGTTCTCGAGTATGTGAACGCGGCATTCACGAAGCTAACAGGCTATTCTTCTGAGGATGTTATTGGTCAAACTCCAGCGTTAATGAACAGTGAAGAACAGGATGCTGAGTTCTACGATAATATGTGGGAAACAATTACCAGTGGTCATGTTTGGAGTGGAAAAATTATTGATAAAAAGATGGATGGTAGTCTTTTTCCAGCAAGGTTAACCATTTCTCCAATTTTTGATGAAGCTAGGGAGATTACTCATTTTGTAGGTGTAAATTCCGATCTCACCGAAATTGAAAAACTTGCAGAGCAATTTAGGCAGTCACAAAAAATGGAATCCATTGGTGTATTGGTCGGCGGCATTGCTCATGATTTTAATAACATTCTGGCTGCTATTACAGGCGCAGCTTTTCTTGCCAAAAGAAAGTTTGGTAATGATAAGAGTTTAACAAACATTGAAAGCCAAGCGGAACGAGCCGCTGACATTGTTAAGCAGTTGCTGGCATTCGCGCGCAAAGATATTCATCAAAAGGAAGTCATATCCGTGTGTGATGTGGTTGAGAAATCCACCCAGCTGTTTAAATTAACTGTTCCTGAAAATATTCAGTTGAATGTAGATGTATGTCAAGACCGGCTCTTGATCAGAGGAGATGAAACTCAATTACAACAGGTTATTATGAATTTGGTTAATAATGCCAGAGATGCATTGCTGGAGTCTGATACGCCTGTGATTACAATTTCAGTACAAGCAAAGAAGCTTTCACAAAATCTTTGTCTTGAGTATTCATCGATACCTTCAGATCAATATGCCTGTATAGCTGTTTCAGATAATGGTCATGGTATTGATGAAAGCCACTTTGAGGAAATATTCGAACCATTCTTTACCAGAAAAGAGGTTGGTAAAGGGACGGGTTTAGGTTTGGCGATGGTAAAAGGAACGGTTGAATCACATGATGGAATCATTGATGTTGAAAGTGTGCTTGGAGAAGGTACCACCTTTAGTATTTACCTGCCGTTACTCGATATAAGCACAGACATGAGCAATATGGACATCATGGTTATGGATGTGAATTCGGATAGTCTGGCAGTTGCTTCAGGCGAATGTATCCTGCTGGTTGATGATGAGTCTGAGTTGAGAGAAGTGAATTCTGCCATCCTTGAAGAACTTGGTTATCAAGTGATTGAGGCTGCTGATGGTCTGCAAGCAGTAGAAAAATTTAATGCTAACAAACAGCATGTAAGACTTATTATTATGGATATTGTCATGCCGAGGATGGGGGGCATAAGGGCAGCCGAATTAATTCGGCAAATATCTGCTGCCGTGCCCATTATATTTGCAACGGGTTATGACCCTTCCCAAGTGCTGGGTAATGCTGAATCAGGGTTGAGTAACAGTGTTATTATGACGAAACCATTTAAGGTTGATGAATTACATAAGTCCATTGATGCGTTAATATAATGGCGGTTTCAAGATCCAGGTGCAACACGCGCAAAATGTTGATGAAAGTCGAAGGACTCAGGCATGAATATTTGAGGGTGAATTGATATTCAGGCACGAATGTTTTTAACGTAGTACCCCAGCTTGCTACGCACCCACCTTCAGTACGCGGGGGAATACCTTAACAATCATTAATGGATAACGACTTTGATCTTGATTGACTCTGCGTATTCCATGGTGAAAGCTTTTGAATTCTAAAGCTTAAGCGCGTTCCATGAATTCACCGGTTTCGGTATTGACCTTAACCTTGGTGCCGGATTCCAGATAGGGGGGAACCATGATGGAAGCTCCGGTTTCCAGTTTGCCCGGTTTGTAGGAGCCTGTGGCGGTTTGACCCTTGATGGATGCATCGCATTCGACAACTTCCAATACTACGACCATGGGTAGTTTGACGTTGAGTGGTCGCTCTTCGTGGGATTCAACCGTAACCATAGATTCTGGCAACATATAAGGTAGCACGTTTTCCAACATGTCCTCAGCCAGTGTGATCTGGTCGTAGGTTTCAGTATCCATGAAATGATAATCTTCGCCATCGCTGTACAGGTATTGCATTTCACGTTGGTTGAGTATGACCCGTTCAACACGTTCGGTAGAGTTGAAGCGTTTATTGGTTTTGGTCGCGGTTTCGATATTACGCATTTCCAGCTGCATGCAGGCCACACCCTTGCCGGGGGTGACATGCTGGGTTTTCATAATGCGCCACAAGCCATTGTTCCATTCCAGGATATTTCCGACACGAACAGATACGACATTGATTTGCATAAAAACTCCGATTTAAAGCTAACGATTTCCAGAACGGTTGCGAACATAGCCATTTGATGCATTTCCAGCAACAATTGGCGCATGTTATTATCTTTTAGATATGGTGATCGCTGAGATGCCGGCCTTGCAGGAAACTATGGATGGCTTTATTCGACAGCTGACATCGGAGCCGCAGGCTGATGCTCAGGTGCTATTGCATGCTGAGCAGTGTCTGGAAGCGCTGGCGCAGTATTTGATTCATTTTTCGGATTTATTTAAAGATCAGGATTTGTCCGATGAAGCCGATTATGCCGACTGGGAGCAAGGTCTTGAGGAGCATATGAGTAAGCTCTTGCAAGGTGATGTGGAGCCTGTAGGTGATTTGGGTGCATTGCCGCTGGATAAGTTGGATGTGGAGCATTTGCGTGATTTTCTGGGCTGGTTTGTGTTGCGTGAAACCAGTGATTCGGAAGTCTTGCATGCGTATGCCAAAGCCTTGAGTCAGTGGGTGGAATTTATTTATCAGCGTGGCTGGTGGCGACAGAGTGAGTATCTGGCTTTTGTTGAAACGCTGGCCGATGTGGGGCCTGCGGCTGAACGTACGGCACGGTTGTCACAGGTATTGTACCATTTTGTGAGATCGGGAAACGGGGTGCCGCCGCGTTTGCGTGGGCAACGTTTTTCGCGGTTTGTTGAGGGGCATGGGCGTGTATCAAAGCTTGAAGAAGGCGCTTTGGTGTTCAACTTTGAGAATCAGGGTGAAGAGATTGGCCCTGTCGTATTGCCGCAACTGGTACTGGATTTGATTGAACTGGGCGATGTGTTTGATATTGAACTGGGTTTACGGGGCGATAGCTGGGTGATGGTGGATGTCGGCCCTGTGTATCCGCGCTGCGTGTATGTTGAAGTGGAAGAATATGAGGGTTTGGAAAAACTGAGCTAATGTGATTGTAACGATGCACTGAGCCATGAGAGGCTTTGGGGTCGATAGCTGATCGAGCCTTGAGGATTTGGAAGTGTTGAAGGATGTGTTCAATTGCATCGTCTTTGCGTACCTTTCGGCAAAATCATGATTTAGCTTGTGTGGCTGTGCCTGATGGAGGGTTCCCATTGAAAGAATCGAAACAATCGAAACAAATGAAGACATCTGAGATCCGTCAAACGTTTCTCGATTACTTTGCCTCAAAGGGGCATGAAGTTGTGGAATCAAGTTCCCTAGTGCCGCATGGAGATCCAACTCTGATGTTTACCAATGCGGGCATGGTGCAGTTTAAACACACATTTTTGGGCAATGAAACACGGGCTTATCAAACGGCAACGAGCAGTCAGAAATGTGTGCGTGCGGGCGGAAAGCACAATGATCTGGAAAATGTCGGGCATACGGCGCGTCATCATACTTTTTTCGAGATGCTGGGTAATTTTTCCTTTGGTGATTATTTTAAAAAAGAAGCGATTGATTATGCCTGGGAGTTTTTGACGGTTGAACTGGGGCTGGATAAAGATCGTTTGTTTGTCACTGTCTTTGAAGATGATGATGAAGCCTATGATTTGTGGGTGAATGGTGTGGGTATCGGCACAGACAAAATCGCCCGCATTGGTGCCAAAGATAACTTCTGGAGCATGGGTGATACCGGCCCCTGTGGGCCTTGTTCTGAAATATTTTATGATCATGGCGCGGATGTCTGGGGTGGCCCTCCGGGCACACCGGATGAAGAAGGTGATCGATTCGTTGAAATCTGGAATCTGGTATTCATGCAATATGATCGTGATGAAGAGGGTAATCTGAATCCGTTACCCAAACCCTCAGTTGATACCGGCATGGGGCTGGAGCGTGTGGCTGCAGTGTTGCAGGGCACACATGACAATTACAATACTGATTTGTTTCAATCGCTGATTGAAGCCTCATGCAAGGTAATTGGCATTCAACAGGGGCAGGGCACTGAATCGGATGTTTCCCTGCGTGTGCTGGCGGATCATTTGCGCTCGGTGTCGTTCTTGCTGGCCGATGGTGTGTTGCCATCGAATGAAGGTCGTGGTTTTGTATTGCGTCGTATTTTGCGCCGCGCCTGCCGTCATGGCCGTTTGTTGGGCATGCACGACGCGTTTATGTATAAACTGGTACCGGCGCTGGTGGCTCAAATGGGCAGCCATTTTGCTGAACTCATCGAAGCACAGGCCAATATCGTGCAAGTGATTCGCATCGAAGAAGAGCGTTTTATTAAAACGCTCGACAAAGGTTTGAAACTGGTGGAGCAGGCGGTTGCCGATGCAGGGCAGGGCGGCACGATCTCCGGCAAGACGTTATTCACCTTGTACGATACCTTTGGTTTCCCTACCGATTTAACGGCTGATATCCTCAAAGGTCAGGATATTCATCTCGATATGGCTGGCTTTGATGTGTGCATGGACGAGCAGCGTACCCGCGCCCGCGCGGCATGGGGCGGTAGTGGTGAATCGGCCTTGCCGAAAGCTGTGTTTGAACTGCGCGAGAAACATGGTGCGACTGAATTTTTGGGTTATACCACCTTGCAAGCTGATGGTGTGATTACCGGACTGATTCAGGCAGAGCGGGTTGTCGAAAGTTTGGAGACAGGTGATGAGGCGTGGCTGATCACCAATCAAACACCGTTTTATGCAGAGTCCGGTGGTCAGGCCGGTGATACGGGCTTGATCACCATTGGTGATGCAAACTTTGCGGTGTCGGACACGAAGAAAGTATTGTCCGATTTGTTTGTGCATATTGGTAAAGTCACACAAGGGACGTTCAGATTGAATGATACGGCCAGTCTTGAAGTGACAGGTGATCGTCGTGATGCCATTCGTCGCAACCATACCGCGACCCATTTGATGCACGCGGTATTACGCGATGTGTTGGGTGAGCATGTGAAACAGGCTGGTTCGCTGGTGAATGCGGAGCGTTTGCGTTTTGATTTCAGTCATCATCAGCCTGTCTCTGAAACAGAACGGGCCAGCATCGAAGCCAAGGTGAATGCGGCCGTGTGGCTCAATGATGCGGTTGAAACGCATCTCATGACTCAGGATGAAGCGGTGGCTTCTGGAGCCATGGCCTTGTTTGGTGAGAAGTATGGTGATGAAGTACGAGTCGTTTCAGCTGGTTTTTCCACTGAACTCTGTGGTGGTACGCATGTATCACGCACAGGTGATATCGGTTTATTTCGCATTGTATCGGAAACAGGTATTGCAGCCGGTGTGCGCCGCATCGAAGCGGTGACTGGATTTGCGGCTTATCAAAGTTATGTGCTGGATGCTGATACCTTGAATACTGTTGCAACCCAATTAAAAGTGCGCAATTTTGAAACACTTGATGGTGTGCAGAATCTGCAAAACAAACTCAAGCAAACAGAAAAATCACTGCAGTCGCTCAAAGCCAGAGCGGCCACCGGTGTGCTCGATGAATTGATTGGCACGGCTCAAGATGTGAATGGCATTCAGTTACTCACGGCAGAAGTGAAAGATATCGCCGATATGCGCGATTTCATGGATAAAGCCAAAGCTAAACTTAAATCAGGCATTATCGTGTTTGGTCAGATTAAAGGTGAAAAAGTGCAATTGGTTGCAGGTGTTAGCAGCGATTTAAGCAAGCAGTTTCATGCTGGTAATATTGTACGTGAAGTGGCCACCATCTGTGGTGGTAAAGGCGGCGGAAAACCGGATATGGCCATGGCTGGCGGCACAGAGCCGGGCAAGCTAAAAGCAGCTTTGGCAGCAGTTCCGGCATTGCTAAAAAACTAAGGGGCATTCTGAATAACGCGCGAAATGGGTGTTTTAAGGTGAGGTTATCAGGTCATCTTGAAACAGATTCAAAGACATTCACTGCGAAGGCGCGGAGTACACAGAGCAAAAGCACAGTTACAGTTTCATGTTATAACTGCCTTTGACTGTCCTCTGTGTCCCTTGCGTCCTCTGCGGTTATTGCTGTTGTTCTTCTTTAAGCGGTATGGCGCAGACCGGGCCTGAGTTATTACTCAGGCACCAGCCAGCCCAAAGATGTGATGCCTTTGCCCTGGGTTAAGTTTTGATTGATCCAGCTTAGGGATGATTGCATGGCTTGTTTGGCATGCCATGGTGGATTGATGATCAACAGGCCGCTGCCGTGCATTTGCATGTCGGGGAAACAATCACCGCAATCAAGTTCCACACGCAGTATTTTACGAATGCCGGAGCGCTTTAGCTCTTTGAATAAGTCCTGATGTCGGGCGGCAGGCAAGAGTGGATACCAGATCACATAAACACCGGCTCGAAAGTGCGGGTAGACCTTACTGATGACGTTGGCGATATCGCTGTACTCTGTTTTGTTTTCATAGGATGGATCGAGAAATACTACACCACGTTTTTCTTTGGGTGGTAACAATGCCCCGAGGGCTTCGAAGGCATCGCGTTTGTGCAGGGTAAGTTTACGACTACTTTTGAATCCCTGACGCAGAGATTCGAATTCCTGCGGATGTAAATCACAGGCGGCCAGACGATCTGAATCCCGTAACATTGAAGCCAGCAGAGCAGTGGAGCCGGGAAAGCGATGGTAGCTGCCATCGCAGTTTTCAGCCTCAATGAGTTTGAACCAGCGCTTTACTCCGGCCGCAACCGTTTGATGTCGCATGGGCCATAATTTACCGATGCCCGTCTCAAATTCGCGGTTTTTCTGAGCTTCAGTCGATGTGAGATCATAGATGCCACGGCTGGCAAAGGCATCGAGCAGATACATGGGGGAGGGTTTCTGTTGCATGCCAGCGACAATGTCACCGAGCAGGATGTGTTTGAATATATCGGCATGATTGCCGGCGTGGTAGGTGTGTTGGTAACTTAGCATGGCGCTATGTTGAGTCCTCTTGCCTACACAGTACAGAGCCGGTGGATTAAGCGTCTCCAAGCTGATGAAATTGCAGAGGGCATCTGACAATGCGACACAAATAAGAATCTGTCAGTGTGTCGGCATGCAAGGGATGGAGATGAAAGAAATAATTCGGCAAAGCGCATTAAAGCATGGTTTTGCCTTGTGTCGATTTACGCGGCCGACATTGAACACCATTCATCAGCAGGGTCTGCAAGGCTGGGTTGAGGCAGAGATGCAGGGTGATATGGACTGGATGGCAGAGCAGGTACGCATGCAGCGACGTTTGCAGCCGGAATCAATGTTGCAAGATGTGCGCACGGTCATCTCCCTGGCCATGTCTTATCAAGCGCCAGCTTATGATCTGGATGAAGCCTGTGCGTCCAAAGAGAGCGGCGTGATTTCAGCTTATGCACATGGTGATGATTATCATGATGTGATGAAAAAACGATTGAAAGCCTTTGCCGCCGAGCTCGATATGATGTTGGGTAAACATGATCAACGGGTGTTCGTCGATACCGCGCCGGTCTTGGAACATGCGCTGGCCGAATCGGCGGGCTTGGGCTGGCAGGGTAAACACTCGCTGAGCATTCATCGCGATCTGGGTTCATGGTTTTTACTCGGTGAGATTTTTACCACGGCTGAAATTGAGACCGATGAAGCCGCCAGTAATCATTGTGGCACTTGTTCGGCCTGTATCGATGTCTGTCCGACGGCAGCCATTGTTGCGCCTTATGTGGTCGATGCGCGTTTGTGTATTTCCTATTTAACCATTGAATTCGATGGTTTTATTCCACACCCTTTGCGTATCTTGATGGGTAATCGTATTTATGGCTGTGATGATTGCCAGTTGATCTGTCCGTGGAATAAACATGCCAGCACACCGATGCTGGCTGATGATCCCTTAAAACCTCGGGGGGAGAATCATTTACCCGATCTTGTTAGCTTGCTGCATCTTGATGATGATGCTTTTCGTAGTCTGTTTCGTAAATCGCCAATAAAGCGTACCAAGCGGGCGGGTTTGTTGCGTAATGTGTGCATTGCGATGGGTAATTCGGGCAATCATGCGTTTGTGGCTGATTTACTGGCAGTGCTTGGCGATGATGAAGCACTGATTCGTGCCCATGCCGCATGGGCTTTGGCGCGTTTGGCAGGTGAGGAAAATCAACATCAGATATATACTGCGCTGCAGCACCGCGTGGATGATGAAGAGAATGAAGAAGTGCTGCAAGAGTTTGATATAACGATGCAATATTTAAGGAGTAACTATGACTACACCTAAGGCTTTTATTTTTGATCTCGATGGTACGCTGGTGGATGCATTGCCGGATATTCAGGCCAATGCCAATCGTGCGCTGGAATCGTTGGGTTACGATTTACGTTTGAGCCTGGCTGAAACACAGCCGCATGTTGGTGGCGGGGCACACAAGCTGGCTTCCAATGTATTGGCATTGCCGATGGAGCATGATGAAACCATGGCTTTATACCATCGTTTTGCAGATATTTATGAGCAGCATCCGGCCGATCACGGGGTCATTTTCCCGGGTGTGCTGGAAGTGTTGGATCTGCTAAAAGGTAAGGGTATCCCGATGTCTGTGGTAACAGCAAAGCCTGCCAAAGCACGTGTGAAAGTGCTTGATGCGATGGGTCTGACCCCTTACCTCACACTGGCCTTGTCGCCTGAAGATGGTTTTGCCAAAAAGCCTGCACCGGATATGCTGGTGGAATGTTGCCGCGCGATGGGCGTTGATCCGAGTGAAACAGTGATGGTTGGTGATACACGTTTCGATGTGGAGGCTGGATTTAATGCTGGCTGTCATACCGTCGCATTTGCCGAGCACGGTTATCAGGATGTGCCCGCAGAATATGCCGACAAGGTATTATCGTTGCCTAAATTTACGGACTTGTTGCAGCTGATTGATTTGTAGGGGAGGGGCTGTAATGCTGGAAAGGGGCATCACATCACGACTTGAAGGTATTTATGGCATTTTACCGGCCGAGCTTGATACTGCTGATTTGCTGGCGAAAGCCGAATCGGCGTTGAAGGGGGGAGTGCGCATCCTTCAGTTTCGCGATAAAAAACAAGGTTATAAACGCCAGCTTAAACGTGCCAGGGCATTGCGTCAGTTAAGCCGTGATTATGGCGCGTTATTGATCATCAATGATTCCGTCAGGCTGGCGCAGGATGCCGATGCCGATGGGGTGCATTTGGGGCGTGATGATGCACCCAATCTGACTCAGCTGCGTACGCAGGTGGCCGATGACTTTATTGTCGGTATTACCTGTCGGGCTGATGCGGCATTTGCCCAGTCTGCATTGAAAGGCGGTGCCGATTATATCTCCTTTGGTGCAGTGTGGGCCACAAAGTCCAAGCCGGACGTGCCGGCGATTGGCATTCACCGTTTGATCAAGGCGCGGCAGATGTTCACAGATAGTCATGTCTGCGCCATTGGCGGCATTACGATTGATAACCTGGCTCAGGTTAAAGCTGCAGGAGCAGATTGCGCTGCAGTGATTTCAGGCCTGTTTGCGGCTGATGATATCGAGGCTGAAGCAGCCAGATTGATCGCGGTGTGGAACGCGTCATAAGATGACGGATAGCATGGTAGATTGTATGGTGGATAGTCTGGTGGATAGTCTGGTGGATGACGGGGGCAAAACGAAACGGCCGGTGTGTTTGAGCATTGGTGGTTCTGATTCTTGCGGCGGGGCAGGTATTCAGGCTGATCTGCGTGTGTTTGAGGCACTCGGTGTACATGGTTGCTCGGCGATTACAGCTTTAACAGCACAAAACCCGGCCAATATATCCCGCATCGAAGCGGTATCGTTGGCGCAACTCGATGCGGAATTGCATGCTGTATTTGATTATTATGAAGTGGTTGCGGTCAAAACAGGTATGTTGTTTGATGTGGAGCATATTGCGCTGATTTCGGCCTTGCTGCATGATAGACATAAGGGAGCTCTCGTAGTTGATCCGGTGATGGTATCAAGCTCCGGTAAACGGTTGCTGCAGGCTGCTGCAGTCGATACGGTGATTCATGCTTTATTGCCCATGGCCAGGCTGCTTACCCCCAACCTGGATGAAGCTGCGGTATTGTTGGGTGAGTCTGTCATTACAGATTTCGAACAAGCGGCAATGGCATTGCAAACACAATTCGGTTGTGCGGTGTTATTAAAGGGTGGTCATGCAGATACGGATTGCTTGATGGATGTGCTGTGTGAGCCGGATGGCTCCATACATGCTTTCAGGCATCCACGTCAGCCATGGTCGGCTAAGTTGCGGCATGGCACAGGCTGCCGGCTGGCATCGGCCATCACAGCCAATTTGGCGCATCAGCAGCCACTCAAACAAGCTGTTCAACATGCTATCGATTATTTACAGGCTGACGTTTAAGCTCATTTATACCGTTGGACTGCTTCATCGGCCTGTTTCGTTGGACTATTGTGATCATCATCGTCATGCTTATCTTGCCTAAGATGATTTTATCTACATGAGTTAAAGGGAGATACAAACTATGCGTTGGTCTGCAACCCGTGGAATAAATAAATCAGCTGTTCATCGTAAAAAAATAACCGTTGTCGGTGCCGGTAATGTTGGTGCGACAGCCGCCTTTTTGGCGGCACAAAAAGAGCTGGCTGATATTGTCATGATTGATGTGGTTGAAGGCGTGCCGCAGGGCAAAGCGCTGGATATGTTTGAATCCTCACCCATTCAGGGTTTTGATGCTTATGTGCATGGCACACAGGATTATGCCGATACGGCGAATTCGGATTTGGTGATTATTACTGCTGGCATTGCACGCAAACCGGGCATGAGTCGTGATGATTTGCTCAGCATCAATGTGAAAATCGTATCTGAGGTTACTCGAAAGATCGTTAAGCATTCGCCCGACTGCATTATTTTGGTGGTCACCAACCCACTCGATGCCATGGTTTATACAGCGTTACGTGTATCGGGCTTTGCCAAACAGCGGGTGATCGGCATGGCAGGTGTGCTTGATTCGGCCCGTATGCGTGCATTTATTGCGGAAGAATTGCAGGTGTCGATTGAGAATGTCGGAGCCTGCGTGTTGGGCGGTCATGGTGATACCATGGTCCCCTTGCCGCGCTATTCGACTATGGCGGGCATTCCGATCACCGAATTGATGGATGCTGAACGTGTTGAAGCGATTTGTGAACGCACGGCCAATGGCGGTGCCGAGATTGTCAGTTTTCTAAAAACAGGTTCAGCTTTTTATGCACCAGGTGCATCGGTCGTACAAATGGCAGAAGCGATTATCAAAGATAAAAAACGCATATTGCCCTGCGCTGCATTTTTGCAAGGGGAGTATGGCGTTGATGGTTATTATCTGGGTGTGCCGTGCAAACTCGGTGGTGGTGGTGTGGAAGCCATTATTGAACTGGATCTCACAAAAAAAGAAGCTGCGGCATTGCATCAATCGATGCTGGCGGTGAAAGACTTGGTTAAAACCATTGATGCATTTGGTTATTTTTAACCTGACTAAGTGGTTCCGGTGCTTGCAATATCCAAACATCACTTGTGTTTTGTGTTGTTTTTTTTAATATGACTGCTTTTCTAGGAGGGGATATGACAGTTTCAGAAGTGATTGCTGCGCTAAAAGCAGACGAAAGTCTGGCGAATGCGGATTTATCGGGTTTGGATTTTTCGAATCAGGATTTATCCGGTGCTGACTTGGCCGGTGCAAACCTTTCAAACTGTAATTTCTCTGGCGCTGATTTAAGTGGTGCAGATATTCGTGGCGCAAAGCTCGATGGTGCTGTTCTGATCAATACCAAACAAGATGGCATTCGCATTGATTTGGCACTATTGAAAGCCCGCATCAGCAGTGGCTGGTCACTGAGCGGGGTGGATTTGAGAGGCTTGGATTTATCCGGTCAGGATTTGAGAAATGCCAAGCTGGCGCGCGCCAATCTGCAGGGTTGTGATATGGAAGGTACGGATTTCCGTGGTGCAATCTTGAACGAAGCCAATTTATCATTCAGCAATGTCCGTGATGCTGATTTTCGTAATGCCAGCCTCAAACGCATCAACTTGACCCGTGCGGATCGAACTGGAGCACTTATTTCCAAATGGAAATTGAAAAAAGCATTTATTGCAGGTGATATCGCTTATCAGTCCTAGTCTGCTTATAGCCAGCTAGTCGAGTAGATCTCTATGATCGTGAGTACCTCTGTAATGTAAGCATTACGGATGCGACTGAACCATCCTAAAACAAACAGGGGTAAACCGATGCATGCAACACTGCCATTATTGCAGATGACTACTTTCCCAGCGCTTAGCCGGGGAAAAATTAATACATTACAGGTGAATCTCGGTTATTTATGTAACCAGACCTGCTTGCATTGCCATGTCGATGCAGGGCCGCGTCGTACTGAGATTATGGATCGGGCCACCATTGATGTGATTCTCGCGTATCTGGCTGCACAGCAGATTAGCACACTCGATTTGACTGGTGGGGCACCGGAAATGAATCCACATTTCAAGTTCTTGGTCGAGCAAGCCAGCGCCTTGGGTGTGCGCATTATTGATCGCTGCAATTTGACGATTTTAGAAGAAGATGGTTATGCAGATATGGCTGAGTTTTTGGCTCTGCATAAGGTCGAAGTGGTGGCCTCCTTACCCTGTTATTTGAGTGATAATGTCGATGCCCAACGTGGTAAAGGGGTGTTCTCCAGTAGTATTGATGCCTTGCAGCGTTTGAACAAGCTCGGTTATGGTATGGATGATTCGGATTTGATGTTGAGGCTGGTTTATAATCCGCAGGGCGCAAGTCTGCCTCCACCACAAGCTGAACTGGAGATTGCATATAAACGTGAATTGCAGCTGCGTTTTGGCATTGCCTTCAATCAATTGTTCACGATCACCAATATGCCGATCAAGCGCTTTGGCAGCACATTAATCTCACAAGGTAAATTTGCATCGTATATGCAGCTGCTGAAAGAGGTGTATAGCGAAGATAATCTGGCCGGGGTGATGTGTCATAGCTTGATCAGCGTGGATTGGCAGGGTTATGTGTATGATTGTGATTTTAATCAAATGCTGAATTTGCCGATCAAGGCAGAACATGGACAGGCAGCACATCTGAGCGATTTGATGCAACAGGATATTAGCGGACGTTCGATTATTGTGATGGATCATTGTTATGGCTGTACAGCAGGGCAGGGTTCGAGCTGTGGCGGTGCGCTGGATTAAACGATGAGCGGTAACCCATCAAAACAACGCTTAAGCAAATCTCATATATTTATAAACAAAACAGGAATGGAGAAAAAAACATGAGTGAAAATAACTCGAGTCTGAATGCTGATCAACTGCGCCAGCATGTGCGTGAATCCTATGCTGAAGTGGCGGAAGCGAGCAATGCAGGTGATTGCTGTGGTGAAGTCGCCAGTTGTTGCGGCGTCTCTGATGATACGGCGATCAATACCTTGATCTCCACCCGCTTGGGTTATTCCGAAGATGATTTGGCCAATGTTCCGGCCGGTGCGGATATGGGTTTGGGTTGCGGTAATCCGCGTGCGATTGCCAGCCTAAAAGCGGGTGAAACGGTGATTGATCTGGGCAGTGGAGGCGGTTTTGATGCTTTTCTGGCGGCTCGTGAAGTGGGTGAGGGCGGCCATGTGATCGGTATCGATATGACTCCGGCGATGATTTCCAAAGCACGTAAAAATGCTGAAAAAGGGGCTTTTTCGCAGGTGGAATTTAGGCTCGGTGAAATCGAACATTTGCCAGTCGCTGATAACACTGCCGATATTATTATCTCCAATTGTGTGATCAATTTATCACCATTTAAAGATCAGGTATTTGCCGATGCTTTCCGGGCACTCAAACCGGGTGGCCGCTTGGCTGTTTCCGATGTGGTGGCAACTGCTGTGATGCCGGATGAGATGAAAAATGATCCGATGCTGCATGCCGGTTGCATGGCTGGTGCATCATTGATTGATGATTTAGAGGTGATGATGCAAGCCGCAGGTTTTGAGCAGATTAGCATTGTACCCAAAGATGCATCACGTGATTTTATTCGTGACTGGGCTCCGGGCAGTGGAGTGGAGGCCTATGTGGTGTCGGCTTATATCGAGGCTGTTAAGCCGGGCGCTTGCTGTGCCGATTCAGCTTGTTGTTAATGCAGTTGTAAGGATTGTTTCGTTATATCGCCTAATCCACTTATAACCCTATCAGGGACAAGAGGAGATCAACCATGAAACAAATGACCAGCTTATTGTTCGCAATGTTTATTGCGATGGGCATATCTGCAGCACCTGCTTTTGCAGGCCACCATGATATGAACCCATGCAATCCATGTGCGATGAAACATGATAAAATGAACCCGTGCAGTATGAAACACAAGATGAACCCGTGCAGCATGAAACATGATAAAATGAACCCGTGCAGTATGAAACA
>JAUZQK010000142.1 GCA_030951025.1 Mariprofundus sp. | reverse complement strand
CCTGATCTGGAAAAACTAAACCCCGATGATGATACCGTTGCCGCCATACAAGATTGGCAACATGAACAGGATAGTGAACAGAGAGCCCGATAAGCCCAGCAGCTATTCATCCACTTATTCAGTCTAGCACAACAGAGGTTTCTTAGCCCGGACTCTTCATGACTCGCCGTGATGATAACGCCGGACCTTTGTTCGCAACGGATTCTGAGGCAGGAGTCCGTAGCAGTGCATACGGACGACTGCCAAGGTGAATGCGCTTGCGCAGAGATGGTGCCCTGGGGTACGAAGGATTCGTTGCGGGCAAATGAACAAGTCAGGGCGCGGCAGTATTTATGAATAGTCCGGGTTAGATACGACGATGCTGGCATGGTCGCCCTGATTGGATTGTTGCACTCTGGAGAATCCTGACTAAGCCTGCCGCGCATGATTACACCATTGCATATCGTTCTCTTTGAACCAGAGATTCCACCCAACACAGGCAACATTGCCCGTTTGTGTGCCTGCACCGGCTGCCAGCTGCACCTCATTCACCCACTCGGCTTTGAAATCACCGACAAACAACTCCGACGTGCCGGCCTCGATTATTGGCAGTATATGGATGTACAGCAGCATCAAAACTGGCACGCTGCGCGCCAGTCTATTGGCACAGAGCGCAACTGGTATGGCCTGAGTTCCAAGGTTGAAACCAGCTACTGGGATGCCAATTTTTGTGCTGGAGATGTATTGGTTTTTGGGCCTGAAACACGAGGCTTAAATGCCGAAGTGCTGGCTGATGTGCAAGCTTTAACAATCCCTATGCGCAGCGATGCACCTGTGCGCTCCCTGAATCTTTCTTCTGCCTGCTCAATCGTTACCTTTGAAGCACTAAGACAGCTAAAAGTACAATGATAAAGCACTTTATCCACCGCCCAGAAGTATAGATGAAGTCTTTTTAACAACAGCCTAAAACTCTCGATTAAACTTTAACAACAAACAAGTAAATAGATGATATATAAAGCTTTTTTATATTGCTTAAATTTTAAGCAAACATGTCGTAGTAAGGTCACAAGGCGAGCAACTACCAAAAAACAATAGTTTATCCACCAAGTTATCCACAGCCTCTGTGGATAGTCTGATAAGCCCTTTAATCGCAAGGACTTGAGCCAAGTCAAGTTTTTTTAAACAACATCCAACCACTTAATCATCTGGCAGATGATAGGTTTACAAGCGACGATGACGCAATGCAGGCAACGACTGGCGCAGGTGTTTTACATGCTTTTTAGACAGCTCAGCCACCACCAGACCTTCACCTTCTGCTAACTCAGCTAACACCTCACCCCATGGATCAATAATCAAACTGTGACCCCAGGTTTGTCGCCCATCAGGGTGTGTCCCAGTCTGCGCTGCAGCCAACACATAGCATTGGTTTTCAATGGCTCTGGCCTGCAACAGACTCTGCCAATGCACACGACCTGTAGTAACAGTAAATGCCGCCACGTTGCATAAGACTTCACACCCCTCAGACACATAATGTCGAAACAACTCAGGGAAACGCAGATCATAACAAATACTTAAACCGATCTTAAAATCACCGGCTTGAATACACACAGGTTTGTTGCCCGCCTCAATCAAAGCCGACTCATGGTATGATTCACCCTGATAATCCATGTCAAACAAATGAATTTTATCATACACCGCCAACAAAGAGCCCGTCGCATCAAAAGCCGCACATGCATTACGAATATGATCCCCTTCAGCCTTCAGAAATAACGAACCAGCAATAATGGACATCTGATGCCTGGCTGCTTGCTCTGAAAGAAAACATAAGGTCTCCGATTCGGATTGCGGCTCGGCCATATCCCGTTTCTCAGCCTCCGTGCCACCCATAAAGGCAAACGTTTCCGGCAATACGGCCAACCCAGCGCCTTGATCTGCAGCCATGGTTAACAACCGATCCACCGTGGCAAGATTGGCATCCCGATCCAAGCCGGAACACATTTGCAAGCATGCTACGCGCACAGCCCACTCATTGAACCGAAAGCAAGCACATCATGCAAAACGGCCAATAGCCTTGATCATGCCCAGATTGGCATCATCACTCAACACTGGCACCAGCTTAGCGTCACAGGCACTCATCAAGGTCATCATGCCCGGCCCGTGCCCTGCCAAGGGAGAATCGGAATGAATCACCACCCCGATAGTAATCGCGCCTTTACGGTAAGTGCGTCCATAACGGTTATCATGATCCAGCACCGCTACCAAATCACCAAAACGCAGCTTATCCATGCCGTATGTTTGAACTGTCTCCGCATCATGGCAGAGAATATCGTAATCCCCTGTCACCACAGATAACGCACCAATGCCCGAACCCATCGCATGCCCCGGCACCATCACATGAACAGGTACTTCGATTTTGCCATCTGCACGCTCTTTTAAACCCCATGCTTCCAACACATCCGGATCGAGGTTGTAGATATACACATCAGGATGATCGATCAACTTCAAACCCTGACCAAAGCCCTTAATCAAAAACTTATCGTCACAGTTTAATTTATCCAATGTTGCGTCGGGAAAATCGAGCATCAAATGTTCAACACCACCATGATGCCCCAGCACCGTGCCTTTCTCGCCTTTGGCCGCGCCTGAAATCACCATCGCCTCATTGCCGCAACACGATAAAAACTGATAACCGGATTCACATTTGCGGTTTTTATGGGTCATCGTCGTCGATACACCCGGCTCGATATGTTCACCCGCCCAGCCAAACACCGAATCACCGATTTTCACATTGTAGGTAATACCGCCGGTTGAAGGCCATGCAAAAATTTCACCTGCCGCACCCACTTCGAATGGTGCCCATTGATGGGCTGGTGCTACCGCCCCCTGCACCGCTGTTTTGACCAGTTGATCACGATTGTTGTTTAAACTCATGCCTCCCCCTTTTCAATATCTTCATAAATTCATTGCGAGAAACTTCACGCGCCCCGAGGCTTTGTAAATGCTCCGTATGAAACTGGCAATCAATCAACAGCCACCCTGATTGCAATGCCCGCTCGCATAACATCGCCAAGGCCATTTTCGATGCATCAATGCTGCGGCTGAACATCGATTCAGCAAAAAACACATCATTCACCAGCACGCCGTACAAACCACCCACCAGCATATTATCACACCACACTTCTACCGAATGTGCATGGCCAAGCTCATGCATGCGCACATAAGCATCAATCATCTGCGGCAGAATCCACGTGCCATGCTCACCTTTACGCGGCATTTCAGCACACAGGCCAATCACCTGATCAAAGGCTTCATCCCATGAAAATGTGTACACATTCTGCCTCATACGCCGCGCCAATCGTTTGGAGCAATGAAATTCCGCCGCAAACAACACCATGCGCGGATCAGGTGACCACCATAATACAGGCTGATTTTCAGCATACCAGGGGAAAATACCCTGGGCATAGGCGGCCAACAACGTTGCCGGTTTCAAATCACCTCCAACCGCCAACAAACCCTCATCATTGGCCAGCCTTGGATCAGGAAACTCAATCATCATTTCAGCACTGACTTCATCCAGCCTGCCGCTGCGGCGGAGAGATAACGCTCGGCTTGCCGCATCGCCTCTGAAACAGACATCCCCTCCAATCTCGCTGCAACAACAGTATCAAAGCAATCCAGCAGCTCAGTTTTGTTCAACACATCACCCGAAATTAAAACTACCTTCGCTCCGGCCTCGTGGCTCATTTGTGCAACCATAAAGGGTAGCTTGCCATGCAAGCTTTGCGCATCGGACAAGCCTTCACCTGTAAGCACCCAATCCACTGTTACGGCAATCCGCTCGAAATCCATTGCCCGCATCACATATTCAGCCCCCGACACAATCCGCCCGCCCAACAGCTTCAAAGCAAAACCCAGACCGCCGGCAGCGCCTGTACCCATATCTGTTTGCACCGACATGCTAAATGTATCTTCACACAGATCAGCCCAGCTCTGCATGGCCAGCTCCACAGCATGCAATCGCGCCGCTTTGATGCCTTTTTGCGCCCCATACATGCGAACCGCGCCCTCCTTGCCACACAATGGATTTTGCACATCGGATAAAATCGTTATCTGCACACATTCATCATTCAGACGTTGATCCAGCCCCTCAACATCAATCCTGCTGGCCTGCATCAAACCCTTCAAATCAGCCGACACCGGCAGAGCATTACCATCCACCACCTTACAACCCAAAGCCAACAACAGCCCCAAACCACCATCGACGACAGCACTGCCGCCCAAAGCGATACGAATATCTCCTTGACCTGCATGCAAAGCTCTCAACACCGCTTCACCCAAAAGACTACTGCCGCGCTCAAACACATCGCCCTGCATCGAAGCCAGATTCAAACCAATCAATGCAGCCGACTCAATCAAAACATGCGCATCAGCAGCAGGCCTTCCAGCCTCAAGACAGGCCGTTTGGGAAGATTGGAGAGACAGGGGAGATTGGAGGGACTGGGAAGATTGGAGAGACAGGGGAGATTGCACCGATGCGAGCACATCCGCTGTCCCCTCCCCGCCATCGGCCAACGGCATGCAAATTAGTTCCACATCCGGCATCACCGAAGCGATGCCACGTGCCATGGCCGCAGCTGCTTCAGTCGAAGTCAGCGAGCCCTTGAATGAATCCGGTGCAATCAAAATACGCATGCCTACAAACTACGGAACTGTTGCTATTATTGCACTCATGCAATGCACTCATGCAATGCAATCAGCAAATCAATCAGCAAATCAATTCAACCTTTGCACTGATCACTTCTGCAACCAAGGCTCGAACAAACATGGCAAAAAACCACACAAAAATAATTCCGATTGATCTATGGTTTTATTCGTCTACAATTGCTTCAAATAATTCTGAAAGCATGGATGCTCTCCAAAGAGGACACAACAATGAAAAAAAATATGATCTTTATCATAGCGATGCTAATCAGCATGTTTGCTGCGAGCAGTGCATTTGCTGAATCCAATGCATCCGATATAAATATTGCTGCGTTAATTCAAAACAACGATAGCATGGAGGATGCACTGAAAACCCTAATGGAAGATGGGGACATGACTTTGCAGGAAGCAGTACAAGCTATCCTTACTGCTGGCGGCGACTCCACAGCCACCTTGACCGCTGCCTTGGACATTAATCCTAGTTTTGAATTGGCTGATAACTTCAACCCTAATACGCAAGAGGCATCAGCTTCCGGTGAGGATGATGGTGGCAACTCTCACGCTGAGGGCGCACACACCCCTGACGCTGGTGCTGGCGGTGGCGGTGGCGGTGGCGGCGCGGTTAGCTCCTGATCAAACGCTTATCAAGATTATCAAAAAGCCCCGATCACTCGGGGCTTTTTTATTGCCTTAAATGAATCTCCATCATACCTCATCCCCACTCGCGGAGCGCCTGCACGCCTGTCTGTTTCTTGCTTATGCGCTGATATTTATATGGCTACCCATGCCGCTCGGCAGCAAATACCCATGGGCCACCTCTGCAATGGAGATCTGGATTTATATCTTAAGCATTGTTGTTTGCTTAGCGCTTGCATTTGGCTTAATCAAAGCATCCACATTGAGCAAGAGCTGGCTGGCCATCGCTCTATTCGCAATTACCGCTAGCTGGATTGCAATCCAGTGTTTATCCATCCCCCAGACCTGGCTGAGCATGATCTCCCCCAATACTGCCAGCCTGTATGCTTTCGCTGACGGCACACATCAAGGCATATCGCTCGATGCATCAATCAGCTGGTTACAGTTTCACAAAACACTGGCGCTGTTATTACTGTTCACACTCACTCTTATCCTGGTTGATTCGTACAAAAGACTCAAACTACTGGCTTATATCATTGTATTTTCCGGCTTTCTTCAGGCCATGGCTGCGCTGCTACTTAACCTCTCCGGCATCAGCTATAGCGTCAATGAATACACCTATTCGATTACCGATATGAATATCCCATCCAGCGCTCGTGCCACTGGGTTCAACTCCAATCCCGATCATCTGGCCGGCTGGCTGGAAATGTCATTGGCTGTTGGTATAGGTCTATTGATTTCCATGTTAAGCGACCAGAATTTCAGAAACTGGCGGCAACGTCTGCGCCACTACAGTCAAACCATATTAGGCCCTAAAGCCCGATTGCGCTTTATTCTGGTCATACTCTGCATCACACTGGTGATGACCCACTCACGCATGGGCAATAGCGCATTCTTCGCCAGCCTGATTATTGCAGGCTCTATGTTTATTTTCTTATCCCGCCATGCTGCAAAATCGGTCACCATCTTTCTCACCAGCTTGATTATCATTGATATTATCATTATCGGATCATGGTTCGGGCTTAGTCGAGTGATTGAACGCATCAATCAAACCACCACCATCACAGAAGCACAACGCGGTGATGTCTATGCCGATACGTTCGCCATGATTCATGATTTCAGCCTGACAGGCATCGGTGCAGGCAACTTTTTCAGTGCCTTTCCCGCCTACAAGATTCAAGGGCCGAGTTATTATATCGACCATGTGCACAACGATTTTCTGGAATTCACCCTGAATCTGGGGCTAATCGGCACTGCTCCGCTGTTTTTATTATTATTGCTGTGTCTGTGGACTATCATTCATAACCTGAGAAAGCGTCGATCCAGCCTTATTCTCGGTATCAACTTTGCGAGCCTCATGGGCATCACATCGATTCTCATTCATTCTTCGGTGGATTTTAACCTGCAAGTGCCTGCCAATGCAGCGCTATTTACCATGCTTGTTGCACTACCCTTTGTGAGCAGAAACCTCAAAGCATCATAACCGCCATCAAAAACACTTAAACTCGAACCGCGAATGCACGCAAATAGACGCGAATATCACATCAATAAATCAACAGCGGTTCACTTGTGTGCATTGCTGCAAATCTGCTCAAACGCCGCCTTGCGCTGCAATGTGCTCAATGATTGGCAGACCTGGGGCTTTGTGCCTCGACTCTTTAACAGACTACCTATCCATCGACCTTCACCTGCAGCGATGCGATCAATATAGTTATCTACCCGTTGCTGCTCTGGCTTGGACAGATGCACATAAGCTTTTAAACCCAGCTCAATCAAGCCGGGCATGGTGTTTTTTTCCCATGGCCCCAATGCTATGGCGCGCTCATAAGCCTGCACATATTCACCATCGTATTGTCCAATACGGCTGTTGATATTAGCCAGATTCATCCACGGGTATACCCAGGCGGGGCTAGCTTTGATCGCTAATCGAAACTGCATCCTGGCTTTGATCAACTGTAAATCCCGGTGAATACCCTTTCTCTCCATCTGAAAAGCTCGGAATTCATACAGCAGAGCCAGCATATTATGAAATGCTGCATTGTCCGGCATGTAGGCAATAGCCCGATCGATATCCTTCTTCTGTTCAAGCCACAGTGCCCGATCCGGTTTAATAGCATCGGCATACCAGACATTCAGCTGCAATTGTACCCGGTGCTGGATCGCATAGGCTTCACCATAGGACCAGGATTGATAAGCAAGAAAACTCAACAGCGCAGCAGACACAAGGCTCAGCGGTATTTTTAAGTAGCAGAACAAACGATCAGGCTGATGCAAACATGCCACCAACAATGGCTTGAGGCTCTGCAACGACCAAATCATTTGCAGACTTCAAACCAATCACCGCTTCTGCAGCCTTTCGACCCGCTTCCAGCTCCGGTGGTCTGCGCCGCAAACTATGTGCATCACTGGCCAATACACTCACCCAGCCGCGCTCAAGCAGGTCTAGCGCAACCAGTCTGGATTGTTCACCAAATGAACCGGCCACCGACGCTGCTGTGACTTGCAATTTGCAGCCCATATTCAAGAAGGGTAACAGCTTATCAATATTGCCCATCACCTCTTTATTGCGCTCTGGATGCGCGATCAGACAATCGATTCCCTGCTTACGCAACCAGGCAATCATATTATCACTGCCAGGCAACAAGTGACTGTGCGGGAACTCTAATAAAATAGTTTTTTTACCATCAGCGGAGACAAAAAGAGGAATTTCGCCAGCCGCAATCATGGGCAAAATTTCCGGACAAATACGCACTTCCGCAGCCATGGCCAGTTGCAAATCAATATCTTGAGCCTGCACGGCTTGACGAAACAGCTCAAACACCTGTTGAATCGACTGATGATCATTATTGTACATGCCGGGTTGAATATGCGGTGTAAGCACCATATGCGTAATACCATGAGCCACAGCATGTGCAGCCAGATCGAGTGCCTGCGGCATATCTTTGGCTCCGTCATCAATACCGGGTAGCAAGTGACAATGAATATCAATCATGAATGAATAACGCCTATACCTAATCCTGCAAGCTCAATCGATCACGCTTTCTCACTGGCTGCACTATAACCATACTGATCGTAATAACCGCCATATTCATAACCGTATTTTTCAGCTTTTTTCAAATCCACTTTATTCAACACAATACCTGCAATCGGTGCATTGTATTCAACCAAACGCTGAATCCCCTTGCGCACCACTTTTTCATGTGTGCTATCGGCTTCCACCACATAAACAACCGCCTTGGCATAACTCGATAATACCAGCGCATCACTGACTGCCTGAACCGGCGGCGAATCAATCACAATACGATCGTATGATTTCTCCAGCACTTCCAGCATCTTTTTAAACCGCTCAGATGATAAGAGTTCAAGAGGATTCGGAGGAATCATACCACCCGGTAAAATATGCAAACCGGTATCTTCATGCAAATGGATACAATCTTTAAAACTGGCTTCTCCGGCCACCACCTGCGAAAGACCGATAGCACCATCCGGCAGACCACAAGCGCGTGTTAACGATGGTCTGCGTAAATCCGCTCCGATCAATAATGTTTTATCCATCTTGGCCATCGCTGCCGCCAAATTGGTCGATACGGTGGTTTTACCCTCCCCCGGCACAGAGGATGTGACCAGAATAATCTTGTGTGGGTTATCCAGATTAGACAACACCAAACCTGTTCGAATGGTACGTATCGCCTCCGAAAAACCAGTCTGTTTGGCATCGAGTATTTGAAACGCCGCATTGCTGCCTTTTTTACCCATATCCATCAAAGGCAACATACCCAAGTTGGATTGCCCCAGCTTGCTTTCCACTTCTTCCGTACTTTTGATGGTTTTATTCAGTGATTCCGTCAAGAAAGCCAATAGCAGACCAAGAAACAAGCCGCCAACAAAGGCTAAAATAATAAAACGTTGTTTGTTTGGTTTGAATGGAACCTTCGGCACCAGAGCCGCATCGAGAATACGCGCATTGGCCTTTTTATAATCCACAGCCTGACTCGATTCTTTCATGCGCTTTAAGAAAATATCATACAGCTGACGATCACTTTCGACCTGTCGCTGCAACTCACGCAGCCGCACCCCTTTACGACTGATCGAACGAATTTCCGCCTTTCCGCTCGCCAGTGCTTGCTGGGCTGCTGCCAACTCTGATTTGGCCTGAATATACTTTGGATGTTTGAAACCATAGCGTTTTTGAATCTTGGCAAATGCTGAGCGTGCATTCACCACCCGGCCAGTCGCCCCACCAATACCCTCGCCTTGACCACTCACGTTCATCAGTTTCTGACTATCCATATAGCGCTGTTGACGTTTTTCCGACTTCTGCAAACTGGCTTTCAGCACATTGAGTCGCTCAAACAACCACTCGGTACCCTGCCGGGTCATTTCAATGCGAGAGCCCAACTGATCTTCAATATAGGCCTGTGCAAACGCATTGGCCGTTCTGGCTGCGACATTCGGATCATCGGAAACGAATGAAATGCCTACGATCTGGGTGCGCATAACCGGCTTAAGACTCAGGCTATACTGCAGTTGTTGTATTTTTAATTGTTTTGCCGTCAGAGGAACAGAAGCAGTCTTAATCGCACTGCCCGGAAACATCTCAGTGACCCAGTCCATGCCTGCAATCGGCTCAGGATCAGTATTTTTTTCTAGCACACGATCCTTCAAAGCAGGATAGAGTTTATCCACAACCATGCCAGCGATTCGCCGTGATTGAATAATTTCAAATTGCGTTTGAAAATATTCATGGTTCTGGCCGTTCGCTCCATACAAATCCTCCAGCGTTGGCATTTTAGGGCTGTTCGATTCAATCAACAGCTTCGTTGTGGCTTTGTACATCGGTGTCATGGAAAATACAATCAGCCCCACCAGCAATGCAGAGAGCACCGCCAGTGTTAAAATACTCCACTTGTAACGGTTAAAAATAGACAAATAGTGGCTGATATCCAATTCTGACGTATCAGTAATACTGTGCTGTTGTCCCATGTTCATATGTATGACCTTTGTAGTTAAAATTATTTACCGTAGAGAAACATCAAAGCCTGTCTGAATAATCCCTGCAATTTGAGTCTTTCCTTCGCCTACTCTGCACCCTCTGCGATAAAGGTAGTGAATCTGTTACTAAACTGGATTAAAAGAAACTCTGATTAACAGTAATGATATCACCCGCTCTCACTGCCGAATCCAGTCGCACGTTCTTGGGCTTTTTATTCTTGCTGTGTTCATGCAACACAATCACACCGCTCTCTGATGCCCGCTCCGTAAACCCGCCAGCCAGAGATACCGCCATTCGAAAAGTCATACCCGACTGATACGAGTATTTCCCAGGTGATGCCACTTGACCATTGATAAAAAAGAAACTCTGCTCAACAGAGACAATATCACCGGGATACAATGCAGAATCCATGCTAATTTTGTGTTTGCGTCGATTCGTATCTTTTTCCCGAATAACATAGACTTTATCTTCATCGGCTTTTTCAGAAAAGCCACCCGCCAAGGCAATCGCTTTACGCAATGTCAGACCTAACTGATACGGAAAACCACCTGGCGAGCTGACTTCACCATTGACATAATAACTGCGGAACTCTTCGATGCGGATACGCACCTGTGGATTAACCAGATAACCATCACGCAAACCACGTTCAATTTCGCCCTCCAACTGACCGATGCTCTTGCCCTTGGCTGTGATGGTGCCCAGATAAGGAAAGCGAAACGAGCCTGAAGCACCCAGTTTAGCTTCAACATCCATATCTTCTTCGAAGACATGGATCGAGATTCGATCACCTACACCAAGGCGATAATCAGCATCCGCAGAGGCAAGACCAGCAAGCATGGTCAACGACACGGCCATCACTAATCCTAAAACATATTTATTCATTGCATATAACATGATATTACTCACACCATCCTTGGTTTTTCGCTCGAACCCTGAAATAACAGTCTCTAAGATATCGCCACAGTGTTACACACAAATCCGATCACTGAGTAGTTTCCACAGTTCGGGGCGATGCTCAGATTCAACCGTTGGGCAGTTGCCATGCGTCTTGAGCCGCTATTCATGAACAACCCGGATTTGACAAACCGCCCTACTGTTATGGATTCATCACAGCGTCGCTTGCAGCTTGATTGCTATGACATTCTGCTTATAACTGGAATTCAAAACACCAGAACTGCGTTTAGTATAATCATACGAAGCACCGACATTGAGCCAGCGTTGCAACTGATAATCCAACGAAGCAGCCGCCCTGATAAGATGATCCGTACGTGCAGCAATGCCACCGATATATTTATCCTGACTGATACCAGTGGACAAGGTATGTGAAAGTTTTGAATTCCAGGCGTGATTCCAGCTCAGATTGCCACTTTTCGTTTTAATAAAACTACCGAAACCATCGGTTTCATTGGTTGTTGATTCGGTTGACAAATCAACGGTCGAATAACTCAATGGCGACCATGTCGCACCCAGCTCCCAGCTTAAACCACTCGAACCGGAATTCAGAGCACTGGCAAAGCGCTTGCGTAAATAACCCACCCGCAAGCTGCCTGAGGTTTTGGCGGTAGCATCCCAATCCAGCCCTGCAAGATAGCGCTGCTCTTTACTGTTTAAATTCCCCGCTGCAGAGATCACCTTATAATCAAATTTGCTGTACCTGGCCTCAAGCACTGCTTTGGTTTTTTTCATAATGGGGAAAGAGAAACTCACCCCACCACCTGTCGTATCAAAATCACGAGCAGCTGTTCTGAAACGATTATTATCATAACGCTTGTTGGTGTAATCACCGACGAGATCAATGCGCCCACGCAAACCATAACCAACCGCGCCGTGCACGGCGGTTTCATGGTATTTATCCGGAGTCACAGCACCAGTCACTGCCGTACCTGAAAAGGTACTACCACGCGCATCATGACCTTTGTCATAACTCGCCCCCAAGCTGGTTTGCAAACGGCTACTTAAATCAGCTGACACATCAAAATTCAAAAAGTGATCAAGTGCATCGTCCTGTCGACTACCGTAATAAATTGATTTCGTTAACCCATAACTGAGTTCCATGCTTTTTGTAGCACTATCTGCCTGCAAGGCGATAGTCGGACTAATGACAGTAACTTGACTGCTTTTCTTATTCTTCTCAGCCAGAAATATATTATCATTATACTCATGTGAAACATTCACAACCGGCACCAGCTTCATAGGCCCCATGGGCACAAAGCCTGCATCACCGGCAGCCATAGCCTGGCCAGCAAACAACACGACTGAGCCAAGCGCGAATAATGTATTCAGTTTGGCTTTATTGCTTTTATTCATTTTATTCATACCTACACCTATTTATAATAATTCGTACAAACTAACAATTCATCACCACCTGTCAAAATGACAAGCCTTCGGAACGCTTCAAGATACAGCCTCCTGCCGACGTGGCATCAGCGCCAGCTTGGCCATCAACAACATCGGAATCGCATAAACACAAATCATCCGCAAGCCGTGCACATCACTTGAAGAAGCATTCAGCATCGGCATCAATACAAACACACCCAACCATGAAATCATAATCAACAACACTTCAAACGAATGCAAACTCAATAATCGGCGCATGTGTCCTATAAACAAGCTCAGCACGATCCACAACATCGATATACAAAGCAGCACAGGCCAATAATAACTATGCCACCATAAACTCGGCAAGGATGTCTGATAGACAAAAAACAAAGTCAGAATAATCAGATAAAGCAAGCCATGCAACAGGCCAACAATTCGTACATTATGGTTGCGGAACAAGTATAATAATGCGATACACGCAAGTGGCAACAACCATATTTCCCTGCCCAATGCCCCATCCAAAAAAGCAATGGGCAATAAAAACAATGCCAAGATCAAGTTCGGCAGAACCCTGCTAAAATGGATCCATAAACCAGCCAGTCGTTCATGCTGCTGTTTCTCCAGGCGTTCAAGCGATGCACCCCAGGCAAACATGACCATCACCAGCCGCCACGGATTATCTCGCAACATACTAACCGATCTGTAAATAAGCCCCGTAAGCAGCAGCGCACCATAAAATTTCCAATACGCTTCCAAAGACCACCCGCTCAGCGCAATAAAACCATACAAAAACATCAGCGCATAAAGCACTGATACCGATTGATTTTGACTTAAACCGAGCCCTAACAAGCGATGATGCATATGGGTATTATCCGGCAAGAAGGGGCTACTGCCCTGCCGTATGCGTTTCCCCATCACGATGAGCGTATCGAGCAATGGTACGGCCAGAATCAGGGCGATAGTAATCGGTTGAACAGCCGAGCCATCACCTGCTTGTGTTAGTTGCACAGCCAACACAGCGCAGGTATAGCCGATCATCAAACTACCAACATCACCCATAAATAATCTGGCAGGGAAACTGTTGTACATTAAAAAACCGATCAATGACCCTGCCATCGCCAGCGATATCAGCAATGCACTTTGCTGGCCGGTCTTATAAGCCAGTAAAGCAAAAAAGAGCGAGGCAATCACCGCTAAGCCCCCTGCCAAACCATCAAGACCATCACTGAGATTCATCGCATTGATCAGACCAACCATGCACACAATAGTCACAACAAAAGACAACGGTCCAAAATGAATAGCACCGAAACCGAATAAATCCCCAACCCCAGTCAGCTCGGAGCCACTAATGCCAATAAAAGCAACCACAGCCAGAATTTCACCAAAAAATTTAAGCCGATGCGAAATCGATTTCACATCATCCAGCAAGCCGGTCAAGAAAATAATCAACAGCCCCACCAAAAATCCGCTATTGAATGCATCCAGCGAAATATAAAAAGAAATTGTTACCACCAGACTAATGCCAATACCGACACCACCCAGCCTAGGTGTTGCTTGGGCATGGACTGATCGTTCATTGGGTGTATCAACCGCCCCCAGTTTACGAGCCAAATGCATCGAAAAAGGTGTCAGCAGAATAGCAAACACCAGCGCCAATAAAAAAACCATCCAGATGATTGTAATCGACTCCATGTACTGGTAATCCCTGCCCGCCTAAAAATTTATTACCCTAGTATAGACGATAATTTATAATAATGTAGCCCATTATCAACACGAAATACATCTGCCAAACGGGGTTTAACCAGAGAGAGCATGCCCTTGGCTAGCAATTATACTGGATCCCTAAATAAGGACAGGTACTTAAGAGTCATTGAGCGCAGTGTTTCTCCCATCAAAGGAGCGGAAATGACACCAAAAGTTTTCACTAAAGCAATAAAGGCAGAGGTGTTTAACAGTGATCAAGGCGCACAATATACCAGTACAGGATTTAGCGATATTCTCAAAGAAAATGGCATAAAAGTCCTTGACCAGGGGGCCACTTCACAATGCTTGATTCTGCGGAAACGCTCTTCCTCAGCTGCTGCAATCATCAACCACTGAACAGGGTCAATGACCGATTGGCTTATGCTCGGCCTAACCAGTAACCCGGTTTTCTACTGTTATGAATTTTTAAGGGTTCTGACCCTAATACCGCTACCTGTCCCTAGAAAAATATTCGTATTCAAGTTAATATCAAAGGTTAAGTTCCTGTTTTTATTGGTTAGTATTGAGGTTCCAGCCAACAACATAACCTAAAAAAGGAACTTAACCCTTGAAGCATCCTAACCAGCTCAGTGTGCGTAAACAAATACAACGTTTTAAACATGCCTTTTTCCAAGTTGGGGACACACCATTTTCCAAAGTTCTTCCCCTATCATTACTCGAAGAGATTCGTCGAAGTGGCAGTGATCGTGATACGGTTTTTACGCCGTTGGTCACCCTGAAAGCATTCCTGTGGCAGGTTTTAAGTCCGACCGGATCATGTAAAAGTGCAGTTGCTCATGTGTTTACAGATCGAATCAGTTTAAACCACCCTGCAAACTCCATGAATACAGGCCCTTACTGCAAAGCACGGCTACGACTCTCTTCAGAACACCTCAAAACAGCTGTTTGCTGCTCAGGCAAAGCTTTGCATCAACAAGCTTCACCATCATGGCTATGGCATGGATTCCGTGTGATGATGGTGGATGGAACAACCATGTTAATGCCCGATACAACAGATAACCAAACCCATTACCCTCAACAGTCTGTGCAGAAAAAGGGCTTAGGTTTTCCCATTATGCGTATGGTTGGGTTATTGTCATTAGCAACAGGAAGCTGCGTCGATTATGCAACAGGAAAGTATCAGGGGAAAGGCAGTGGAGAGACTTCACTATTTGCACAGCTCATTGGTCAGCTAGATAAAAAAGACCTGCTTATTGCTGATCGTTACTATACTACTTTCGCAATCATGGCACTAATGATAAAACAAGGAACGCCTTTGGTTTTCAGGCAAAGGGCAAATGTTAAAAGTGACTTTCGCCGTGGAAAGAAACTGTCCTCAAAGGATCACCTTATTTCCTATAATAAACCAAAAAGGAAGCCTGTTTGGATGGATCAGGATACATATAATGAGCTCCCCAGTCAGATCACTATCCGTGAGTTTTCTGTGAAAGGCATTGTATACGTCAGCACCTTACTAGATGCTAAAACATACCACAAAAATGAACTTGCCAAACTTTACCGGCAACGTTGGCATATAGAGCTAGATTTCAGAAGCATCAAAACTCAGATGGGCATGGATATGCTACGCTGCCAAAGTGCTGAAATGGTAGATAAAGAGGTTGCTGTTCACCTTCTGGCTTATAACTTCATTCGCTCCAACATGGCAAACGCTGCTAGCATGAACAATGTTAAACCGCGTCAGATTAGTTTTATGGCTGCAGTGAACCTCATGAGGAATATGGCAGGCATTGCGGCAACTTTGACTACAAAAGCATTAGTGAAATGGCTTAAACCGCTACTCAAGGCAATTGCTTCTACAAAAACAGGAGGGCGAAAAAGAAGAAACCAACCTCGGGTCGTCAAGAGAAGACCGAAAGCTTACCCTTTGATGAGTAAACCGAGGGTAGAGTATGCCTAACTAGCTTATTTTATTGGGTTTGTATCCCAAAGTAGCGGTATTAGAGTCTAACCCTATTGGTCTCTTCATACTTACCCCTGCCAGTAAGTGGCTGAATATCTTCAAGGATTGCTATGGTCTGATCTGATAGCGGCACAATATAGGGGGGTCATTTTTCGACACTGATTAACAAGCCTTCGATGGAATTGAAAGAAACAAAGGGGAATATTCAGTTCATGACCATACTCAATATAAAATTATAAAAGCCTGACACCGACACTTTTTAAAAACCGTGAAACTTCAGTCTAAAATAGAGGCCATGTTTCACAGTCAATCCCCACAGGGCAAAAACATTCCACGTTTTCACACAGTCTGGGCCAAAAGGAGTCATTCACAAATAGCGAGAAATAATAAACGTCGACTAAATTATTACCCTATAAGTTACTTGGCAATAATCATTAGTACTGAGCCTTCAATCCGCTGGGCAAGATCGGATAATTTTGCTGACTTCACTGGCAACATTGATACTTTTGTACTTAAACTCGCAGATGAAAGAAGTATATGGATATAACTAGACTTCACAGCGTAATTCACATTTTGCGGCATATCGCCAGTCCACTTGAATATTTTGACGGCACTTATCTTGGACGTAGTAATGCCCACGACTTCACCACGCATATTAAGCAATGGCCCACCACTGTTGCCAGATTGAATGGGGACGCTGATCTGAAACACACGAGGGTCATTCCTCATACCTGTTTTAGCATTGATAATACCCTGCGTAAGTTTTGGCTCCGCCCCCATCAAATCTGGATGAGGGTAGCCGATGGTAAATACCTTTTCTCCTACAATAGCCGGATGATCAGCTAGCGGCAGAGATGGCGGCATATATTCCATACTTTCCGGCTTGAGTAGAGCCAAATCATTGCCGACATCATCAACAGCAACACTTGCCTTGATTAGCTTACCATCTTTGCGTATCAGCACAATCTCTTTATGCCCTGCCACTACATGGTGATTGGTTACAACGTAGCCACCCACCGTCGGCCATCCTCTACCAGAAACAATACTTGCAGATTCTTTCTTTTTCCTTTTAGGTGAAACTTGTGCTGTCTCATTTCCACTATATATGCGCGTCAATAATTTATTTGCCAAAAATGCATTGGGAACATTGCTCTGCTTCTTGATCCGCTCGACACTGGTAAGCGCATCTTCTCGCTTTCCTTGCTTGAGAGATGAAATTCCTGCCTTGTAGTACCAATCCGCTGCCACAGTGGCACTTTGCAACACGCCTTGACCATTGTCATACACTACACCGAGATTAAACTGCGCATCGGCATGCCCTTGCCTTGCCGCTTTGCGGTACCATTTCACTGCCTTGGCGTAGTCCTGATTCAGACCTTGACCATTGGCGGACATTACACCGAGGTTGTACTGCGCATTGGCGCGCCCTTGCATTGCTGCTTTTCGGTACCATTTTACTGCCTTGGCATAGTCTCGTTTTACGCTTCGACCATTATCATACATGGTGCCAAGGTTGAACTGGGCAGAAGCATGTCCTTGCTCGGCTGCCTTACGATACCATTTCACTGCCTTAGTGTTGTCCTGTTTCACACCCCGGCCATTTTCATACATCAAGCCAAGTAAAAATTGGGATCTAGAAAACCCCTGATCTGCCGCCTCGTGATACCACTTTGCAGCTATAGAATAATTCTGAATTTTCTCATACATTAATCCGAGATTGTGCTGTGCAATTTCGGAACCTAGAACTGCAACTTTCTGAAACCATTTTATAGCTTCGGCATAGCTCTGACCCACACCCTGTCCTCTAGCATACAAGGATCCTACTGTGAACTGCGCTCTCTCATTCCCATGCATTGCAGCCTTTAGGCACGCCGGGAACGCTTGATCATATTTATCGGCATCATAAAACTGCTTACACTGCACGGCATCATCTGCCCATGAATTTATTGCTCCCAGCATGCCAATAAGTAACATGCCCGCACACACCATCAACTTATAATAAATCATACTCTATCCTTACAGTAATTCGCATTTTCATTCGCTCAGGGGAACTAATAAGATTGCTTTTCCTCAAGCTTCCAGATTCGCTTCATCCACCGCAGCTTGAGCACTTCATTCAACCGCACTCAGGATCATTGATTTTCATTTATCAAAAGTGAATTACTTTGCGATATTTATTTATAATATCGTCCAGCGCCTCCGTTGAAAGGTGTCCATATTTGCTGTAAATATCAATAGTATTGTGAGAGGCATTTGAAGGTCGATTTACTCCAGCTACAGATTTATAATTGCCGACTTTTGCACTAATATTTCTTGAGTCTAACTGAGACTCTACAGACATTTCACGACAATACTCCATCTGCTTGCCTCTGCTGAAACTTTCTCTCTGTAATTTTTTAAAAATAAGTAGGCATCGTAATTCATTTTCTTCGTTCCATTTCGATGTTGCTCTATACGACATATCATAGACTCCAGTCATAGATTTTATTTATGCTGTTTCTCATTGAATGATACGTCCGCGATCTACTGCTAACTCTACCTTATAAATTCCTTTCTTCTTCCAATTCCTAAGATAACCTGACCGCAAATTTCCATCCACCTTAGATGACTCACTGAATCTAGTTGCATTCCATTCTTTAATTTCAGTAGTATTATTTGCGAAATAAATCTTTATATATGCTTTTTTTGATTCAAGCAGTTGTTGTTTGAAACCTTCTTCAGAACCTTCTACATATACAATTTCTAAAGCTTCAGCTTGCTGAATATCGTAATCTGTATCGGAACAATTTTCCTCATTCGAATAAGAATCGATGCCTTCAAACTCGTTGAGTATCCTTTCTATTACATTTGATGGTGTGTCAAATCCTGATACATGCGCAGCAAGCCTTTTATAAAGATCATCAGAGATTCGGATTACTTGGCTCATAATAAATGCCCTCCATGTAAGCTACAGAAGAAATG
>JAUZQK010000141.1 GCA_030951025.1 Mariprofundus sp. | reverse complement strand
CAGCCATCGGAATGGCAATAATAACGCCGACAATACCCCATAAACTGCCAAACATCAGAATCCCGACAATAATCGCGACTGGATGCAAATCGACAATTTCAGAAAACAACCATGGTACAACCACATTGGCATCAATGGTCTGCACAATCGCATACGCCAATACCGCGTAGGCCATGGTATCAGTCCAACCCCATTGAAAGAATGATAATAAAATCACCGGAAACGTCACCACGGCCGCTCCAACAAAGGGAATCCAGACGGAGATACCCGTCAACACACCCAGCAACAAGGCATATTCATGCCCCATCCACCAGAATACCAACCACATTGAAATGCCGACAATAAACGCTTCCCAAAATTTACCACGAATATAATTACCGATTTGTGTGTCCAGTTCCGACCACACCCGCTGCAACAAAGATCGATCCGATGGTAAAAACTGCTGCGCCCAGACAATAATCAAATCTTTATCTTTCAGGAAAAAGAACACCATCACCGGCACCAACACAGCATAGACAAGCAAGGTAATCATGCCCGGAATAGAAGCGATGGAAAAGGTCAGCAGCGCCCCGCCCCACTCTTGCAACTGGGCTGCCACAGCGGCAATGAGTTTCTGAATATAAATCGGATTAATCCATTCGGTATCGCCGCTCTGTAACTGTTGCAGCATATCGCGCATCGATTGCACATATTGCGGCGCATGCGATACCAAGCGGCCAATCTGTTCGGTCAGCAAGGGCAACACTGCCAGGATAGTAAACAACAATAATAATAACGCACCACCACCGGCAACGGCTATCGCCAACATGCGCGGCAGCTTGCAACGGGCCAGTAAATCAACCACCCCGTCCAAGACATAGGCCAGCGCAATGCCCAATAATACCGGCGCTAAAATTGGCCCGATAAAAATGAGCAATACAAAAATCACGAATAGCGATGATAACAACATCAGCAATTCGGTATCGGCCATGCGTTTACGCAGCCAATCGGTAAAAAGCGTCATGCTTGCTCTGTTGCTTGTGCTGCTTGCTCTGGTTCAGTTGGTTTTTCTAATTCTTCATATTGCACCGGCCGGGTCGCACCCAACGCCACCAGTACCGCAGCACAGATTGAAGCCAACAAATGAATAATGGCGCTCACACCATGCCAAACACCAAACAACTGCCGTTGAGGATCATCAGCCGCCAACGCATCAAACGAAGCAATATGTGATTTAAGCTCTGCAATGATCGGTGCAATGGCAAACTCATTGCCTGCAATCAATGCCGTGACCAACAGCAACAATATCCAACGCAAACGTCCAATTTCAAGCCCTGATTTACGCATGCGAAACCAAAACACCATCACCGCCACAGCTAAAAATATAATGCCCCGGTTGGCCACGTGAAACACATCACCAGCCAGAGCACCGGCCAGAGTAGATGAGCCCGCATTGGCAAACAGCACCGGTGCGACCACATAACCCGACACCACCAACAACCCCAGCATCAATGCCAGACACAAACGAACCGCTCCAATACGAATGCAAGCCACCGTCATTGCGCAGCTCCCGATGGCGTATTAAACATACTCGATTGACTGAATCTCATATTCACGCTCACCACTCGGTGCCTGCACAATCGCCGCATCACCCTCTTCTTTTCCAATCATGGCTCGTGCCATGGGCGATGTGATCGAGACTTTACCCTGTTCAATATCTGCTTCATCCACACCCACAATCTGATAGGTGATTTCTTTGTCTGCATCCACATCGAGCAAAACTACCGTCGCACCAAACACCACTTTATCAGATGAAATTGAGGCTGGATCAATAATTTGAGAGCGCGCAATCTTATCTTCCATATCTTTCAAACGCGCTTCATTCATGCCCTGTTCTTCTTTCGCAGCATGGTATTCAGCATTCTCGGATAAATCACCGTGTGCCCGCGCTTCTTCAATCGCCGCCACGATTTTATGACGTTTCTCACCTTTCAAATAGGTGATTGTCTTTTTCAGAGCTTCAGCGCCCTGTCGTGTCATTGGAACCCGTTCCATTGTTACTCCTTATAATCCATTAACCAATAAAAGATGAGACATAGTTCACTACGCACATATCATCATGCATTCATCATCAATCACACATTCCCATTATACCGAATGATATTCTTGAATGCTCTTCACCACCGTCGCATCCGATTGACCGGCAATGGCTTGTGCAGCAGCTAAGCCACCGGCCATGGTGGTATAATAGGCTATGCCACGATCGAGTGTAGCCTGTCGAATCGATTTGGAATCGTTGATGGCCTGCTCACCTTCGGTGGTATTGATGATCAAATCGACATCATCACTGAGCAAGCGATCGACAATATGAGGCCGTGTCCCATCAGTGACCTTGGCGACAGATTCTGATTGCAAACCGGCATCCGTCAAAGCCTGATGTGTGCCACTGGTGGCCAGCAACTCAAAACCAGCTTCAATCAGCACCCGGGCAATCTCAACCGCATCGGCCTTATCCGCTTCACGCACCGAAATAAATGCCCGACCGGATTCAGGTAAACGCACTCCAGCCCCGAGCTGTGCTTTGGAGAAGGCAGCGGTAAATGTATCGGCAATGCCCATCACTTCTCCGGTCGATTTCATTTCCGGACTGAGTAATGAATCAGCCCCCCTGAACTTCACAAACGGGAATACTGCTTCTTTCACAGCCTTAAAATGTGTGGGTTGCGGGATTTCATCAATACCCTGCTCAGCCAACGATTGCCCAGCCATGATACGCGCAGCTATCTTGGCCAATGGTTTACCTGTGGCTTTGGAAACAAACGGCACAGTGCGGCTAGCACGCGGATTCACTTCCAGTACGTAAATAACATCACCTTGAACTGCGAACTGAATATTCATCAAGCCCTTCACATTCAGCGCCAGCCCCAGCGCCTTGGTTTGACGGGTCACCTCTGCAATAATATCCGCACTAATCGAGTGCGGCGGCAAACAGCAGGCCGAATCGCCTGAATGCACGCCCGCCTCCTCGATATGCTCCATGATACCGCCCATCACAACCTGCTCACCATCCACCAGCGCATCGACATCAAGCTCGATAGCGCAATTGAGAAAACGATCCAGCAAGACCGGATGATCCGGTGAAGCCTGGACGGCTTCTTTCATATACCGCAGCAGGCCTTTCTGATTATGCACAATCTGCATGGCTCGGCCACCCAATACATAAGATGGACGCACCACCACCGGATAGCCGATATCATCAGCCACCGCCACCGCTTCTTCGGTAGAACGTGCCGTACCATTTTCCGGCTGTTTCAATTTCAGCTCGTGCAATAACTGTTGAAAACGCTCACGATCTTCTGCCAAATCAATCATATCCGGGCTAGTGCCAATAATCGGTACACCGGCAGCTTCCAGTGATTCAGCCAGCTTCAATGGGGTTTGGCCACCAAACTGTACAATCACACCCATCGGCTGCTCGATATCCACAATCGCCATCACATCTTCAAACGTCAGCGGCTCAAAATACAAACGATCCGAGGTATCATAATCGGTGGATACGGTTTCCGGATTGCAGTTGACCATAATGGTTTCATAACCATCTTCAGATAATGCAAAGGCCGCATGCACACAGCAATAATCAAACTCGATGCCCTGTCCGATCCGATTCGGGCCACCACCCAAGACCATGATTTTCTTTTTATCGGTCGGTGCAGCTTCGCATTCCTGTTCATAAGTCGAATATAAATACGGTGTTTTGGCCTCAAATTCTGCCGCACAGGTATCCACCCGTTTGAATACCGGATTCACGCCCGCAGCCTGTCTTGCCTGACGCACAGCTGTTTCATCACCATGCAACAACATCGCCAAACGCAGATCAGATAAACCTTCGCGCTAGGCCTGATTCCATTCCACTGCAGACAACGATGATATCTGTCGGCCTGCCAATGATTCTTCCAATGCAATCACCGTAGCTATTTCACGCACAAACCACGGATCGATTTTGGTCACATCGAATACTTTCTGTTCCGACCAACCCGCCCGTAACGCTTCGCCAACCCACCACAAACGCTCAGCACCCGGTACAGCCAGCTTTTCCTGCAAGAACACTGCCGCATCCACATCATCCGGCACAGACTTATCAAAGCCGCAAGAGCTGACTTCCAAACCACGCATGGCTTTACCCATGCTTTCAGTAAAGCTGCGGCCAATGGCCATCACTTCACCCACCGACTTCATCTGGGTGGTCAAGCGCACATCGGCACCTGGGAATTTTTCAAAGGCAAAACGTGGTAATTTGGTCACCACATAATCAATCGTCGGCTCAAAGGCTGCGTAGGTTTCACCGGTAATATCATTGCGGATTTCATCCAGCGTATAACCGACCGCCAATTTGGCCGCGATTTTTGCGATAGGGAATCCGGTTGCTTTGGATGCCAATGCAGAAGAACGCGATACACGCGGATTCATTTCAATAATAATCAAACGCCCATCGGCTGGATTAACTGCAAACTGCACATTCGAGCCGCCTGTTTCCACACCGATTTCACGCAAAATCGCAATCGAGGCATCACGCATGCGCTGGTATTCTTTATCGGTCAGCGTTTGCGCCGGTGCAACGGTAATCGAATCACCTGTATGCACACCCATCGGATCGAGATTTTCAATCGAGCAAATGATCACACAGTTGTCAGCGTGATCACGCATGACTTCCATTTCATATTCTTTCCAGCCAATGATGGATTCTTCAATCAGAATTTCATCAGTCGGCGAAGCATCAAGGCCAGAGGCTGCAATCTGCTCAAATTCTTCCGGGTTATAAGCGATGCCACCACCGGAACCACCAAGCGTAAACGATGGTCGAATAATAATCGGATAGCCAATCTCAGCCGCAATTTCACGCGATTCCTGCATCGTATGACCAAAACCACCACGTGCCATTTCCAGGCCAATATCATCCATGGCGCGTTTAAAGCGTTCTCGATCTTCAGCTTTATCAATCGCATCGGGCTGTGCACCAATCAGGGCAACATCGAACTTTTCCAAAATACCATGTTTGTTTAACGATAGCGCACAATTAAGCGCTGTCTGTCCGCCCATGGTGGGTAAAATCGCATCGGGACGTTCTTTTTCAATAATGCTGGCCACCACTTCCCAGGTTACAGGCTCGATATAGGTAGCATCAGCAAACTCAGGATCGGTCATGATCGTGGCCGGATTCGAATTGACCAGAATCACCCGGAAACCTTCTTCCTTTAAAGCCTTACAGGCCTGAACACCTGAATAATCAAATTCACAAGCCTGGCCAATCACAATGGGTCCAGCTCCTAAAATCATAATGGATTGAATATCATCTCTACGTGGCATACGGTTTATTCAACTCCTTATATTGGACAAACCATGGACAAACCATGGACAAGCTCGGTATTTCAATTGCAATATTTCAACGTTGGACACAAAAAACGGGTAAGTTTACAACTCACCCGCCAATTCCGCCAACCCTAGCGTGCCAAGCCAGTCTGGAAAAGATGTAAATCCACACATACAGAACAAGCACCACCCAAAGCTGTACCTGATTACGTATAATTGCAGCTAAACTCTCACTCAGCCGTAAGCATGATTAGCACTAAACTGAATGTTTCAGTAAGTAGCGCTAATGCCCCACCATCTCGCTTTGATTGGCTCTTTACGGCAGCAACGTAAAACCAAGAAGCCAGATCGAGCATCAACAAAAAAGGGCTGCTCAATGAGCAGCCCTTTTAAAACGCAATAAACGCAATGTATGCAAATGGTTACCTGTGATATTGCACTGACTCTTCACGCACCGCCTTGAAAAACTCGATAGCGTGTTCTGGTGGCACATCCGGTGTAATGCCATGGCCGAGATTAAACACATGACCATTGCCATGACCAAACTTGGCCAGAATATCTTTCACTTCGGCACGGATGCGTTCAGGCTTGGCATAGAGCATGGTTGGATCCATATTACCCTGCAATGCCACTTTATCACCGACACGGCGGCGTGCTTCATCAATATCAATCGACCAATCGAGTCCCAAGACATCACAGCCGGTATCAGCCATGGCTTCCAGCCAGCCCATGCCACCCTTCGAATAGAGAATCACCGGCACCTTGCGACCATCGTTCTCACGGCTTAACTGTGAAACAATGCGCTGCATGTATTGCAACGAGAATTCTTGGTAATCACGGGTATTGAGGATGCCACCCCACGTATCAAATATCTGTACAGCCTGTGCACCGCTAGCGATTTGCCCGTTCAAATAGGCAGCCACGGAGTCGGCCAATTTTTCCAGCAACAAATGCATGCTTGCCGGATCATTGAATGCCATGGCTTTCACTTTGGAGAAGTTCTTCGAGCCACCGCCTTCCACCATATAGGTAGCCAATGTCCACGGCGAGCCTGCAAAGCCGATCAATGGCACACGTCCATTCAAATCACGGCGAATGGTGCTCACCGCATCCATGACATAACCGAGTTCTTTGGATGGATCATCCAACACTGGTAATTTTTCCACATCGGCACGGCAAGTGATTGGATCAGGAAACTTTGGCCCTTCACCTGTACCGAAGGTCAGCTCCATGCCCATCGCTTCCGGCACCACCAGAATATCGGAAAACAGAATCGCTGCATCGGCATCGAGAATATCAATCGGTTGCAGGGTTACTTCAGAGCATAACTCTGGCGAACGGCACAGATTCAAGAAGCCGCCAGCCTTGGCGCGGGTCGCACGGTATTCAGGCAGATAACGGCCAGCCTGACGCATCATCCAAACCGGCGTACGTTCCACATCCTCTTTTAAACATGCACGCAAAAATAAATCATTTTTCAATTCAGTCATTTCAATTCCTTATGTGCCACAGATGGACGCAGATAAACACAGATGAAGTAAATAATATAGCCCTGTCTTATTTGCCTATCTCAGCATTATTATAATCACTTGTAAGCTGGGTGCTCAATCCCAGATATAGCCCTCAGTCGGGCTTGATGCATTGGCAAAAGCTCGTTTCTGCATGCGGCCAGCCAAGAAGGCTGCACGCCCTGCCCTGACAGCATCACGCATGGCTGTTGCCATCAAACATTCATCTCTGGCTTCGGCAATAGCGGTATTGATCAAAGCAGCATCAGCGCCGAGTTCCATCGCCTTGGCCGCATCAGATGCCGTTCCAATTCCGGCATCAACCACAATCGGCACATTGGCGCGCTGTTTAATCACGCGAATATTAAACGGATTGGCCAGACCGCGACCCGAACCAATTGGATTACCCAATGGCATCACAGCCACGCATCCCACTTCTTCCAAGCGTCGCGCCACAATCGGATCATCGTTGGTATAGACCATCACCTGAAAGCCTTCTGCCACCAGCGTTTCAGCTGCCTTGATGGTTTCCACTACATTCGGGTATAAGGTCTCCATATCACCCAACACTTCCAGCTTCACCAAATCCCAACCACCCGCTTCTCGCGCCAAGCGCAACGTACGCACGGCATCTTCAGCATTAAAGCAGCCTGCAGTGTTGGGCAGAATGGTATATTTTTTCGGATCAATATAATCGAGCAGGTTTTCCTTGCCAGGGTCAGTGATGTTTACGCGCCGAATAGCCACCGTAATCATCTCGGCATCCGAGGCTTCGGTCGCAGCCTTGGTTGTTTCGAAATCCTTATATTTTCCAGAACCGACAATCAAACGTGAATTAAACGTGTAAGTCCCTACCTTCAAAACATCAGACATCTATCCATCCCCACTATCATCATATTTAAAAACTCACCGCAGAGTACACAGAGCACCGCAGAGTAAAAGAAAAACCACAGCCATAGTAACAACAAGCTGTATTAAACAAGCTACTGCATTGCGTTCACCTCAACCCCGGAGAGCTTGACCGACTCTGTGCAGGGACTCTTAATTCCTAACCACCACCGATCATGTGCACCAGTTCAATGCGATCACCCTCATGCAGACGTGTCACATCATATTGACTTTTGGGCACCACTTCGAGATTGCGTTCAATGGCAATCATGCGTTGTTCAAGCCCCAACTCTACAACCAGTTGTGCCAAATTAACTGCTGCCACAGATTGTGTTTCGCCATTCAACTGGATATCAATATTATCTGACATAAGTCCCCATCACCATTTCACTATTTATAATTAGTTGCGTAAAACAATCGCTATTGGCCATTATCCATCAACTTCTGTGCTTTTCATGCTATTTTTCGCCTGATTAGATTGACCCTACATAGCTATCTTGTAGCGTGAGCCACATGCTAGCAGCAAGTGCTTCCACACCCAACATTACTCAGGCTTCACACCAGAGCAGCCCTGCTGCGGGTAACTGGCATGGTGTTAGCGAAGCGATGGATGCAGCCAGGCAGGCAATTCAGCGAGCCGATTTGGCACAAGCGGAAAATATTCTGACTGAACTGCTTGAATTCGCCCCGGTTGAAATCAAAGCATGGAAGCTATTGGCTAAAACCCAGCGTCATCTGGGCCATATTGAAGCAGGTATTAGCAGTGCCAAACGCGCGTTACAATTGCAAAACAGCGATATCGAAGCCATGCCATTGGCCTCAATCACCATCGCACAATTATTATGGCAGCAGCATGAATATGATGAAGCCAGAGACATGATTGCGTTGTTGATTGAACAGCAGCCAGACAACGCTGAATGGCTGGAATTACAATACCAATGGGACTCGGAGCATCGCACATGAAAACACTACACATTCTTGTTTTACATGGCCCTAACCTCAACCTGCTCGGCACACGCGAACCAGCCCATTATGGTGCCACGACACTTGCCTGTATCAACCAACAGCTGATTGAGCTGGGCAAGGAACTGAATATTGAAATCAATCACTATCAAAGCAACCATGAAGGTGAACTGGTCGATCGCATCCAACAAGCAGGAGCTGATGGCATCGATGGCATCATCATCAATCCGGCCGCCTATACCCATACCAGTATCGCTTTGCGTGATGCCATGCTGGCTTCAGCCATTGCCTTTGTTGAAGTGCATTTATCCAATATTCACAAGCGCGAAGCATTCAGGCACAAATCAATGCTGGCCGATGCGGCTATCGGAGTCGTGGCTGGTTTTGGTGCCACATCGTATTTACTGGCTTTACGCGGACTTAAAACAGAATTAAGCAACACTGATGAATAAATAAAGTGCTTTGATTAACAACGTAATTCATTGATTCATGAACAAACATACCATTCAACAGGAGACAACATGGATATTTCTCAAATTCGCAAACTGATTAAACTGGTACAGAGCTCGGATGTGACCGAGATCGAAATTACCGAAGGTGAATCTACCGTACGCATTTCGCGTCACAGCACTGTAGCTCCAACGCTTGCTGCTGCTCCGGTGATGGCTGCTGAATATGCCGTTGCAGCGCCAGCTGCAGCACCATTAGCTGCTGCAGAAGAAACAGCGGCAGATGAACATCAAGTCACCTCCCCCATGGTCGGCACCTTCTACACTGCTGCCAGCCCGGATGCCGATGACTTCGTCAAACAAGGCCAACGGGTCAAAAAGGGTGATACCCTGTGCATCATCGAAGCGATGAAAATGATGAATGAAATTGAAGCTGAATATGATGGTGTTGTTGAATCTATTCTGGTGAGCAATGCTACGCCGCTTGAATACGGCCAAGCCATGTTTGTTATCACACCGTTAGGATAATCGAAATGGCTATGTTTCATAAAATCCTCATCGCCAACCGTGGCGAAATTGCTGTTCGCATTATTCGTGCCTGCAAGGAAATGGGTATTCTCTCGGTAGCAGTTTATTCCGAAGCAGATCGCGATTGCATGCATACCCGATTAGCCGATGAATCAATTTGCATCGGCCCTGCACCGAGTGCCTTATCCTATCTCAATATCGCTGCTTTAATGGCCGCAGCTGAAGTCACTGATGCTGAGGCTATTCATCCGGGTTTTGGTTTCCTGGCTGAAAATGCGGAGTTTGCTGATATTGTCATCGAATCCGGCCTCACCTGGATTGGCCCCTCGCCTGCGTCCATGCGCACCATGGGTGATAAAGTTACGGCCAAAAAAGAAATGGCTCTAGCAGGCGTACCCCTGGTTCCCGGCTCCGATGGTGCTGTTGAAACGATTGAAGAAGCCAAAGCCATTGCCAAACAAGCTGGCTTCCCCATTATCATCAAAGCCTCTGCCGGCGGCGGTGGCCGTGGCATGAAAGTGGTGCATAGCGAAGCATCCTTAGCCAATGCCTTTTCCATGTGTAAAACCGAAGCCGGTCTGGCTTTTGGTGATGACACCGTATTCATCGAAAAGTTCCTTGTCGAACCGCGCCATATCGAAGTACAGGTATTGGGCGATACACATGGTAATCTGGTGCATTTGTTTGAACGTGAATGTTCCATGCAGCGCAACAATCAGAAAGTACTCGAAGAAGCACCGAGCCCGTTCCTCGATGCTGAAACACGGGAAAAGATTTGTGCGGCTGGATTAGCGGCTGCAAAAGCCGTTGATTATGTTGGTGCTGGTACGATTGAATTTTTAATGCATAAGGATAAATCCTTCTTTTTCATGGAGATGAATACACGTATTCAAGTAGAACATCCGGTTACAGAATGGATTACCGGTGTTGATTTGATTGAGTGGCAGATCCGTGTCGCAGCCGGTGAAGCACTGCATTTCAAACAGGATGACATTAAAATCAAAGGGCACGCCATTGAATGTCGCATCAATGCAGAACACCCGTTCAAATTTACCCCATCTCCCGGCACTGTAACACTCTACCATGCGCCCGGTGGCCGCAGTGTGCGGGTCGATTCACAGCTTTATACCGGCTACAAAATTCCACCGCATTATGACTCCATGATTGGTAAAATCATTACCCATGCCAGAGATCGCCAGAAATGCATTCGTCGCATGCAACGCGCGATTGATGAATTGGTCATCCTCGGTGTCACCACCAATCAGGAATTGCACAAACGTTTATTGGCCAATCCCGGCTTCCAGAAAGCCGAGTTTAATATTCATTTCTTGGAGAAGTGGCTGCATCAAATGAGCCTATAACGCATCAGAAACTCGATTTGAGGGTCATTCGTGACCCTCAGATTCTCCCCACCGGATCAAAAAGCATAATCCCCTACCCAAGAAATACAGCTTAGCATTGCATACCTTAGCTTAAACATGATGCTTATGAGGCATAGGACTGGATGCTTCTTCTACACACCTGAATATTGCGCATGCACAGCTTTGGCGTGCATACCTGGCAATTTGTTCAGCGCACAAATCAAGGCTTTGGCCGATGCAACGACAATATCAGTATCGGAACCCTGACCATTCACAATGCGATCACCATTCTGCAAACGCACTGTCACTTCACCCTGCGCGTCGGTACCGGCAGTAATGGCGTTGACAGCATAAAGCAGCAGTTTCCCTCTTGGTTCGACCAGGGATTTGATCGCTTTGAATGCCGCATCAACAGGGCCATCACCTTCTGCTGTCGCTTTATGGTGTACACCTTCGATTTCCAGCTCGACAGCTGCAACAGGAACATCATTGGTGCCCGATGCAGCATGCAGACTGACCAGCTTCACGCGCTCTGTATCGATGCCTGAATCAGCAGACAAAATAGCCATCAGATCTTCATCAAAAATATCTTTTTTCTTATCGGCCAAAATCTTAAAACGCCCGAACACTTCAATGACCTGTTCATCATCCAGTTCAGTGCCCAATTCCAGGTAACGTGCTTTGAGTGCCGCACGGCCGGAATGCTTGCCCAAGACCATGCGATTGGTTGTCCAACCGACCGATTCCGGAGTCATGATCTCATAGGTTTTTTTATGTTTGAGCACACCATCCTGATGAATGCCCGCTTCATGGGCAAACGCATTGGCCCCCACAATCGCCTTATTGGCCTGCACCGACATGCCGGTAATTTGACTGACCAGTTTTGAAGTCGGCACGATTTTCGTGGTATTAATTTGCGTATCGATATCATAACGATCGGCACGTGTTTTCATGATCATCACAATCTCTTCCAGCGATGCATTGCCGGCTCTCTCACCAAGGCCATTCATGGTGCATTCCACCTGACGCGCACCATTTTCAATCGCTGCCAAGGAATTGGCCACGGCAAGTCCCAAATCATTGTGACAATGCACTGAGAAAACCGCCTGATCAGAATTTGGCACCTTCTCAATCAGGCTGCGAATACGAAAACCAAATTCATCCGGCGTCATATAACCCACAGTATCAGGGATATTAATAACACGTGCGCCCGCTTTAATCACTGCTTCAACAACCCGGCAGAGAAAATCAATATCGGATCGACCTGCATCTTCAGCGGAAAATTCCACTTCCGGCACCAAAGAACGCGCCTGCTTAACCGAAGCCACTGCCCGTTCAAGAACCTGATCAGGTGTCATGCGCAGTTTTGCCTGCATGTGAATGGGGCTAGTCGCAATAAAAGTATGAATACGTGCATGATCACCGGCTGGCTTCACGGCCATGCCTGCACGTTCTATATCTTTTGTTGCAGCACGCGCCAAACCGGCGATTTTAGGGCCATGTATTTCGCTGGCGATGCGATGCACTGCTTCAAAGTCACCCGGAGATGCAATTGGAAAACCGGCTTCTATGATATCGACACCCAATGCAGCGAGAGCATGTGCAACACGCATTTTTTCTTCGATATTCATCGAACAGCCAGGCGACTGCTCACCATCACGCAACGTGGTATCAAAAATATACAAACGATCAGACATTGTTTCTCCTGCTATAACTGTGCGCCAAGTCGGCGTAATTATTCCGACAGGATCAGGATGGATCCTCATCGGTTGAATCTTTTTTATTGGCCTTTCTGCGTAACTTGCGTTTCTTACGAGCTTCAGCCAAGCGTCGGTTCTGCCACAAGCTCATCAACGGCCCATGTAAACAGTAAGCCAGAATAATCGTAAATGGTACCCGATAAGGATCAATCGCGAGAAAAGCTACCAGCGCAACCATCACCAGCAACACACTGCTTGATTGTCGTTTCTTTAAATCAAGATCTTTACCGGAAACAAAACGTACATTGCTGACCATTAGCCAAGCCAAAAATGACGATAAAAAGAACCACAACCATGGTAAAGGCTCAATCTTGGCATCGAGATGAAACAGCACAGCCATGGCAATCAATAATGCCGCAGCCGGTGTCGGCAGGCCTTGAAAATAACGTTTGTCCTGCACATCCAGTTTAACATTAAAACGTGCCAGACGAATCGCAGCACAGGCCACCAGAAAAAACGCTCCCAGCCATGCCAATCGATGCAAATCAGTGCCCAGATTCACCAGCGCCCAAAAATAAACCAGAATCGCAGGAGCCACACCAAAGGACAGCATATCACACAAGGAATCGTATTCTGCCCCGAAATCTGTTTCGGCATGCAGTAAACGCGCCACACGCCCATCCAGCATATCAAATATCGCAGCAGCCAGAATAGCCCAGGCAGCTGTTTCAAAGTTGCCCTGAATCGAAGCAATTAACGAATAAAAACCTGCAAATAGCCCCATAGTCGTAAACAGGCTTGGCAACACATACACGCCACGCTCAGCTACTTTTTTATTAAATTTCGGCATCAGATACACTTTCCTGTTTACCCTGACGGGCAATAATACTCAATCCAGCCGTGACCTTATCACCCACGCTAACATGCAATATATAATCAGCTGGAATTTCACAATTCAGCCGCGAACCAAAACGAATCATACCAATGCGTTCACCCGCAGCCAGTTGATCGCCAATGCGCACATAGGAGACAATACGCCGCGCCAGCAAACCTGAAATCTGGGTAAAAGCGATCTTGCTGCCGTTTTCACACTCCATTTCAAAACGGTTGCGTTCATTTTCTTCACTGGCGCTATCAAAGCTGGCATTCACAAATTTACCTGGAATATAATCCATGGCCGTAATGCGTCCGGCCATTGGTGCTCTATTCACATGCACATCAAACACATTCATAAATATATCCACCCGCTGATGCCCATCTTCAGTCATTTCAGCCCGAATCACCTTGCCATTGGCCGGACAAATAAACAAATCATCACCCTTCGGCATCTGATGGTTGGGATCACGGAAAAAATTGAGTAAAAATAACAGCAGCATAAATAATACAAACGTTATAGTCGTCCATGCCAGCCAATAGGACACCAGCAGCAATACAGCCGTTGGAATAATAAATGGCCAGCCTTCAGGCGCAAACGGAAGTTTGCCACGAGCCTGGCCGAGAATAGGGAGTTCTTTTGACATATGGCAACACTATGAGTTTGTCGCACAGATGGGAATAGCACCCGTCCCCTCACAGGGCAATCGCTTTAAAACTCATTCGCTTGCAACCTTACAAGGCGATGTAGATGACTATATAATGATGGCTCATAAAAAGAGCCCCATCAAACAAAGATATATTTGATAGTATCCTTATCATGAATGTTTCTTAATTTTTCATTCACCAGCCACTCATTGCACAGCCTTAATGTTCGTCCTGTCTGGTGTCACCCTCCTCCCCTCCCTCCGACATCAGACACCATTTAAAAAAGGCTCTGCAATTGCAGAGCCTTTTTTTTATTGGCAGAGAAAGGTTAATCAAAACATCTCAATGGTGCTCACCCTCTTCAGCCAGTTCCTTGGCAAATATCTCTTTGTTCTTGCCAATAATAGCCAACAGAATGAACGAGTAGATAAAGGTTGAAAGCATAATCACACCCACCACGATGGCTTTAAACATCTCCAGATGTTCAAATGTTTCGGGAATCATCATTAACATCACCACCGACAAACCACCCTTGATACCAGCAAAGGTCAATACACCCCACCAGCGAAAATTCACATTGGTCATTTTATCGGTCTGATTGGTCAAAATTGCAAATTTGGCCATCATCACAGCGCGAATAAGCGTGGTTGCCAAAAACATCACCAAGATCTCTGTTTTATATTGCCACAACAAATCCAGATCAACGATCTCCGACATCGCCACAAACAGCATGGTATTGGCCACAATCGCCAGCAATTGAATATCTTCTTTGGTACGCATATGGCGATCACGCTCTTCCACTGTCACCTTGATTTTATAAATCGCATGTTGAATCAAATTACGAGAGCTATGTTCAGCCATCGATTCACGTTGCAGGGCATTTTCCTCAATTTTAATTTGCACATTATCAGCAGCAATCTCCTTGCTCATGACATGGTGCACAGTCACAGTCGAGAAGATACAAGCCAAGATGCCGGAGAGATGCATATGCGAATGCGCCCCGAATAAATTCAGCAAGGTATAAAAGTGTTCGGATAATTCAAAGGCACCATAACCGGTCATGATCAACACCAGCAACTCAGCGATACGGTTGGTCGTTGTTTTCATGCCAATCAAACCAAGATAGCCGATAAACACACCAAAGATCGCTGATCCCACTACCACCACTATGCTGGTTTCAGCCACATAGCCAAAACTAATCTCGCCACCTTCAAGGGCATACAAACCAATAAATACAAACACAATCAATGCTGTTGCATCATTGAACAGGCTCTCGCCTTCACACAAAATCTTTAGCTTATGCGGCAATTCAAAATTGGAAAAAATACTCACTACTGAAACAGGATCTGTAGCCAAGACCATGGCAAACAACACAATAATGGCCGCAACAGACAAGTTATATTGCGCAAACAAGGTGTTGCCAATCAATAAAGCCACCACAACAGAGAGTGCGACAGCCACTACAGCCAAATAAAACAAACTCAAACCATGTTCCTTGAGATCATCCAGCTTCAATTCCAGCGAATCGGAAATCAATAAAATCGGTAACAATAAAATCACCAGCTCGGCAAAGTGTTCCGCATCACCGGTGAGCATAAACAAGTCACCAAACAGGGCATGAAACCCCAGCGATAAAGCAATCAAACCTACAGGTGAAGGAATATTGACCTTATCCTCCAATTGCAAAGCCAGATAGAGAATCACAGCGATGGAAAGCACAGTTATAATCATATGAGAGTCCTTATATTCGATTTAAGCCATACAGTAGCAAAAACAAGGCCAGTTTAATGCCTTGATCATCCCCATATTACGATTGGCTCATCCTAAATCAATGCCGGAAACTGGCGCAATGTGCTGCTTCCTGTTCCAATACGCCTATGCATCAAAGCAGCTTCACATCATCAACGAAATGGCGGCAGCAGTTTGGCCTTGATCTGCCACCATCTCGCCCCGGCTGTATTTGGCTACACGCCTGCTCTGTGGGCGAAGTCAGCTCGGTAGCTCCCTTGATTCGCGCCCTATTGATGCAAGGCCACAATATTCACCTGACTGTTGTCACAGCCACCGGCTTTAGCCATGCACAACGCTTACTGGCTGACCACATACCGAATCCTGTTTCATCAGCCCCTATCTCAAGCCCCGCCATCGCTGTGGCTTTCCTACCCTGGGATTTACCTACTGCCATGTCCCGCATGATCAAACAGCTGCAACCTGCCCTGCTGCTGCTGGCTGAGACAGAATTCTGGCCCGGCATGTTGTCGGCTTGTCGTCGCATGAATATCCCTGTCATCGGCATCAACACCCGCATTTCTGATCGCTCGTTTCCGCGTTATCTGGCCTCGCGCTGGTTGTGGCGACGCTGGCTGGCTCCAGTTCATTTGTTTTTAGCACAAAGCGACGTGGATCGAGATCGATTGATCGCGCTCGGCATTCCGGCCGATCATATTAAAGCCACAGGCAATTTAAAATACGCCATCAATGCACCCGATGTCGATACGACAAGCCTGCGTCAACAGCTTGATGGCAGTGGCACTCGCCCCATTCTGCTGATTGCCAGCACCCATGAAGGTGAAGATGCCAGCCTGTTAAAGATGTGGCCAAGCTGGCATGCAGCCTGTCCGCAGTTGTTAATGGTGCTGGTGCCGCGCCATCCACAGCGCTTTGATCAGGTGGCGGAATTGATTCACCAACATGGACTCACATGCTCTCGCTGGTCAATGTCAGACATCGACAATAACAATAATGATGTCATCTTGATTGATGCCATGGGACTGCTCGGTGATTTATACAGCATTGCCGATGTCGCCATATTGGCAGGCAGCTTACAAAATATCGGTGGCCATAACCCGCTCGAAGCAGCCATTTGTGGACGCGGTGTAGTGACTGGCCCCCATATACAGAATTTCCGTGAAATCATGCACGAGATGCAGCAGCACGAAGCCGCGATTGTGTGCCAAGATGATGATGAACTGGAAGCCGCCATCACACGCTTGTTAAAACAACCGGATGAACTCAAACAGTTAAACGCCAATGCCGCGCTATTTATTGAAGACCGTTCGCATGTGCTCGAACGCATGCTTACAGCTATCGAGCCATGGCTTCCCGACTTGAGCAACACATGAGCCTGCACAGCTGGTTTGAAAATATGTGGTGGCAAGCTACGCCGCCGCCGCTATGGCTGCGCTGCATCGAGCCCGTCTATGCCGCGCTTAGCCGCGCCCACCTGAAACGGCGCGCTGCCAATTCGATTGCACCAGCATTACCCATGATCTCAGTCGGCAATATCACTGCCGGTGGCAGTGGTAAAACACCCTTTGTGCTCTGGTTGGCCGAACAGCTGAAAGATAAGGGCTACCAACCTGTCATCCTCTGTCGTGGTGACGGTGGTAAAAATACCACGCCGATGCTGATTAAAAAAAGTGACCCGGCCGCAATCGTCGGTGATGAAGCCAAGATGTTGGCGGATTTATCCGGCTGCCCGGTTATTGCAGCGACTGACCGCATTGCCGGCAGTCGCATGGCTGCTGGCCTCATGCCCAGTGATCTCAAGCTCGATGGCTCCATAAAGCAAGCACTCGGCGATATTTTAATTCTCGATGATGGATTCCAATACAGGCAACTGCAACGCTGCTGCGATATCGTCTTGATCCCAAACACGGGCATCGGTAATGGCCATGGCATTCCAGCCGGCCCCTTGCGTGAGCATGTCACATCGTTAATGCGCGCCGACATCATCATTCGTAGCGGTTCTGCATGCCATGCAAAAGCATGCCCTGCCCTGAGTGATAAAACCGAATGGCAATGGCTGACAAAGGCTGTCGATATTATCGATATCATGCACAGCGGCGCGCAGACACCCGGCAGTGTTCACGCTATTACTGCCATTGCGCGGCCACAGCGTTTCTTTGATGATCTGAAATCAACCGGCCTGCAACTATCCGGCACAACAGCGTATGCCGATCATCACCCGTTTAGCCACAACGATGTCAAAAACATATTACAACACAACACCGATATCGCCATTACCGCCAAGGATGCGGTAAAGCTGCAAGCACTGTGGCCAACGGATCAGCCGCTATGGCTTTTGCAACAACGGCCTGATGCTGATGCCGGCATCATGCCTGCCATTGAGGCTTTTTTACCAGCCAAGTAAAAACCCCGCCGCAAGCGACAGGGTTTTTAGATTCATCAGCATGGCTTAATCTTGATTAAAACTGAGCCAGTACCCGCTCATTGGTCTCGATCTCATAACGATCCCGTACCGAAGCCATCCAGCGCGCAAAACGTACCGCGCCCTTGGCCTTTTCCACTTCTTTTGCAATGGCTGCTTTTTTACCATTAAAATCATCTTCAGATGGTGCAATGACTTTTTCAATGCGTACTGCTGCATAACCCTGTGGCACATTAATCGATTGACTTACCCAGCCACCTGCAGCGGTATTAAATGCACGTGCCAACAAGTTATTACTCAACCATGAGGCGTTATCACCAACCCCGTCACTGCGCACAGGTTTGGAAATGAACTTCGGCTGCCCATACTGCTGAGCCAGCTGATCCATGCTTTTACCTGTTGCCTGACGAATCTCATCGGCAATCTCGCGCGCCTTCTGATTGGCCGCATAGACTTTGGCATTGGCTTTCACTTTTCTGGCCACATCAGCATAAGCCAGCGTATCCGGCTCAATGCGTTCCACCACTTCAAACGCGATAAAACGGCCATCGTTGGTTTCAACAATTTCAACCGGCTGGCCAGGCAGCGTAGCAAAAGCCTTGGAACGAATTTCAATATTGTTCAATAGAGGCGTAACTTCTGCTTCATCCATACTCACCGCATCACTGGAAACCAGTTTTAGATTCAATGATTCAGCCGCAGCTTTCAGCGAATCTTCCATGCCAAGTGCATCATCCAGATCCTGTGAAAGTTTATAGGCTTCAGTATTGGCGGCCGCTGCTATCAGTTCAGCTTTCAAGCTATCTTTGACTTCCGCATAGGTTTTATCATGGGCTGGACGAATATCATTCAGCTTAATGATATGATAGCCAAACTGGGTTTCAACAATATCACTGACACTGCCCTTATCCATGCCAAATACGACTTTATCAAAAGCACCCACCATCGCACCGGACTTAAACCAACCGAGCTCACCACCCTTGGCCGCGCTACTATCCTGCGATACTTCCTTGGCCAGTTTGGCAAAATCTTCGCCAGCTTTTAAACGTGCTTGCACAGCTTCGATTTTTTTACGTGCCGCTGTACGCAAACCCTTCCATGCGTCTTTTTTCACCTTGATCAGAATATGGCTGGCCTGACGCTGTTCAGGTTCCGAGAACGCTGCTTTACGGCTATCAAAGGCTGCTTTGATTTCCGCATCATCAACCACCATATCTGCCGCCAACACAGCCGGATCAATTTCCACCGCATTCACTTTAATGCGCAAAGGTGATTGATAACTGCTTTTATGTTCATCATACCATGCTTTGGCATCGGCATCGCTCACACTCACCTGATCCATCACACTGACCGGATCAACCACGATCGCAGCCAATACACGCTGCTCATATTGACGTGTAAAACGCTCATGAATTTCAGCTTCACTAACATGAACCGATCCGATAATCGCTTGCTGCAATGCATCCACCATCACATTCAAACGCACATCATTCTCATAATCCTGCTCGGAACCAAAACCCATATTACGCGTCAGAATTTTATAACGCTGTGGATCAAATGTTCCGGCTTGCTGAAATGAAGGATTACTTTGAACCGTTGCCAGCACCACCGCATCCGGTGCAGTCAATCCCAGATTCGATGCCACATCCAACATGATCCTACGATTGATAATCGTTTGCAATGTGTTGGCTTTAACATTCAACGATTGTACAAATTCTTTGGAATACTGTTTACCCAGCATCGCACGATAGGCATTTAGCTGGCGATTATAGGCCTGATAAAACTCATTATTGCCAACAGGGCTATCATTAATCATAGCCACAGGCTCTGCATTACCACCAGTGAAATAGTCACCCACACCCCACAATACAAACGATAGTGCGATACCGGTAAGAATAATTTTTGCAATCCAGCCTTTGGCATGATTACGCATCGATTCAAGCATTTATAAACCCCAATATAAAAGAATCCGGCGGCCAGACATCCAATGAAAGCAACCACCATTTTTAGGAATCGGCACGCTACCGAAGCAAACCAAGCAGAGCAATGCCATTGCGTTGGCCATGATAAACATCAGTGCTTCAAGATATCACAAACTATTCAGATCATTATGCGCCCTGGCCTGATTCGGATACAGCTTCACAGCTTGATCGAGTAACAGTATAGAAGCCGAAATAATTATCTCTAATTGCAGAAATCATCCGGCTTGATGAGCCCGTTGCCAATCCCGTAAAACTGGAACATTCAAAATGTTCACACAATTCGATATTATGTCCCCCACCATTCGCCTCCAACACAATCGACAATAAACACGCGCACCATTAAAAAGGAACACGATCATGAACAAGACTAAAATCGAACTACTGTCTCCCGCAGGAACTATTCGCAATATGCGTTATGCCTTTGCTTTTGGTGCCGATGCCGTTTATGCAGGTCAACCACGTTACAGCTTGCGTGTACGCAATAATGATTTTCAACTCGAAACCCTGAAAACAGGCATTGATGAAGCCCATGCGCTCGGCAAACAGTTCTTTGTTGCCAGCAATCTATTACCACACAACAGCAAGCTAAAACGTTATCTGGAACACATGCAGCCGGTCATCGATATGAAACCGGATGCGTTGATTATGGCTGATCCAGGTCTGATTATGATGGTGCGTGAACGCTGGCCGGAGATTCCTGTGCATCTTTCCGTGCAAGCCAACACCATGAACTGGGCCGCTGTAAAATTCTGGCAATCGGTCGGAGTAAAACGAATCATCCTCTCGCGTGAACTTTCGCTCGATGAAATAGAAGAAATTCGCCAACGTTGCCCGGATATCGAGCTGGAAGTCTTTGTGCATGGTGCGCTCTGCATGGCCTATTCCGGCCGTTGTTTATTGTCCGGTTATTTCAATCATCGCGATGCCAATCAGGGCAGTTGCACCAATGCCTGCCGCTGGGAATATGGCATGGAAAAAGCAGCTGAAGACATCTCCGGTGATATCGTGCCCATTCAGGTGCTCGATGGCATGAGCAATAACCAGCCCTTTGCCCAAACCGGTGACGTCAAACGTCATGCGCTGGCCGATCAAGTCTATACCTTGACCGAACCGAACCGGCCGGGTGAACAAATGCCGATCTTTGAAGATGAACACGGTACCTATATTATGAACTCCAAAGATTTACGCGCCGTACAACATGTTAATCGACTGGTCGAGATTGGCATTGATTCACTTAAAATCGAAGGGCGTACCAAATCACATTATTATGTTGCACGCACAGCCCAAACATACCGTCAGGCCATTGATGATGCGGTGGCTGGAAAAGCCTTTGATGAATCGCTGATGTCGCAACTCGATGCGCTGGCCAATCGCGGTTATACCGATGCCTTTTATACCCGCAAACGCGCCTCTGGCACCCAAAACTATACAACGGGCAATTCCAAATTCGATGGTCAACGCTTTGTCGGTGAAATCGTTGCTTATGATGCAGAACAGAAAGTTGCTGAAGTGATCGTTAAAAATAAATTCTCAGTCGGTGATCATATCGAGCTGATCAATCCGGGCGGCAACCACACCTTCAAGCTGGAATCCATGCACGATGCCCGCTACGGCAAAGCGATGGATGTGGCTCCGGGTAGCGGTCACCAGGTAAAAATACCCTTGCCTGTCGCACCGGATAAACATGCTCTATTGGCGGTCAACTGGAAGCTTTGATTCTTTCAAATAACGGCATGGCTTTGTTTTTATTGCGCTATTTTATGGCTTTCGTTTTACTGCTGATCAGCGCTTGCTCGCAGGCCAATGATGTACACGAAACCCGTTTCATCATGGGCACACTGGTCAAGTTCACCATCGCTCCTGCAGATAGGCATGAAAATATCGATGTAGCGGCAGCCATCAGCGCCGCTGCCAATGAAATGCAGCGTATTGAAAATGCATTCACCATTTACGGCGATCAGAGCAATGCGATCAAAACATTCAATGCCACAGCGCCCAACACCGCAGTAGCATTGCCAGAGGAAGTCGCATCATTATTACAACGTGCGCTGCTTATCAAACAACAGAGCAAGGGTGCTTTTGATCCCGCTCTCGGTGGCCTGAATCTGTTATGGGGTTTTTCTGCCAGTGATGCGCCTACCACCCCACCATCAGCTGAAGCCATTACAAAGGCACTACCACCGCAACATTGTATCGCACAGACTAGCATGGCCAATGGCAAATCCGGCTGGTTACGCACCGATACGCGTTGCCTGCTGGATTTTGGTGCCATCGCCAAGGGTTATGCGATTGATCAGGGTATCAAAATACTCAGACAACACGGTATCAAAAATGCTATCATCAATGCCGGTGGTGATATTCGTTTGATTGGTAAACATGGGGACAAGCCATGGCGCATTGGTATTCGCCATCCCCGTCAACAGGCTGAAATGATAGAAACGCTACAACTCGAAGGCGATGTCAGTATTGTGACATCGGGCGACTACGAACGGTTTTTTATCTATCAGGGTAAGCGCTACCACCATCTCATCAATCCACAAACCGGCTGGCCAGCACAGACTGCTCAAAGTGTTACCATCATCGCCCGCAACGCAACACTTGCCGATGCTTGGAGTACTGCTGTATTTATTCAGGGTAAAAAAGGCATGGCACAACAAAGCCAATTCAATCAACAGGTATTATTGATCGATCAGAGCGGCAAACGATTTGGTTCTCTAAAGCCCCGTTGACTGTCCTTAGCGCTTTCTTTGCCCCTTGTGCCCATCCTCTAAATACTTTCGATGATGCTTACGCTGCTACATGCACAAGCAAATTCGACATGGGTTCGATGGGGGCATCGGATAACACTTTTTCGACCGCCACTTCATCACAATCTGCGAAACGGGCGCAATGCACACATACCGTCCAGACTTTTTGTGGTAAACTCTCTTTGCTCACCTGTACATAACCCTGTTTAAGGAAAAAACCGGTGACATAAGTCAGCGCAAATATTTTTGCGACACCGAGCTCCGTCACCCATTGTTCACATGCTTCAACCAGCATCTTGCCAACACCCAGTTTCTGATAAGCCGGAATCACCACCAGAGAACGCAGTTCAGCCAGATTTTTACCATAGATATGCGCACACACCACACCGGCAATGTGACCATCATATTCGGCCACCAGAAATTCCTGTAAATGCTGAAAGATATTATCTTCATCGCGCTGCAGGATAATATCCTGTTGCGCTAATGGTTTTAGCAGCGCATGAATATGCGCAACATCTGCCGCCTTGGCACTGCGCACCAGAACGGCGTGTTCATTCATCATGCTGCTATTTCAGCCTGAGCACGTTGTAAAAAACGTTCGGCATGTTGCAAACTATCGTCATCAGTACCACCCAACATGCGGGCAATTTCCCATTGCCGGTCTTTGGCCAATACCGTTTCAAGTTGCGTTATTGTTCGACCATCTTTTTCCTGTTTATCAATCACAATTTGATGTGCGGCACACGATGCTACTTGCGGTAAATGTGAAATCACCAGTACCTGTCGTTCAGAGCCCATCGCCGCCAGCAACTCACCCACACACCAGGCCGTTTCACCACCAATACCGGTATCCACTTCATCAAACACCACCAGCGGTGACATCTCATGCAGCCCGCCGCAACCCTTCAAGGCCAACACCAAACGCGAAACTTCACCACCGGATGCAACCGCAGCCAGATCACGCCACGGCTCACCCGGATTGGACATCACCTGCATCACCACCGTATCCCTGCCGGATACTGTCCAATAACTATCATCCTGCTCTGCCAACACAGCAAAACGCAGCTGCATACCCGCCAAAGCCAGACGATCCAAAAAGGGTCGCAGCTGCTTGACCACTATTGCTGCATAAGCTTGTCGCTGCTCCGTCAAACAGGCTGCGGCCTGTTCATAAGCTGTTGCCGCCTGCTTGAGTGCTTGCAGCAAACTGTCCTCATCCCAGCCGGCAGTATCAAGTGCCGCCAGCCGCTGTTGCCAATCCTGCATCAGCTCCAACAAGCCAGCTTCATCACAATCATGCCTGCGTTTACATTCATGCAACGCCATCAAACGCTCTTCAGACTGATGCAGCGCTGCTTCATCGAATGATTGCTGCAACACAGCCGATAGTTCAGGCACGGCTTCACCCAACAAGGCATCCATCTGCTCAATCAATTGCAGACTTTCATGCAAACCAGAATGAAAATCTGCCACCGGTGCCAAGGCTTGAGCTGCACGCGCCAATAGTTCACGCACACTTGGCTCAGCTTCATCCAGCAACATTAGGGATTCAGCCGCAGCCTGTTGCACCTGGGCATGATGTCGCCCGGCATCCACCTGTGCTTGCAATGTTTCAGATAATTCAGCTTCGATATCCAGAACTTCAAGCCGACTTAATTCCTGACGCATCCAGCTGGCCTGCTGTTCGGTATCACCGCGCTCGCTGCGCATTGTTTGCAACTGCCCCTGCACCTGTTTCCAGGCCGCAAAAGCTATCGCCACATCATCCAGCACAGCTCTTTTCAAACCACTATCGATAAGCTGCTGCTGCACTTCCGGCTGCAATAACGATTGATGTTCATGCTGGCCATGAAAATCCAGACACAGATCACCGACCTGGCGCAAGATTTTCAAAGCAACCGACACGCCATTGATATAAGCCCGGGAACGCCCATCTTGCGTCACCACCCGCCTTAGAATCAACTCATCGTCCACATCAATATCATTGGCTTCAAGCAGAGCACTCAGGCCTGGGTTTTCACCCTGCCAAAGCGCTGTCACCTCGGCTTTCTCAGCTCCATGACGCACCCATTCCACACTCGCACGCGCGCCAAACACAGCCCCCAAAGCGCCCACCAACATTGATTTACCAGCCCCTGTTTCACCGGTAAATACTGTCATGCCAGCCGATAGCTCCAGATGAACATATTCAATCAAGGCAAATTGTTTAACCGTAAGCGATATGAGCATTAACGCGTTTCCACCTGGCCTGCCCAATGCAGTTTGCTGCGCAACACACCATAATAATGTCGGTCAGGCAAATAAACCAGCGTAATACCAGCCCCCTTCCGAATCACCACCCGATCACCCTCTTCCAGCGCTGCCAGTTCCTGCCCGTCCAGACTCAGCGCAGCAGACAAACTTGATTCAACCAAATGCAGCTCAATATCATCATCTGCCGGCACCAGAATAGGTCGGTTGGATAAGGTATGTGGGCAAACCGGCACAACACTAATCGCATTGACACTCGGATGCACAATCGGACCGCCGGCTGATAAAGCATAAGCCGTTGATCCAGCGGGCGTTGCCAGAATAAGCCCATCACCACGCATACGAAATACAAATTCATTGTTCACATACATTTCAAAACCAATCATGCGCGGATGCACACTGCGCTCAATCACCGCATCATTCATCGCCTTGGCACTGATCAATAATTCATCCTTACGCCAGATTTCAGCATGCAGACTAAAATGTATTTCAGTTTTTAAACGCCCGGCCAGCACCTCATCCACCACTTCAAACATGCTGCCAATCGGTGTATCGGTGAGAAAACCCAATCGACCGAGATTAATGCCCAACAACGGTGTGCCCGTGCCAATAAACTGCCGTGCGGCATGTAATAGAGTACCATCGCCACCAAGCACAATCATCAGCTCAATGCGATCCACCATCTGCTCCAGCGTAATATGCTCACAGCGTGCATCACAAGCCTCAGCCACCGATGTTTCAATTTCAGCATCGATGAACACATCACAAGCCTTGGCCAACAACCATTCCTGCAGCTCATGCAAGACAATAGCAGCACGCTGATCATTGGGTTTAAGTGAGATACCGACCCGTGTCACTGCGGAGCCCCGGCCCATCCCTCTGGCTGCGTATGACATAAAAAACAGCGTTCCATTTTGGTATGTGTAGCCGGTTGCGGACGCACCCCTGCAGCATCATGACATATCATGCACTGCGCTCGAGCCGTAGTATTACGATGCGTTTCATCATTTGGCACAGGAATAGTCTTGCGATCCGTGCTACCGAGCACCAATATCACTACAACCGCTGTAATAATGGCTAAAAAAACCATATCGCGTTTTCCCATTTTCCACGTATTCTTTTGCTGTTCAGTCATCTGGGCTCCTTATGTCACAAACAGAGAATCCTTATCCAACTCGCACGGCGATGCCACTTCTTTATTTCACCCAGCCTGTCAAAAAACTGACAACAGATACCCATGGTTTATTTAATGTTTCAAACATCTACACAAATGGCAAACCAAGATCGCAATATCAATTGCCTGAGTAAAATAATCAGGTATTATGCGCCGCACTATACTAAATGGGTCTCAAATACTGAACCCGATGGAGATATAATATGAAAATTCTAATGGACCACAAACTTACTATTGTGGCCGGATTTGTACTGACAGCAGTGCTGATTGCTATTGCAATCGCTACTGGTGGCGGACTTAGCGGCGATCAGGTGCTTGGCGCACTTGCACGTTGGGGTCACTTTTTAGCTGGTGTTACCTGGATCGGTTTACTTTATTATTTCAACTTTGTTCAAGTGCCTTCACTCGGCGGCGTATCTGCTGACACCAAAGCTGACTTGTTTAAAGATGGCAGCATTGTACGCAGGGCGCTGTTCTGGTTCCGTTTCGGTGCATTGTTCACTGTTATTTCCGGCCTATTCTTGCTGATGGGTCTATACAAACAGGGTGGCGCTGCAGGCATCAGCACTGAAATCATGATCGGTGCAACATTCGGCCTAATCATGTGGATCAATGTTCATTTCATCATCTGGCCAAACCAACAGCGCGTCATTGGTATGGTTGAAGCCGATGCTGACACCAAAGCTGCTTGCGGTAAAAAAGCCCTGATGGCCAGTCGCATCAACACCATGTTGTCTATTCCAATGTTGTTCTTCATGGCATCGAGCGCACACTTTCCAATCTTCAACTAAACTGATTTCAGTTCGTTCGGTTTGATTCGTTCGAATCAACCCGTTCGATCTCAGTTTAACATCAGCAAAAGGGTCTCTGGAAACAGAGACCCTTTTTTTATTACCCCACGATAGCACCCAGCCAAAGCACCACAACATCAATCAAGCCTCCCCTTCTTGATGCTGCGGAGATAATTAGCACGCTTCTTGCTAACTGTTGTTAAACGATTACAAGGTTCCCCGTTAAACGACGAACCGACTCAATGGATCCGGGAGGTTTTCAGTGGATATCGCAACTCTTTTAGGCATCGTGCTTGCATTTGGACTGGTGATATTTGCCATTGGCAGTGGCCTTTCCAGCTTTATTGATCCCCCTTCGATGATGATCGTGATCGGCGGTACCGTCGGTGTATTGCTGGTGGGTTATCCCCTGGCCAAGTGTATCGGTGTGGTCGGTGTGGTCATGAAGACATTCATGTACAAACTTGACGCTGGTGCTGATGTGATCGCCAAACTGGTGGAACTGGCTCAAACAGTGCGCAAAGATGGTATTCTGGCCTTGGAAAGCGAAGTCAGTAATATCGAAAATCAGTTCATGGCCAAGGGTCTGCAAATGGCCATTGATGGGCAGGAACCCTCCGCCATCGAAGATATTCTATACATGGAAATGGAAAAAATAGCCGACCGGCACACCGTTGGCTCCGATATGTTTACCGCCCTTGGTACCTACGCACCATCAATGGGCATGATCGGCACCTTGGTTGGTTTGGTATTGATGTTACAAAACATGTCCGACCCTTCATCCATTGGCCCCTCCATGTCGATTGCCTTGTTAACCACCTTTTACGGCGCACTATTGGCCAATATTTTATTCCTGCCCATGTCCGGCAAACTCAAGACACGCAGCAAAGAAGAATTGCTCATTCATGAAATCATTCTGGTCGGCATTCAATCTCTCGTTGCAGGTGAGAACCCGCGTGTAATGGAGCAAAAACTGTTGGGCTACTTGCCTCCGAAAGAACGCAAATCGTCGTTCGATTAAGTCTATAAAAACAATATAAACCATGGCCAAGCGCGACAAAAAACCGCCATTATTACCGTTCCCATCGGATCCGGGTGCAGCATTGTTTCTCGAACTCATGATGCAAATGCTGGCGTTTTTTATTCTACTCACGTCCTATGCTGTGATTGTTGAAGAAAAACGTCTGGCCGCCATTGGCTCTCTGGCCGGCACATTCAATCCCATGCCACGCGGTGCCAATTTATCCCAAGGTCAGGGGCCTGCATTACCTACCCGTGATATTGTTGATGGGTCAATCGCACCGAAACGAACCGCCAAAGAATTGACAGATATCTCCAAGGAACTCGGTATCGAAGGTGCAATGACAGCCTTACCACTGGATCAAAGCACCGTACGCATTCGCTTTGCCGAACATATTGCTTTCCAACCCGGCAAGGTCACCTTATCACCCAGTTCAATGCCCTTGATGGATAAGCTGGCTGAGAGCTTTAAGCGCCCGGAAGTCATTGAAATTCAGATCGAAGGACACACCGATGACAAGCCCATGCGCGGCTCCGGTTATCATTCCAATTGGGAGCTATCGGCTTCCCGTGCCATGAGCGTATTTCAGGCACTTTATGAGCGCGGCGTTGCCCCATCACGCATGATTGCTGCAGGTATGGGCGATCAGCATCCGGTTCCAGGCCACCCTGAATTTGATCGCAGAGTAGACATTACCCTCAAGTTCCGTCCAACTACGGATAAAAATGTGCATCAAGGCCAGATCCATAAAGGTCAACGTCCTGCCATTCAACGGCCGAGTAAATAATGGCCAAAAAGAAAAAATACCCGGTTGAATATGAGGCCAATACCGAAGCCTGGATGACCACCTTTGCCGATCTGGTCAGCCTCATGTTAACTTTTTTTATTCTACTGATCTCTATGTCCACTATGGATAAAACAGGGCTTTCCGATATTGAAACTTCCTTTAGAAAGGCAGTCTCGGTACTCAATGCCGGTGCCAAAACCGAGCTTCAAATCATGCCACCGTTGGAAATGCAAAAGCTGGTTTCAGCCGAGGAACTCATGCTGGCCATGCGACAGAACAGCATGGCATTGTTACAAAACAGCACCTTGAAACACAAAGTTAAAGGCATCATTGTTAAAGACCGGCTCTATCTCAGAATACCCGATGCCGTTCTATTTGAAAAAGGCTCGGCCAAACTCAAACCGGAACATGCCAAGGCGATCAAAAAACTGGCACAAATGCTCGCCATGACACCCGGAAAAATACGTATCGAAGGCCATACCAACAGCGATCCTGACCTAAGCGACAGTCAGTTTGCAGACCCATGGACACTCTCGCTGGCACGATCGGCATCAGTCTTGCATATACTTGAAGATGAAGGGGTCAATGCCGCACGTTTATCACTGGTAGGATACGGCCCTTCGCGCCCGGTCTCGACAGAAGCAACACCATTTGGGCGCAGTAAAAACAGACGGGTTGATATTGTGATCTATAAATAAGCATTGCCACAGCCCAACAAGAGATTGAACAGGTTAATTGGATTAAACAGTTTTAAACAGATAGGTCTCACAGATCATTATAAACGAACAAACACACGATGAACGTGGAGGAACACATGGCAGACAACGAAGAAGGCGAAGACAAAGGCAAGTCCGGTGGTGGCGGTTTATTACCCATCATTAATCTCGTTTTACTGGTACTGGTCTTGGCCGTTGGCGGTTTTGTCGCCTGGAAACTGATCAGCATGGAGCAGCCTACCGAGCAATCCGTTGCAGCGGTTGAGCAAAGTGATGAGACCACGATACCGGAAGCTGATGATGAAACCGATGCGCCACCTGTATTTATGGACATCGATAATATCACCGTCAATCTGGCAGACACCGACCAAAGCCGTTTTTTGCGCACAAAAATCAAGCTGGAAGTACGCAATGAAGAAGCCAAGATTAAAGTGAATGAAAACATGATCAAAATCAATGATCTGGTCATCACCATTCTTTCGAGCAAAAAGTTTTCTGAAATTCGCACCCCACAAGGTAAATATGCCCTCAAAGAGGATCTCGTTTATCGCATGAATCGTGCGGTGGGTGGCAAGCCGATCAAAAATCTGTATTTTACTGACTTCGTATCGCAGTAATGGTATCGCAGTTATGAGAACGCAAAAACAAACTCAACACAGGCCAGTCGCATGAGTGAACCCATTCTCGCACCGGAGGAAATCGAAGCGTTGATGGCTGAGATAAAACCATCGGAGCAGACCGATGCGATGTTTGCATCCCTGCCCCCGATGCAACAGCCCGAACAGGTGAATTCTTTTCATTTCGACCATGTCGATGAAGATAGTCCTGAGCGTTATCCCATGTTTGTGAATCTGCAGGAACGATTGGTCGAAATGCTGGATGAGCAATGGGATGAGCTATTCAAACGTGATATCAGCGTTCAACTCAACAAGCTGGAAAGCACTGTTTACAAAAACCTGATTACAACCGAACACCCGGAAGTTTTTTTTGTTTTCGAAGTAGAAGATTATGGCCGCATGATGGTCACCTTCGATACGGCTCTGATTGTGGCTTTTGTTGATGCCATGCTCGGTGGTGATGGTGAAGCCTCTGATGAGCCCACCAGCTTATCACCTGTCGAATTGCGTTTGAGTGAACGCATTGCCGTTAAAATCGGGGAAACGCTGTGTAAATTATGGCAACCTGTGCATGAGTTGAATTTTCAAATATTCAAACTCGACCACGATCCTCAGTTCCTGGCTGTCACCGGTGCCATGGAAAAATGTTTCAGCAGCTATTTTGATGTTAAATTAAGTGATGAGCTCACTGGACAACTGGGTGTGCATTATCCCCGTTCATTTTTGGAACCCATGTTCGAAATGTTGCGTGTCTCTGTGAGTGATGAGCCGACAAGCGCCGATTCGGAATGGTCAGATAACCTGATTCAGCGCATTTCTCAAACATCCGCCAATGTCTGTGTTGAAATGGGTCGATGCCAAATTGATATCGGTACCTTTCTCGCCCTCAAACCCGGCGAGTTTTTGCCCCTCAAAACAAGGATCAGCGATCCATGTTCCTTATGGGTTGAAGATATACCATTGTTTTTAGCCCGAGCCGGCGAACGCGAAGGCACGCTGGCCGTAGAAATCATAACACCTGTTTCTCAAGGAGACATCTCATGAGCGATGAACAGACTGCATTAGAAAACCAGACCACAGATCTTCAGGGCGGTGGCCAAACAGCCAATCTTGAAACCATTATGCATGTACCACTGGAAATTAGTGTGGAGCTGGGGCGAGTGAAAATGCCCTTGCACGAAATCGCCCGTATGAATAAAGGTATGGTGATTGAGCTCAATAAAGAAGCCAATGCTGAAGTTCAAATCCTTGCCAACGGCAGCATATTCGCCAAGGGTGAAGTGGTCTCGACCGGTGACAAACTCGGCGTTCGTATCACCGAAGTGGTGTCCGCTTCGGCGCGCATCAACACCTTGTCATCGTAATCAAGAGAATCTGAGCAATGCAAACCGGCATGTTATCCATGGTACTTCAATCGATGCTGGGGCTAGCGTTTGTGTTAGGACTATTCGCCCTGCTGGTTTGGGCAGCCAGGCGCTTGAACCTGCATCAGGGTGGGCCGCTGCATGGTGATTTTAAAATCATTCAGCGCCTCCACATTGACAGTAAAAACAGCATCGTCGAAATCCGTCACAAAGAGCAACATTACCTGCTTGGTTTATCACCCAGTGGCATGGTGCAATTGCACCATGCTCAGGAACACGAACTAGAGCAACATAAAAAGCACGAGAAAGTCCTCAATCAACACACAAAGGCCAAACAAGAATGAAAGCCCAGAGCATATTCAAACAACCTATCCTGTTCGTATTATTTTGCATCGCTATATGGCTACCTGTCTCAGCTTATGCCGGTGATATCCCCACCCTGTCATTTAGTCTTGGTGATAGTGAAGATCCGGACGCATGGTTCACCGGCCTGAAAATCATTGCCATGATGACCATCCTCACTCTGGCACCTTCAATTCTGGTTATGATGACTTCCTTCACCCGGATTCTCATTGTCTTTGCCTTTCTGCGTCAGGCCATGGGCACCCAGCAATCGCCCCCCAATCAAATTCTGGTTGGCCTCGCCTTATTTCTTACCCTGTTCATCATGATGCCGGTATGGGAAAAAATTGATAGCAATGCACTCACGCCTTATCTCAACGAAGAAATTACCCAATCTGTGGCAGTTGATCGCGCCATCGAACCGTTGAGCGCATTCATGATCAAACAAACCCGAGAAGATGATTTGATCTTGTTCCTCGATGCCGCAAAATTAGAAAAACCAGCCGAAGCTACTGATATTCCACTGCATGTATTGATTCCATCCTTTGTCATTTCAGAGCTGCGCACAGCGTTTGAAATTGGCTTTTTAATTTACCTGCCCTTTGTCATTCTCGATATGGTCGTGGCCAGTGTATTGATGAGTATGGGTATGATGATGCTGCCGCCGGTGATGATTTCGTTGCCGTTAAAAATTATTCTGTTTGTGCTGGTTGATGGCTGGCATTTGATCACAGCCAATCTGCTTGCCAGTTTCAAGATGTAATGCCGTGTTAAATTTCATTTTCCACCACCCCCAACGTGCCATACTATTGCTTGGTTATACAGCATGAGTCCCGATTTTGTTATTCAACTCGGTAGTGAAGCTGTCAAGATGGTATTATTTATTTCGCTGCCCATGCTGATCGTTGCTTTGGTGGTGGGTATTGCCATCTCGTTGTTTCAAGCCGTTACCCAGATTCAAGAGATGACGCTGACCTTTGTACCCAAAATCATCGCCGTCTTTGCCGCCGTTATTCTTGCCGCACCCTGGATGACCGAACGCCTGGTTTCATTCACCCGTGATATTTTTAATATGATTCCCACCATTACCAATTAATCAACAAGGATGATCGATTAATGGATTTCCCCTGGTTTGATGTACAGCAGATTAGCGTCGCCCTATTGGTGTTATTGCGTGTTGGTACGATGCTGATTTTATTGCCCGTGCTCGGACATCAACTCATCCCTTCACAAGTTAAAGTCGGCTTGATTATCTTGATCAGCCTGCTGATTTATCCGCTGGTAGAGGATCAAGTGCCCAATATCCCGCTCCAGCCTATCGCCTTTGCCGCCATCGCTTTGCAGGAAATGCTTATTGCTGCAGCACTTGCCCTGTTTGCCCAGCTGATTTTTACCGCCGCTCAGTTTGCAGGCCAATTGATGAGCTTTCAAATGGGCATGACCGTGGCCAATGTCTTTGATCCTGTCACCCGCAGTCAACAATCTATTCTCTCACAACTATCCATGACCCTGGCCATGCTGCTGTGGGTGATTGTCGGTGCCCATCACATGTTCATTCATACCTTAATCGATTCATTCACCCTCTTTCCAATCGATCAGCAATGGCATTTTTCAGCCTTTACCGATTTAACCGATGCTGCTGCCCGCATGTTTATTCTGGCATTAAAGCTTGCTGCACCGATCATGTTGTTGCTCACGTTTGTATATATTGCACTCGGCTTATTGGCGCGAGCCGTACCTCAAATTCAGGTGTTCTTTGTCAGCTTCCCACTCACCGTCGGGCTCGGTCTGCTCACCTTTTCACTTGGCATGCCAGCCATGATTTATCTCATGGGTGATGCTTTCGTTGACCTCTCCGGCCAGTTGCCATTATTCCTGCGTCACCTGGGCGGCAATTAGTGACGATCAGGAGGCAGATTCAATTCGCAACCACACTGTCTTTTTTGCACTTATAATGTGCAATGTCATAATTGCTGGATGAAAATTATCACTGCCAACTTGAATGGTATTCGTGCCGCCAGCAAAAAAGGCTTTTGGGACTGGTTTGGCGATCAGGATGCCGATTTCCTCTGTCTGCAAGAGCTCAAGGCGCATGCCCATCAGATTCCGCCCGAAGCCGCGCCAGACAATTATTTCCATCATTATCATTTTGCCCAAAAGCCGGGTTATTCCGGCGTCGCTCTGTATTCACGTTTACAACCGACAGGCGTATATATCGGTCTCTCTGAACTCGATCCAGACACCGACTGGTCAGATATGGATGCTGAAGGTCGTTTTGTCATGGCTGATTTTTTAACGCCCAATGGTACCACCCTATCCGTGATCAGCGTTTACTTTCCATCTGGCTCCAGTTCAGGCCAGCGCCAAGCCATCAAAATGACTTTTTTGGAACGCTTTCTTGCCTTAATGAAACGGCTCAAAAACGATGGTCGTGAATTGATTGTCTGCGGTGATATCAATATCGCCCACCAGCGCATTGATTTGAAAAACTGGCGCGGCAACCAGAAAAACTCCGGTTTTTTACCTGAAGAGCGTGCCTGGTTTGATCAATGGATCAAAGCAGGCTTTAGCGATGTCCTGCGTCAGCTTTACCCGGAAAAAGAACAATACAGCTGGTGGTCTAACCGAGGCCAAGCCCGCGCCAACAATGTGGGATGGCGTATCGATTATCATATGTGCACCCCAGCAATTGCTGCCAAAGCTCAATCAGTCAGCGTATTCACCGATAGCTGGTATTCGGATCATGCCCCTGTCACAGCTATATTCGATGATCATTCTGCTTCAGAAGTAGAGCAATAAACAAACCATGCAAAAAACAGTCTCAGCACTGGCCAGCGTTGCCAACAATGCCGACCAGGTGAATTTACTTATCCTCGGTGCTGGACGCGGCGGCTTGGCCATGCTTGATGCGTTACAACATTACGACTGGATTGCCATTCACAGCATTGTCGATATTCATCAACACGCCATTGCATTTCCGCTGGCCAACAGCTTGGGCATCCACACCTCAATCGACAGAAAACAAGCTTTACAGGCATTCAACGGTGATATCGTAATCGATGTCACCGGTGATCAGACGATGGGCGATGCCATCGCAACAGATTTAGCAGCCCGCCAAATCGAACTGATTGCAGGCAAATCAGCCAAGCTCGTCTTTGATCTTGTAGCCAAACAATTGAAACACAAAAAAACTATCCACTCACAAAATGCACGGCTGGATTTACTCGATAGTATGCTTGAGATCACCACCCAGTTGGAAAATCATCCGTCACTGGCTGATATTATGCACACATCGCTGTTAAGCTTGGAAAGGCTCTTGCACACAAGCTACGGGCTGGTGATGGTTTTTAATGATGATGCTAGCGGCAGCATCGTACATACAAATGGTGAGGCAAAACCAGACTGCGATGAACACATCATCAACGCGACTCAAAATATATGTCACGAGCTTAAACAGCATCATCGCTTTAAACTTCTAAAACAACCCATTGGCGATGATCGCATTTCCTACAATCTGATCCTGCCACTCTGGCATCAGAATCAAATCATCGCCGCCCTATTGATGCATGTGCCCGATAAGCTGGACCGGGAACAACGTACCAGCCTGAATATGTCATCCATCCATTTGAATACAGCCGCCAAAACCTTGCAGCAATACAAACATCTGGAACACATGGCCATCAATGATGCGCTCACAGGCATGTACAATCGCCGTTATTTTGATCAACAACTACAACAGGAAGTCAGCCGCATTCAACGCAATAAGTTTTCCACCCTGAGCTGTGCTTTTATTGATATCGATGACTTCAAACATGTGAATGACAACTATGGTCACCCCATGGGTGATGTCGTACTCAAGGAAATCGCCAACAGCATCGCCCGCAGCATTCGCGATTATGATGTGTGTGCCCGCTATGGTGGTGATGAATTTATTGTTCTGTTACCGTCCGATTCATTGAGCGGACAGCACATCGAACAAGTCGGTCTGCGTATACTCAAACACATTGCAGAAATTAGCCTCAGCGATGCGCCTGAGCTCAACATCACAGTATCGATTGGCATGGCCACACAATCAGCTGAAACCCTGGATGCCAAAACCTTACTCAAGCTGGCTGATTTGGCTGTCTATCAGGCCAAGAAAGCAGGTAAAAACTGTTTACGATTGCATGCCGATGAACAGTTTCATTATTCAGCAGAAAACGATTAAGCAGATATAATCAAACGACTTTAAGCACCAACCTGAGCTACAATTTTAAACCGACCACCCTTTCTCAATCGCGCCAGGGTTAAGGTATTGCCCCAAACACAACCACTATCGAGCCCCAGCACATGCGGCTGATCGGTTACCAAACCCTGAGCAGCCCAATGACCATACACCACACTAGTTCGGCGCTGCCATTTGGCACGTTTATGCGCATACCAGGGTTTATCACGATATTTTCTACTTTTACCGCTGCGTACACTCCAGCTAAATGCCCCGTCACTGGTGCAATAGCGCGTGCGTGTCATCACAGCCACACTAAACAGCGCCCGTGATTTTCTACCCTTATACGGCTTACGCACCGGAAATTTCACCTGATTCAATTGCCGACAAAAGTCTTTCCAGCCTTTTCCACGCAATCTCTTTTCTACATGTTTAGCCCGGTTTATTGCGCGTTTCAATGTCCAAGCTGGATGCAGCCCCGCATGCACCATCGTCCAGCGCAGACTGGCATCATGATGCAACAAGGGGCGAAAACGCAGCCATTTGATCAGCTTTTTACAATCCGGCGCATCAATCACCTGTTTTAAGGTATCACTGCGAGAACTCGAAGCTCCTGCAGCAAGCTCCAACAAATGCAAATCATGGTTGCCCAGCACACACACACATGCATCACCGAGATCTTTAAGAAAACGTATTGTTTTCAACGAATCAGGGCCACGATTCACCAGATCGCCAACGCACCAGAGCGTATCCTTGGCGGCATTAAACTTTACTCTTTTAAGCAACTTCCTGAGCTGCTTATAACAGCCCTGAATATCCCCTACTGCATATACTGCCACGTTTAAAAACTATGTTTCAGTATTCAGAGCAGCCAGAAGCTCCGGTATAAATTCAGCGAATTCAGCCACCATCAAGGTAAAATCGGTATCAAACTGGCTGATTTCATCACCACCGGATTCTCCCGCTTCATCCAACACCGCAGCATCAAATTTTAAACGGTGTACCGACATATCCTCATGCAGAACAAAAGATAAACGCTCATTCCAGTTCATCGCTAATTTCTTCACCCGCCGCCCTAAATCCACATGCGCGCGCACTTCCGATGACGACACATCCACATATTTACAACGCACAATGCCTTCAGCACCTTCCCCCGCCTGCAATTCACATTCATCTTCCGTCGTAAAACCGGCAGGCAAGACATCATCATGCATTAACCAACGGGTCATGGCCGATTCCGGTGATTCCTTGGTCGCTGGCAAGACCACATTGAGCGACACCACCGTTTTGCGCAGCAATTCAATCAATGCATCGGCCTTATTGGCGCTCGAAGCATCCACCACCAACCAGCCTTGTTTTGGCATAATGCAGGCATACGTGTGACTGGCGCGAACAAGCGCTCTCGGCAACAGCTCCTGCAACACTTGCTCTTTAATATCGCCTTTTTCCTTGCGCCCAAGAGAGCGCCCTGTTTCCGCTTCCAGTTGCAGTGCACGCTCAGCCACCTGCTCTCGCACCAATGAAGCCGGCAATACTTTATCTTCACGACGCAAACACAACATCAAAGCGCCATTGCTCTCATGCACCAGTAGTTGACCGGCATGACCCAATGGTTTTTCCCAGCCTTCACATGCCAATTCCATCTGTCCGCAAGCGCGTGCCTTGCGTCGCTCTAATGCCTCATGCAGCTGCCCAGCAGCCAACTTAAAGTCATCTTCAAATTTATAGATATGAATATTTTTAAACCACATATTGCAAGCGCCCTTTTGACTGGAGATAGTTGCTGTCCCGCAACATTAAAAAACTTGCCGCAATGTATCAAAAGCCACACACATCACAACATTGCTCGTGATTCGGCTTAGAAGCACGCAAGCTGTTCGCCTTTGAAGCGCATAAGTTGTCCAATCTGGAAACTAACAACGAAAAGTTCAATAAAATGACCAAAACATATCCCGCTCATGGGTGGAATCCGAAAAAACGAGCATCGAAAATGTAGTCCCCCCCCTTTTTTTTTAATCAGCCCTTGCTTAGCGATGGAAGCTTTTCAATACGTCTTCAACGTGTTGAATGATTTCTTTTTTTGTTGATGTTTTTCGATAAGCCAGTCCTATGCTTCTGTATGGTGTTGGCTCCGTAAAGGGGATGTAATGTATGCCCGTTTCGTGCGCATTGATGGCGATTTCCGGCATGAGGGTAATGCCGGTACCGGCCATCACCATCTGACGCAGCGTTTCAAGACCGGTGGCTCGAAAATCCTGTTCTTCTGCAATATTGTGTTGCTGACAAATCTCCAGAGCGTTATCCCGCAGACAATGCCCTTCTTCCAACAATAATAAACGGTAACTGGCAAGCGCCTCCACGGCTATTTCAGTATGCTCTGCCAGGGGGTGGTTCGGCGGAACGGCCAGGAAAAAGCGGTCGTCAAACAGCGCTTTGACCTCAAAAAAATCATCATGCAGCGGCAGTGCAAACAGTGCTGCATCAATATCGCCTCGGTGCAGGCTTTCCATTAAGGCAGAGGTTTTATCTTCGATGAGAATAAGGCGCAGATCTGGCATGAGCGCTTTAATCTGCGGCACAATGCTCGGAAATACATAAGTGGACAGGGTCGGAAATGCGCCAAGCCGGAATTTTCCGGCCAGAGGGTTCTGCGAACATTCGGCAATCTCTTTGATGCGCTCCACTTCCTGCAGGATTTTTTTTGCCGATTGTATGATGTCTCGCCCGGCTTCAGTAATCATGACACGCTTATTATTGCGCTCGAAGATTTTTATGCCGAGCCATTGTTCCATTTTCTTTATTTGTGTGCTCAGGGTCGGTTGACTGACATTGCACTGTTCGGCCGCTTTGCTGAAATGATGCAAATCAGCTACGGCAACCAGGTATGACATTTCACGTAAATTCATCGCCACCTCCATTATAGTTGCAGGCTATCAATATAATAATATCAATCAATTATACATATATAAGGGCTGTTATTACCATTCCCCCTATGCATGCTGCCTATCATCGCCGGTTGGGCACAATCATCAATGATTGCAGCACAAGCAGAAACATAAAAGGAGAATGAATCGATGAAAACACGTAATCTCATCATAAGCATGACGCTGGCAGCGTTGATACCCCTATCCTTGCCAGCGATCAGCATAGCAGACCCTGTTAGCGATACGAAGGGTGAAGCCAGAACAAATCAATTCTGGTGGCCCGAACAACTCAATTTAAGTCCACTGCGAGCGCACAGTGTTGCATCCAATCCGTTGGGGCAGCATTTTAATTATGCAGCAGCATTCAAACAGCTGGATCTGCAGGCTGTGAAGAAAGATATCGACACCTTGTTGACCACATCTCAAGACTGGTGGCCGGCCGATTACGGGAATTACGGGCCATTTTTTATTCGTCTGGCATGGCATAACGCCGGTACGTACCGTACAGGTGACGGACGCGGTGGTGCTGGTGGCGGGCAACAGCGTTTTGAGCCGCTCAACAGCTGGCCGGATAATGGCAACCTGGATAAGGCAAGGCGCTTGCTCTGGCCTGTCAAACAAAAGTACGGGGAAGGCATTTCATGGGCCGACTTGATGATTTTGTCCGGTAACGTCGCGATGGAAAACATGGGTTTCAAGACCCTTGGTTTTGCTGGAGGGCGTGAGGATGACTGGGAGGCTGATCTGGTTTACTGGGGCTCTGAGAGTAAATTTCTGGATGATAAACGGCATAGTAAAGATGGAGCTTTGGAGCAACCCTTGGCTGCTGTTCAGATGGGGCTGATTTATGTCAACCCGGAAGGGCCGAACGGCAATTCTGATCCATTGGCTGCAGCAGCGGATATTCGTGAGTCCTTCGGCCGCATGGCGATGAATGATGAAGAGATTGTAGCGCTCATCGCAGGCGGTCACACTTTTGGTAAAGCACATGGCGCACATAAGCCGTCCAAGTGCGTGGGCGCAGCTCCTGCCGCCTCAGCCATGGAAGAGCAGGGTTTCGGTTGGAGAAACAAGTGTGGTAAAGGCAATGCCGAAGATACCGTAACCAGTGGCTTGGAGGGCGCATGGACTGCCTCTCCAACGCAGTGGACAACCATGTATTTGGATAATCTATTCAACTTCGATTGGCAGCAGAGCAAAAGCCCTGCCGGTGCTAGCCAGTGGATACCAACAGATAAATCTGCCGCCAATACGGTGCCGGATGCGCATGTTAAGGCTAAAGGTCATGCGCCAATCATGTTTACCACCGATCTGGCGCTGAAATTCGATCCGGACTTTAGAGCCATTGCAATGCGTTTTCAGAAACATCCGGAAGCGTTTGAACATGCATTTGCCAGCGCCTGGTTTAAGCTGACCCACCGCGATATGGGGCCGCGTGCGCGCTATATTGGTGCCGATGTGCCGGATGAGACGATGATTTGGCAGGATCCTGTTCCAGCTATCGATTATAAATTAATCGATAGCAAAGACATGGCTAAGATCAAACTCAGTATTCTTGCATCAGGATTGCGTGTGCCTGAACTGGTCAGAACTGCTTGGGCATCGGCTTCCAGCTTCCGTGGCAGTGATATGCGAGGCGGCGCAAATGGCGCACGCATACGTCTGGAACCACAAAAAGGCTGGACTGCCAACAGTCCGACAGAGCTGGCCAAGGTGCTGGCAACGCTTGAGGATATCCAAAAGTCGTTCAATGCTTCATTGGCTGGCAACAAACAGGTGTCATTGGCAGATATGATTGTCCTCGGTGGGGCTGCTGCGATTGAGCAAGCAGCGCAGCAAGCAGGTTATGACGTTGCCGTTCCGTTCAGGCCGGGGCGTACGGATGCATCGCAGCAACAAACCGATGTAAAGTCGTTTGCCGTGCTTGAACCTGCAGCCGATGGCTTCCGGAATTATTTCAGCAAACACAGCTACCGTTCACCAACGGATATGCTGGTCGATAAAGCTGGTTTGCTCAACTTGTCCGTGCCCGAGATGACTGTTCTGATTGGCGGTATGCGTGTGTTGAATGCGAACTACGGGCAATCCGGACATGGGGTCTTTACCGACAGGCCGGGAACGCTGAGCAATGACTTTTTTGTAAACCTGCTGGATATGTCTACGCAGTGGAAGCAGTCAGCCAACGCGGCAGGTGTTTATGAAGGTTATGATCGGAAAACGGGTCAACACAAATGGACAGCAACATCTGTGGATCTGATCTTTGGCTCTAACTCGGAGTTACGGGCGGTTGCAGAGGTTTACGCCTTTGATAACTCGAAAGAAAAGTTCGTGCATGATTTTATCAGAGCCTGGACAAAAGTGATGAACCTGGATCGCTTTGATGATGGAAAAACACTGTAAACAGTGCGTTTGAAGTGATGCGGTGGCCAAGCCTCCGCATCACTTTGTCTTTATACTGCTGTGTTGGCTCATTCGCATGGCTTGAAGTGCTTGCAACAGTGCCTCTATTCAGGCTGGGCTTGAAGCTGTTTCTGGCCTAAACTCATCCGATCATTTGGAGGTATCCATGAGAATATTGCCAATTGTTTTTTAACTTGGCTTGGGGCTTTGTTACATCTATGGTGATCAAGATTGCAACATAAAGGAGATATGATGGACGAACAGATTATTCAAAACCTGGGGCCATTGGCCGCATTGGCAGGCATTTGGGAAGGTGATCAGGGCATTGATGTCTCACGTGTGCACAGTCAGGAAAAAGAGACTCGCTACCGTGAGCGTGTTGTGTTTGAACCGCTTGGCCCGGTGCGTAACGGACCGCAGCTACTGTACGGCCTGCGTTATGCGATGACTGCCTGGCGTTTGGGTGAGCAGGATGCCTTTCATGAAGAGCTGGGTTATTGGTTATGGGATGCTGGCAATCAACAGGTATTACGCTGTTTCATGGTGCCGCGTGGTGTGCTGATCAATGCAGGTGGGGATGCTGAAGCAGATAGCACGCGTTTCCATTTGTCGGCCGCTGTGGGTTCGGAAACTTATGGAATTTTATCCAATACATATCTCGATGCATCCTACAAAACGATGAACTATACGCTCGATGTGGATATGTCTGCGCATGGTCAATTCAGTTATAAAGAAGACACCCAGTTATGGATTCCGGTGAATGATGCGATTTTTCATCATACGGATCAAAACACCCTGACGAAGGTCTGAACGTATGCATATCACCATTGTCAGTGGCAGCCATCGCAATCCCTCGCAGAGTGAAAAAATAGGGCGTTATATTGAAAACCTGTTGCACGAACAGGTTGATGAGGCCGAACCGTTTCTCTATTTATTGGCGGATAATCCGCTGCCCCTCTGGGATCAATCGATTTGGCAGTCGAATGAAGGCTGGATTGAACGGCTTGCTCCCTTAAAAGCGCAACTGACGCAGAGTGATGCACTGGTTATTATCACACCGGAATGGCATGGTCAGGTGCCTGCCGGTCTGAAAAATTTCTTTTTGTTGTTCAGTCGCTTTGAGTTGGGTCACAAGCCAGCCTTGATCGTCAGCGTTTCCGCATCCAACGGAGGTGCTTATCCGGTGGCGGAATTGCGTATGAGCAGTTATAAAAATAATCGCCTGTGTTACATCCCCGAGCAACTCATTATTCGGGATGTGGAGCGTGTTTTTAATGCCGATCCGGATGATAATGATCAAAAGTCGGATACGTATTACAAAGCCCGCTTACGCTGGAACCTTGATATCTTGATGGGTTACGGGCGCGCTCTAAAACAGGTGCGCAATGATGTGAATATCCATGATCCAGCTTTTGGCAATGGCATGTGATGGTTTTGAATAGCGACTCCCCCCGCGCCCACCGTGGTACAATCTGTTGATTCGGTTATGTAAGCGAACTAAATATCGGCTTTTGGGCTTGAGCTGCCTCATGCTGGTGTTGTTGCTCGGCTGTCAGGGCGGGAGGAACATGATTGGCCTGGTCATTGCACCCGGCTGGACATATCACTCGCTGGGGGCATGGAAGCAGATGATGCCCAACAAAATGGCACTGGATGCGGAAAGGGGCCGCTTGTATTTTGGTAGCGAACTGAGTGAATACAGCAATACGGCCAGTGTTGCGGTGCTGGATGTGAAAACAGGCCGTACGCAAGTGCTGGTGGAAGGCTTGCGTAATGTGCTGGGCTTGCATTTTGCGCCGGATAAGTCGCTGTGGGTGGCCGAGGGTGAAGCCCGGGGTGAGATATGGCGCATGCTTGATCCGGCGCATTTCCCTGAAGGTCAACGTGTGATTGCCCAAAGTGGAGATAGTACATATCCGGGCTTTGCAGCGTTTCTGTTAGCAGGGCACTTTGCCCACCGCGCCATTGCTTTTTCTGCCGACCAGCACAAGGCTTATTTGGCTGACACGCGCAAAGGCGGCTGTTTGTACCGGTTTGATTTCGTCACACGTTCGTTGGCCGTGTGGCATGCGGCTAAGGGTTGGTTGACGGTGGAAGCGGAAGATACTGTGACGATGGCATTGCATCTGGGGGCGCAACAGTTTGCGGCGATCAGTGATATTGAACGTTTGCCGGATGGAACATTATTGCTGGCGGAGTCTGGCGCTGGCCGGATTTTACAGTTGCACGATAGCGTTCTGGATAATGGAACGTTACATCATGAAGCCAGGCAGCCAACGCTTTCGACGTGGCTAGAGAAGAATGCGTTGCGTCAGCCTGTGGATATGTCATGGGATGCATCACGTGGCTGGTTATGGATTACCGATGATGCAACGCCATCGACACTGTGGGCATGGGATGGACATAGCCTGTATGATGTTGTGCATCATCCTGTTGCACGTATCTCTGGTGTGTTGGCAGCGCCGGATGGCAAGGTGTATGTGAACTTGCAACGCAGTGAAAGCACACCGTCGATTACCTTTGTACTGAATGAGAAAACAACACGATCACCCTAAGTTCGACAGCTTTACTTTGACGCAGGTCATGGGGCAGATGCAAATTGAATTTTCACCACTCACGGACAAGGCATCTGAAGTCGCCGAGGCTTTAAGGAAGTAGATATACCCTGCTCAATAGTTAATCCAGTTCGTTCATTGAACCCAGATTAGCGTTGATAGTCATTAATGTTTTTTGCATCGAATGCAAATCATGCGTAGCAATACCCTGCAGCGCCAAATCACTCAACTTTTTGAGTTCAGGCCAGACTTGTACAAAAGCCTGCTTGCCTTCTTCAGTAATCTGGGCACGCACAATACGTCGATCCTGTTCATCCTGAACACGCCCCACCAAACCGCTTTTCACCAACGCGTTCATCAATCGTGTTACAGCGGCTTTATCTTTACCCAGAATATTGGCCAGACGCGATTGTGGTAAAGCATCACAATGACGGATAATCATTAATGTGTCGGCTTCTTCCGGTGTAAGATTATAACCGGTCGCCTTACAGATACGGCTGACATGTGAGCGTACCTGGCTGGTCATGCAACCGATAAGCGGCATAATTGCAGCCAAGCCATCGTTGTGTTGTTGTAAATCCTTGTCCATGAGGCTGACACTGATCTTATTGATTGATTTTATCAATAGTTGACATCATCAATCTATTTGCGATCATGCCTGCTGTTTCGTTAAGGCTTTGTTGATAAGATCCCGTCGTTTGTTTTAACACAGATAAAAAGGAGCTCCAGTGATCCACCTGTTGCGCAATATTACCTTCAGCCTGATTTGCATAAGTGCTTTTAGCGTCCATGCAAGTGCAGCAGAAATGAGCCTGAAACAGGTCATCAAATCCGTGCTCGAGCAACATCCCGAATTGAATGTCAGTCGCATTGATACAGCCATTGCAGCGACAGAAACCAACCGGGTCGAAGGTATACTCGATCCAATCATTACTGCCAATGTCATCGTCAGTGATGAAAAAACACCAACCGTCAGTGATTTTCAACCGGCCGAAAATCGTATTGGCCAGCTTAGTGGCAGCATTTCAAAAGCCTTGGCCAGCGGCGGCACAATCGGTGCTGATTTTAACTATATTCGCACCTCCCAGGGTTTTAATTCTCCCTTTGCAGCCCAGTTGGCGTTATTCAATCCATCCTACCGCAATCAGATCAATATCAATTATCGTCATCCACTGCTCAAGGGATCTGATCGGCCGGATTATAATCAAGCTCTGATCAGTGCAGAAGCAGGTCTCGAACAAGCCAAAAAGCAAAAGCAGGTGATTGCACATAATCTAGCCCTGCAAGTCATCAACGCTTATTATCAACTGGCCTCCGATGATATTAATATCGATATTGCCCGACAAGCCGTCAAGCGCGCCAAAAGACTGCTGGCCTATCAACGTTCCCGTGAACGTTTCGGACTCATTGAACGCGCTGATCGTTTACAGGCAGAAGCCCTGTTGGCCGCCCGCAACACCGATTTACAACGCTCGCTCAGCCAGCGCTTAAACAATCAAAACACCCTGAATCGCCTCATGCTGCATCAATCAAGCGCTAAAATAAGTGTGCAACGCAATACCTTTCTCACCCAACAGATCACCAAACTGGATGGGCAGAGCATCACCGACAGCCTTAGTCTGGCCGAGCGATTGCGTCCTGAATTGCAGGTGTTCGAGGCTCAAATGCAGGCCGCCAATGCCCAGTTGATGATTGCCCTCGATGCCGATCAATTGCAATTGGATATCGTAGCCACACTCGGCACACGCGCACTCGATAAAACCCCTTTACCCGCCGTTGTGGCCGGCTTATCAAGCCATGATCATTTTGCCTCCATCTCACTGGAGCTCTCCGATGCGCTGGGGCGCGGCGCAGTCAATGCAGGCATCCGCAAAGCGGAACTGCAACGCCAACGTATTGAAGCCGATCGCACACGTGTACTCGAACAAATCAAAGATGATATTTCGGCCGCCCAGACAGCCATTACAGCCGCCATCCCCACCCTTGCTGTGGCCAGACAACAGGTCAAAGCTGAGCAACGCAAATTCAATGCTGAAATGAAACGTTACCGACAGGGTCGCTCTGATACAGCCACCCTTGTTCAATTTGAGGGTGAGCTGAGAAACGCCGATCTCAATGCGCAATTGCAACAACTGACCATTGAACTGGCACAAACGCAGCTGGCCTGGGCGCAAGGCCGTTTGCTGTATGATTTTAATATCATGCTACTGCCTGAAAACATGGCTGGTTTACTCTAAGATGAAAAATATCATCGCTTTTTTTGTTAAACGTGGCGTGATGGTGAATCTGATTTCGCTGTTTCTACTTGCCGCTGGTATTTATGCAGCCACACAAATGCAACGCGAAGCATTCCCCAGTGTGAATTTTGATATTATCGTAGTCAGCGGCGCTTATCCGGGTGCTGCACCGCGTGAAGTGGAACGTTTGATGCTCACGCCGATTGAGCAAGAGCTTAAAGGCGTGGATGGCATTAACGCCATACGATCAACCGCCTTCTCCGGCACCATGCAAATTGTCATCGAGGTGGACCCGAACTTCAAAGACCGCTCACGGCTGGTTTCCGACATTCAGCAAGCCATCAATCGCGCCGATCTACCACTGGATCTGCCAGCAGATCCGGTCATCCATGAAATTAAATCGGAACAAGCGCCAGTACTCACCTTTTCCATTTTCGGTGATTTTGAACCGCTCGCACTCAAACATTTAAGTAATAATATCGAAGATGATGTGCGTGATCTCGATGGCGTTTCTAAAGTGTTTATTCAGGGTGATTTAAAAGAAGAAATACGCATTGTGCCTGATCCGGTCAAAATGCGCCGTGCGCGTATCTCCATCAATGATATTATAAAATTGGTACAAGGCTGGAATGTTGATGCTCCCGGTGGCCGCTTAAAATCACCGGATGGGCAAAGCATTATCCGCATTACCGGCGAATTCAGTTCGGCTGAAGATGCAGGCATGCTGGTATTGCGCGCCAATGAACTGGGGCAGGCGCTTTATTTAAAAGACGTTGCCGAAGTGACTGAAACCCTGCAGCGCCCCTACCGCTATGTTGGTGCACAAGGCGACCCTGCCATCAGTATGATTGTGATCAAAAACGCCGATGCCGACATCATTGAGCTGGTTGATCGTGTGCGCAATTATCTCGATACCATTCCAGACAAATATGGTGCAGGTGTGCATGTCAGTGCCTACAATGATTTATCCACCGTCACCCGTTTGCGGCTGGCTGTATTGACCAACAACGGCATGATCGGCTTGGCGCTGGTATTGCTCTTGTTGATGTTATTCCTGCGTCCAGCCGTTGCCCTGACCACGGTTTGGGGTTTACCCATCATATTCTTTTCCGGCATCGCTGTGCTTTATGCGGCAGGCATCACACTCAATTTACTGGTCATGTTCGGCTTTATTATGGTGCTTGGTCTGATGGTTGATGATGCCATTATTATTGGTGAAAACGCCACCTACCACATGGAGCGCGGCCTCTCGCCTGAACAGGCAGCTATTGAGGGCACGTATGAATTGATTGGCCCCGTCACAGCCACCGTACTGACCACCATCGTGGCCTTTTTACCGCTGATGTATATGGATGGCATCATTGGAAAGTTTATTTATTCCATCCCTGTCGTGGTGGTTGTGCTGCTGGCCTTTTCCTGGTTTGAAGCGATTTTCATTTTGCCGAATCACATTCGCGATGTGGCCAATGCCAACAAACAACCCAAAGAACGCATCTTTTTCATCTGGATCACACGGATTTATGCCTGGTTTTTGAAAAAGGCCGTCAAGCTACGCTACTTAACCATTCTACTCACCCTGGCAGGCTTATTGGCCTCGCTTGGCTTAGCCAGCACCATGAAATTCCAGCTTTTCCCGTCCGGTGCTGAATCGACCTTTTATCTGCGCGTTAATCTGCCCACCGGCACCACGCTGGAAGAAACCCGCGACCAATTGAAACTGCTCGACATCGAAGTGCGCAAACGCATCGATCCTGCCATTCTGGAAACTACCACCATGATGGCGGGTGAGAATAGTGCCGACCAGCGTGAGACACTCAAACAAATTGGCGATCGTTTTGGCTTTGAACGTGTCATTCTCATTCCATTCACCGAGCGTGAAGTCAGCGCTTATGATGTGATGGATTCAATTGAACAAGAAATCCCCGCCCTCTTTCCCAATATGCAGATCAGCTTTGCCATGCAAAAAGGCGGCCCACCTGTTGGCCGCGCCCTACAGGTGGAGCTGACCGGCTCTGATGAGATCGCCATGGCGCGTGTAGCCGAACGCCTGATCAAACAAATTGATAACATCAAGGGTGTCTATGCGGTTGAGAGTGATTTGGAAAAAGGTGATCCAGAGATCCGTATTGTCATGGATCGCAAAATGGCAGCCTATGCTGGCGTTGATTTGGCCACTGCCGGCATCCATATCAAGGCTGCTTTCGATGGTTTACGTGTCTCCACCATCAAACGGGGTAAAAAAGAAATCGATGTCACCATCCGTTACCCCATCCAGGCACAACGCGATATAGACACCTTAATGCAGCTCGAAATCCCCAACAATCGAGGCGGTCTTGTGCCCCTCTTCCGTGTTGCCCATATCGAACACCGTTCTGGCACCAGCTCTATCCGCCATCGTGATGGCCGTCGTGTGATCAATGTGTCGGCTGAAGTGGATCAGAAAAACATGACCTCCAAAGAGGTCAATACGCGGGTATCGGCATTGCAAGATATCTGGCTGGCTGAGGATGCCGATACGGTACACGTGCATCTCGGTGGTGAAGAGGAAAAATCACAGGAATCCGTGCGTGGTTTGATTTTCAGCTTTGTCTTCGCCCTGTTTGGCATCTTTGCGATTCTGGCCATTCAGTTTAATCGCATTGGTTATCCTATTCTGGTGATGCTGGCGATTCCCTTTGGCGCGATTGGCATTATTGTCGGTTTCTTTGTGCATGGTGCGGCTCTTTCCTTTATGGCCATGATGGGCTTTGTTGCCCTCACTGGCGTGGTGGTCAATGCATCGCTGGTCATGGCTGTATTTATTCAACGTTTGATTGCGGACGGTGTACCCTGGCGTGAAGCGATTTTAGAAAGTGGCAAACGCCGTTTGCGGGCTGTTTTACTCACCGCTATCACCACCGTCGTCGGCCTGCTACCCACCGCTTACGGCTGGGGTGGCCATGATCCCTTCGTCGCCCCCATGGCGCTGGCATTATCATGGGGCTTGATGTTTTCCACCATCATCACCCTGTTTTCTGTACCCGCAGCCCTCGGCATTGCCTTAGACATCAAGCATGCCACCCAACGCTTGTTCGGCAAAAAAGTTAGCCAGAACTAAAAACCTTACCACCGCCGCTCCAAGCCCATAATAAACAGTCAAACCGAAAGGCTCATTAACTCAGGGCATTCGCATTAAAAAGCGGGGCATGATTTGGCAATGTACTAAAAGTTTCGTCATTTCCGAAGGTTTCATCGGACAAGGTGAATGCCGAAGGCAGAGAGAGACCCCTGGGGGAAATCCATATGTTATAGGTGGATCCCCGACACTGCTATCCAAGACAGAGGATTCCTGTTGTTTTCATTGAAGGTTACGCATACCTCGTGCCTTTTATTGAAAGCGAAAATGAAATATTCTTGAAAACCATTATTCCCAATCGCAAAGCGACCAAACAGTATTCAGGAGCATTCAATGAACAAGTTTGATTCAGAAGAGAGAGAAATCCTCGAAGCCTTTGAGAGTGGTAAACTGAAACGGCCAAAAAATGCTGCGCGGTTTGCCGAAGGTGAACTTCGGCGTTAGCTGTACAAAGCACGTTGAATTTACTATTGTATGTACATATGTACTTGATGGGAGTTTCAAATGTATGTCACAATAGATACTTCTGCATTAATTGCTG
>JAUZQK010000140.1 GCA_030951025.1 Mariprofundus sp. | reverse complement strand
CTCAGCCTGGCTCCGAACGATGCCCATCTTGCCGTGCGTTCCTATGTCGATTGGTTAAGCGATGACAATGGCGGTCGCGGCGCTATCCGGCAGGCTGCCGAAGGACTCATTCTGGCAGCAGGCAAGTGGGATGAAATCGTCAAAGCCCGTTACGATATCAGCCCTGCTGCATGCGGTTGGAATCGCTAGGCTCGCATGCAACAAAAAACCTGGTCGGGCATCAAATGGCTTAGCCTGGGCATTTCTATTGGCAGCATTGCTCTCGCCATTGGCTTGATGCAGGAATCCGGCTCCGATCAGCCGACCGCGAGCAACACGGCAAGCACAGAAGAACCCAAGACTCAGGTTGAAAGCCCAGTCATCGTTGAGCGCAAAGATGGTAATATTATCTGGCAACTGCGAGCCGAAGAAGCCAACCAACAGCTCGATGGCCAGATGCGACTGAGCAAGCCTGTGCTGGTGCTATACACTGAAGCGCAGCAAGAAATCAATATTGTCAGCCAATTGGCATGGTTTAATCCTTTAACACGCAACCTGCGTTTCGAAAAAGAGGTGCTGGTGCGCTACCATGAATGGTCGATATCTACCGATATCATGACTTACAACAGTAGCAGCGATCAACTGCACATGCCGGAGACATTCAAGCTCTGGGGTAAAAGCATCACGGCACGAGGTAAAAATATGCACTTGCAGCGCAATAGTGAACAGGTCAATGTCGATGATGGCATCTGGATCGAAGACAGCAATCCACACTGGCAGGGAGTAACCCAATGAGGTTTTACCACATCACACATCATGATATCCCGCTTCATATCAATCGAGGGTTTTTTATCCCATCGTTGTTGATGCTGTTTTTGCTCTTATGCAGCCCTTTTCAGGCCAAGGCTGGCAGCATCCAGATTGAATCTGAAAAAATGGTCCTGTTACACAAGCTCAATCAAGCCACATTCACCCATCATGTACATTTAACACGTGATGATTTTGAATTGTATTCCGACCGATTGGTGGCCTATTACAATGATAACGATCTCGAACGGGCTGAAGCCTTTGGTAATATTAAACTCAAACAAGGTGATATCAGCGGCCATTCAGATAAAGCCATACTCGATCAAAAGAACAATACACTCACACTCATTGGTAATGCTGTGCTGGAACAAAAAGGTAATCGCCTTGAAGGCGAAAAAATCATCCATGATATCAAGCTGGAAAAGACTCTGGTTTTTCCGGCCAAGGGTGGCAGAACACATATGACCATCGAATCCGATGATGATAACAAAAGCATGCTACCCAAAGCGAGCCCTGCCAGTGAGTAGCATCCACCATCTCTCGGCGCGCGGCTTACATAAAAGTTATCGCAATAAACAAGTGGTCTCGGATGTCGGCATTGATATTTTTTCCGGTGAATGTGTCGGCCTGTTGGGCCCCAACGGCGCAGGTAAAACCACCAGTTTTTATATGGTTTGCGGACTCGTTCAGGCCGATAGCGGCAATGTCAAACTCGATGATTTGGATATCACCCACCACCCCATGCATATCCGGGCGCGCAAAGGCATTGGTTATCTGCCACAGGAAGCCAGTATTTTCCGTAAGCTCAGTGTGCGTGATAATCTGTTGGCGATTTTTGAAACGCTCGATATGCCCAGCATTCAAATTGAAGAAGAATTAGAATTATTGCTGATCGATCTCGGTATTGAGGCGGTGCAACACCAAAAAGCCTTCACCTTATCCGGTGGCCAGCGTCGTCGAGCTGAAATAGCCCGCGCTCTGGTCACCAAACCAAAGTTTCTCTTGCTCGATGAACCCTTTGCCGGTGTTGATCCCATTGCGGTTGAAGATATTCAAACTATCATTGCCGACTTGCGCAGCAAGGGTATCGGCATCTTGATTACCGATCATAATGTGCGCGATACCTTATCGATTTGTGATCGCGCCTATTTGATGTCGGAGGGTAAGATTTTCATTCAGGGCAAACCGGATGAAATCATCGACAACCCGGATGCGCGCCGTTTGTATCTGGGTGAAAGTTTTTCGATGTGATTTAGCTAAAGCACAATGAACATGGAATAAAAAACGATGGAGTTAAACGAATCGGATTGATGAACCCAAGCGCTGCACAAACACCCCCTCCAACAGCAGATCGACAAGCTGTGATTGTTGCCATAACAGGCGCATCCGGCGCGGCTTATGCGCTGCGTCTCATTCAGCGCCTGGCTCAGAGCAATGTTTTTCAACATATCTTATTATCCGATGCTTCCAGAGTGGTATTGAAACAGGAAGTAGATTTAAGTTTACCCGAAAACACTGCCGCAACCACACAGGCTTTGGCACACCACCTCAACATCGATGCAACATCCATGCGCTGTTACAGTTTAAAGGACTGGTTCTCACCCACCGCATCCGGCTCTGCAGGTATCAAAAAAATGATCATTGTGCCGTGCTCCATGGGTACGTTAGCGCGCATTGCCAGCGGTATGTCGGATAATCTGATTGAACGTGCTGCCGATGTGATTCTAAAAGAACGGCGACAACTGATTATTGTCCCCCGTGAAACACCGCTCTCCAGCATCCATTTGGAAAACATGCTCAAATTATCCAATATGGGCGTTCACATTATCCCGGCCATGCCCGGCTTCTATCATCAACCGAAAACGCTCGATGATATCATCAACTTTCTGGTTGATCGTATGCTGGATCATCTCGAACTCAGCAACCCGGAGGCGCAAAAATGGGGCATGTAAAAACTCAGCCAGCCCACCTCAGACGTGCTTTCTTGGCCATCTTGCTGGCCTCCTGTTTGTCCGGCTGCGCTGCTGTGGCTGCAGTCTCTGCCATTCCCGGCGCGCTTTACAATGTGATTGGCGATCAATTCTCCAGTGAGGAAGTCAGTTTCCCTCACAATATGCGTGCCACTCTGGCAGCAACACAATCCAGCTTGCGCGAGATGCGGCTCGATATCGACATCCTCGAAATTCAAGCTGCCGGTGGTTATGGCATTGCCTTCACCAACAAAAAACTCAATGGTGAGATTACCCTGCGCGAGCAAACTGAAAACCTGAGCACCATTCTAATCAAGGTGAAAACCATCACCCGTGAAGCATCCATTGAACATGCCATTATTGTGTTGATTGAAGCAACATTGAAAAAGCAATCGCCAATGGCACACTTTCAGACTCAGTCTTACCATGCCCTGCGTGCCAAGCCGAGCGATACATCCAAACAGCTGGGCTGGTATCGACCTGGTGCCATGCTCGATGCAGAAGCCAGCAAGACCAATGGCTGGCTGAAAGTTGAACTGCCTTCGGGTGACACAGGCTTTGTAAAAGGCTCGATTGTTGCAGAACAGGGTAGTACAGATATTACCAGGCACTCGAATAGTACGAAATAGCTTTACAAACATAGTATTGATAACAACGGAGCAACAATGACAGCAAACAATCAATCCATGGATGACATCGCAGAAAAAATCGCCAGCGGCTTACGCATGCTCGGTGGCCTCAAACAAGGTGCTGAATCACAAGTGCGCAGCATTGTTGAAGGTGCATTGTCACAATTTGATGTTATCACCCATGAACGCATGCAGGTGCAGGAAGCCATGCTGAGCAAAGCCCGCGAAGAACTCAGCGCTTTGGAAGCCCGCATCAAAGAGCTGGAAACTCAAATGAAAGACATCAACAAATAATCATCACATTCAATCGTAATGAGCAGCTAAGCCTATGACATTAAAACAGCGTGTTTTTCCATCAAACCCTTTTTTATATACCTATGCCATCATCAGCATTGTTGATGGCCTGATCATGCTTGCGACGGTTGTATTATCAGTGCATCAATCGAACTGGTTGTATGCTGCAGCCGGCTTGCTTATTTCTATCATCGTATTTGTTGTATTAAACAAACAATGTTTGCGGCAACTACCCTGCCCACGCTGTGACAAACAGGTGGTCTTTGAAGCGGGCGAAGGTTTTGTTTGCAAGAAATGTAAAATCGCCTGGGCGCTGAACTAAGCGCCCCTCAATTCGCACCACCATGCCAGGCAACCAAATAGTTATTTTTTCTTGGGGCGAAATACCTTGCACTGATCAGGATCAGCAATGAGAAACGGCCCTTCAATCAAATCGATGCAATAGGGTACGGCCGGAAACACGGCATTTAAACAATCATCAATGGCCGATGGTTTACCCGGCAGATTGATGATCAGTGACTGACCACGAATGCCAGCCGTCTGACGCGATAAAATTGCTGTCGGTACAAACTTGAGCGACTCCTGCCGCATCAATTCTCCGAAACCCGGCATCATCTTTTCGCATACCTTTTCAGTCGCTTCAGGTGTCACATCACGCACCGCAGGGCCTGTGCCTCCAGTCGTCACAATCAAACAACAGCCTTCATCATCAGCCAATGCTTTCAGTGTAGCTTCGATGCCGTCCTGCTCATCCGGAATCATACGTTTCACCGCCTCCCATTCGGAAGTTAAAACACGGTCAAACCAAGCTGCCATAGCCGGGCCACCCAAGTCTTCATATTCACCGCGACTGGCACGATCCGATACTGTAATAAATCCAATTTTTGCTTTCATTTATTTATAATCCTTTTTTTAGCCACAGATGCACGCAGATCAACACAGATAAAACCATTTAATACTGAATAGCGACTCACCCCGCCTTACGTTTCCCAATCTGAAAATAACACTTATTTTACCGCGAAGTGCGCAAAGAAAACCATACTTAGGTTTTGTCTTTACTCTGCGTAACTCTGTGCCCTCTGCGGTGAAAGCTTTTGAACCTGCTATTCAAGCGTTACAAACATAGTTGTTTATCATCTGTGTTCATCTGCGCCCATCCGTGACTATAAGTCCACTTCGGGCTGAAAATCCATGCCCTGTAATAACTGCACCGTCACCATATCTCCAGCGTTTAAACTTTCCACGTCAGCCGGCACAATCGCAAAACCTTCAGCCATGGCCATGCTCATCAACACGCCACTACCCTGTGTGCCGGTCGATGCGGCGACATAACCTGTTTCATCCCGAGTCAATGTCACACGCACAAAGTGTGCACGCCCTGCCCTATCCCTCAAGTCGTGAGCTAAACGTGCGGTGATGGTACGCCGAAAGCATTTTTTATACCCCATCATAGACTTGCATGCCGGTGCTACAAATTGTTCAAAACACACCATGCTCGACACAGGGTTACCGGGCAAGCCAAACACAGCACAACCTGTTTCCGTCGTACCGAAGGCCAACGGATGACCGGGACGCATGGCCACCCGCCAAAAGTGCATGCTGATACCGAGCGCATCGAGTGTCGGCCGCACAAAATCGTGATGACCGACTGATACACCACCGCTGGCCAACAACACATCGTGTTTCAAGCCCTGCGCCAATTTAGCCCGAAGTTCAATCGGATTGTCATGTGCAATGCCAAGCAGAGTCGGAGTAATGCCAAGCGCTTTACACTGTGCATACAAGGCATGCGAATTGGCATCGGGTATTTTATTTTCATCAATCGGCTCATCGATGCCTTCAAGCTCATCACCGGTAGAGAGAATCGCTACCGTCGGTCGTGCAAACACCGATACCTGCTGCTGTTTGACCATGGCCAGAATCGCCAGCACACCCGGTGTAATTTCCATTCCCTGGCTGAGTACGACTTCGCCATTGCGCAGATTCTCGCCCAGTGGCCGAATATTCGCGCCATTCACCGGTGGCACCAATATCAATACATCATCACCATCAACTTCGGTATCTTCAACCCGAATCACCGTATCAATGCCTGCCGGTGTCGGCGCGCCCGTCATAATGCGCGCCGCCCTGCCCTGCAACACCTTCACCTGCGGCATGGATCCTGCACGAATATCATCAACCACCATCAAACGCACCGGCGCATCAGCCGTTGCCGCCTCGATATCAGCAAAACGCACCGCATAACCATCCATGGCCGATACATCGTAAGGCGGATGATTACGATTGGCTGCCACATCTTCAGCCAATACACGCCCCAAGGCATCGTGCAATGCCACTTCTTCCGCCTGCATCTTCGACACATGCGATAAAATACACTGCTGTGCCTCGATCACCGAATGATATGCTGTCATATCGTCATCTCCTTGTTTTTACGGCACTCTCATTGCAAGAGCCTATTTTAACAGGTCGCATACTCACTCAATCCACAATGTTTTAATACCCGTTATTCATGCCATTTTATCGCGCATTCATTTAATACGTTTTAAATGCACCTTTAGTCGTTGCCTTTCGCCAACAGGCTGTTTAAAATGCGCCTACAAAATAAATGTATTATGGATGCATGTTATGATTGAACCTGTTGAGCTGCAAGATTTCTTCATTGTTTTTTTCTCTGGAGCCATGGTAATTATTGCCGGCGCTTTATATGCGCTGCTCTTTGCCTGGTCCCGACTTCAATCGAAACCCTGGATG
>JAUZQK010000014.1 GCA_030951025.1 Mariprofundus sp. | reverse complement strand
GAATGACCGATGTTGGCCGGAAACAGCCGTTCACTTTTTTGATGCTATTACAATAATAGTTGTCCATTCGGGGATGACCAAATTGGATTAGCTAAAAGCATAATAAAACTCAGGATATTTTAATGCGATTGCCCTGATGGCATGCATTGGGACTATTGACTCACAGCCTTGATGGCTGAGGTGATTTGACTGAGCTGTGATGGGCTGATCGTGAATGGCGGCATGGTGTAAAGTAGTTTGCCAAACGGACGTAACCAGACCCCCTGCTCGATCAATGCCTGCTGCACTGCCTGCACATCCACCGACCGGTGCATTTCGACCACCCCTATCGCGCCTTTGATACGCACATCGGCAACGCTTGCATAAGATAAGCACGGATCCAGTTCTGTTTTTAATTGCCGTTCAATAGACTGCACACGCTGCTGCCAGGGTGAAGCCAGCAATAACTCAATACTGGCCAACGCCACCGCACAGGCCAAAGGATTGGCCATGAATGTCGGCCCGTGCATCAATACTCCCGATCCATCCTGATGAATACCATCGCAAACAGCAGCTGAGCATAAGGTCGCCGCTAAGCTCATATAACCACCGGTTAACGCCTTACCCACACAGAGGATATCCGGCTCAACAGCGGCCTGCTCACAGGCGAACATCGTACCGGTACGGCCAAAGCCTGTGGCGATTTCATCGAGGATGAGTAACACATCATATTCATCGCACAGCTTTCTCACCTGTCGCAGAAACTCCGGCGCATAAAAACGCATGCCACCTGCGCCCTGCACAAGCGGCTCAAGAATAACCGCTGCCAGCTCATGCTGATGATCTTCAATTGCGGCCTTAAACGAATCAATCTGATCTGCATGCCAATCATCATCCGAAGCAGCGGTGGGTGCATCGACAAACAACTGCGCAGCCAGCAGGGAGGAAAACAAATGATGCATGCCTGAATCCGGATCACAGACGCTCATCGCGCCAAACGTATCACCGTGATAGCCCGAGCGAATGGTTAAAAAGCGGTTTTTTTTGGTCTTGCCCGTAGCCTGCCAGAATTGCAGCGCCATTTTCATCGCCACTTCCACAGCCACCGAACCCGAATCGGCGAAGAACACGTGATTCATATTGGCCGGTGTGATGGATAATAATTTTTCGGCCAGCCTCGCTGCCGGTTGATGCGTTAAGCCGCCAAACATCACATGCGACATATCCTTTAATTGCTGTTCAATCGCCGCATTCAAGGCAGGTACATTGTAACCGTGAATGGCACTCCACCATGACGACATGCCATCGATGATCTGTCGCCCATCTTCAAACTCCAGATAAACACCAGCTGCACGTTTCACCGCATAAGCTGCAATGGGTGTTTTCATGCTGGCATAAGGGTGCCACACATGTGCGCGTTCAAAAGCCAACCAATCCTGTGCTTCAGCCTGTTGTGCGCACTGTCCGTGCTGTGCCTTCATGCTGACGACTGTTGTTCAATCAAAGCCAGCGTTAGTTGCTCAATCACCACCGCCTTATCTTCCACCGATGCGCCTTTGATCAGCTTTTCAGCCTGCACAATGCGCCCCATCGCCGCAGTTAATTCCGAGCCACGCCACAACGCCGCTTCTTTGGCCACCTGATGGCGTGCATCGCCAAACACCTTGGCCGCTTGCAAAGGATTACGATCACGTTTGGCCTGAAACCAGCAATACATCAATAGCTGCTGCATACGTGTACCCAGCCATGAAATCATTTGCACTTCCGCCACCTGCTGATCGCGCAACAAACGCTGTGCCAGAGATACAGCCTCCGGCCTGCGCATGGCAGTGGCATGACACCATTCCTCCAAAGCATGCGGTGCGCGTTCACCCAACAGCTCAGCCACCACATCCAGCCCCAGTTCAGCCCCCGAACCCGCATCATACCAGCGCAAGCGCTGGATCATCTGACGTGCAGCCAAACGCATGCCGAACAGACTTTCAGCCATCCATAACACAGCCTCATCACTGATCTTCAAGCCCGAGCCTTGCAACTCATGATCCAGCCAGCGCTTAAAGCCCGATTCATCCGGCAGATGAAATTCACACTGCGCCAGAGTTGATACCGCCTGCATCTTTTTATGCAGTGCTTTTTTCCAATCCATGCCCGGCGCACAAACAATCAAACGATGATCATCAGACAGGCTTGCGACCAATTTCAACAAATGCGCCGCTTGTTTGACATTGGCCGACTGGGCATTGCGCACCAGCGCATAACAGCGCGATGGCCCGAATAGACCCTGGTTTCTCGTTTGTTCTTCGATACGAGCCAGTTCGTTCACATCCACACGCATGCGATGCCCCGCCGCATGCTCATCAGCCGCCAGAAGTGCTTCGGCAGCTTCAAACAAGGCATCGTGATCTTCACCAAACAAATAATATACATGATGTTGCGGCGGCAGCGATTGTGCCGATAACAGGCGCTCAGGATTCAATCGCATATCAAGATAACTGCGTCATATTCATCAAAAACCGGAACGGATGCGTCCCACCGCATCAGATAACCATTGCTTGCTTAAATCCGCCAACAAGCGCTCACGTGACGCTTCGATACCAGTCGGCTCAGAACTAACAAACACATCACCCTGACGCTGAATCAAACCACTACGCCAAATCGTTTGGCCTTGCTTCTCCAGCAACAATGAACCACTGAAGATCATCCTGTATTGCGTCGCAATGCCGCCCGCATCATAGGTTGAAGGGGTAAACGACAAGGCTGCGATATTGACTTGTAAAATGGCAAAATGTGCTTCATTGGCTGGCTTGTTTGCTTCCAGACCATTGACCTCGACAATGGCATAACGATCCGACTGCAAACGCTGACGCAGCTGCACCAACAAACCGGGCTCAGCATTACTCACCAGAGCAAGCAGCTGCACATCAGCCGGAATCGCACCACCTTCATCATCCCCGTGACCAACCAGATGATAACCACAGCCAGTCAGAGACACGCTCATTAGCATGGCCATCGATATCGCCATCAAACTCGCCCGCAGACTTTTGTTCATGCCGGTTTCACCACAAGGTTCAGCAAACGACCCGGCACCAGAATCACCTTCACCACGACCATGCCATCCAGCCATCGCTTGATATCCGCATCAGCCAATGCCGCTGCCATGGCTTCATCTTGCGATGCATCTTTAGCCACCCTGATTTCACCACGCCGTTTACCCTGCACCTGTACCGCCAGCGTGATTTCATCCTGCACCAGTGCCGCTTCATCGACGATCGGCCAATCGCTAATCACAGTGATTTTCTCCAACCCCAGAGCCTCACCCAACTCGCAAGCAAAATGCGGCACAAAGGGAGCCAGCATAGTGGCCAAAGCCGTCAAACCTTCACGGTACGCTGCCGCCCCTGTTTCACCTTTCGGAGTATAAGCTTGCAGGGCATTGGATAATTCCATCAAGGCTGCAATGGCGACGTTAAAAGCAAAACCATGTTCAAAGGCATGGCTCACTTTTTTAATCGTGGCATGAATAGACAAACGTATGGCTTTGATCGCCGCGACATCATCGGCCGATTGTTCATGCTGATCGAGCTTTTCCAGCAAACGCCATACCCGTTTTAAAAAGCGATGCGATCCTTCCACCGCCGCATCATTCCATTCCAGTTCTTTCTCAGGTGGCGCTGCAAACAGGGTAAACAAACGCGCCGTATCTGCACCAAAGCGTTCAATGATCGATTTCGGATCCACCGTATTGCCCTTGGATTTGGACATCTTCACGCCATCTTTGAGCACCATGCCCTGGGTCAGTAAATTCTTGAACGGCTCATCACCGCCCTGCTCGGAGGTGAACAGGCCGACATCGCGCATCAGCTTATGATAAAAACGTGCATAGAGTAAATGCAGCACAGCATGCTCTACACCACCGATATATTGATCCACCGGAGCCCAACGCGCCACGGCTGCCGCATCCACCATGGCCTCGGCATGACGCGGACTGGTGTATCGATTCATATACCACGATGATTCCATAAAGGTATCAAAGGTATCGAGTTCACGCTCTGCAGCTTTGCCACACTTGGGGCAATCGGCATATTTGAAGCTTTCACACTCATGCAATGGTGATGCACCACCGGTCGGCTGCAAATCGGTCGGCAATTCAACCGGCAACTGATCTGCAGGCACTGCCACCGCACCACAATCATCACAATGGATGACTGGAATCGGTGCACCCCAATAGCGCTGACGCGATACCAGCCAGTCACGCAAACGGTACTGGGTACGCTCAGCACCCTTGCCGTTGGCGGCCAGCCATGCGGTGATCTTATGTTTGGCTTCGGTCGAAGAAATGCCATCAAATTCACCCGACTGCATCAATACACCTGCATCGGTAAATGCGGCGGCATCGATATCCCATGCTCCATCATTGGATTGAATCACCTGCTTTATCGGCAGGCCATATTTATGGGCAAATTCAAAATCGCGCACATCATGAGCCGGCACACTCATCACCGCCCCCGTGCCATAGCTCATCAATACAAAGTTCGCCACCCAGACAGGAATCAAATCCCCCGTGATCGGATGAATCGCATTGAAGCCTGTCGCCATGCCCTTCTTTTCCATCGTTTCAACATCGGCTTCTTTGGTGGAGATTTTACTGCACTCGTCCAGAAAAACTGCCAGATCTGGATTCGATTCAGCCGCTTTTTGTGCCAATGGATGGGCTGCGGCCACGGCCATATAGGTCACACCCATCAGGGTATCGGGGCGGGTGGTAAAAATATCCAGCGTTGCATCGCTGTCGGCTCTTTGATCCCGCTCTTGCAGGGCGAAAGAGACTTCCGCACCGGATGATTTACCAATCCAGTTGCGCTGCATACCGACCACCTTTTCAGGCCAGCCACTCAAACCATCCAGATCAGATAACAGCTCTTCAGCATAATCAGTAATCCGAATAAACCATTGTTTCAAATTCTTACGCTCCACCGCAGTATCACAGCGCCAGCAAGTCCCATTCACCACTTGCTCATTGGCCAGCACCGTGTGGCAAGGGCCACACCAGTTCACTTCCGCGTTGGATTGATAAGCCAGTCCCTTTTCCATTAACTTGGTGAATAGCCATTGTTCCCAGCGATAATAATCCGGATGACAGGTGGCTATTTCACGACTCCAATCGTACGACAGACCCAAACCTTTGAGTTGCACACGCATTTGATCGATATTGCCATAGGTCCATTCAGCCGGTGGTCGATTGTGTTTGATGGCTGCATTTTCAGCCGGTAGTCCAAACGCATCCCAACCGATCGGATGCAATACATTAAACCCCTGCATGCGTTTGTAACGCGCCACCGCATCGCCCAGATAATAGTTACGCACATGCCCCATATGCAGATTACCCGATGGATAGGGGAACATCACCAGACAATAATAAGATGGCCGGGCATCATCTTCAGCCACGGCATCAATATCTGCATCAGCCCAACGCTGTTGCCACTTGGCTTCAATTTCTTGTGCTACGTATTGTTTTGTCTCTGGCTGTTTTGACACCTATAATACCTCTGCTTAACTATAATCATAATAAACCGCTGTGGATGTAATCTCAGCATGTTTAAATACTTGTAGCTGTTCAAATTGCCCCTGATTGGCTCGAGGATCAGGCGAAAAAGCACGGCTTACTCATGTAAGTGAGCCTTTTTCAACGCAGTATCGAGTCCATCTATGGTGAGATGAATGGCTACACGGCCGATGATGATAACATCACCCCATAATGAAAAGAGGCAGTCCAATGGACTGCCTCTGCTAAAACATCGCCTGGGTTAGTTCACCCAGCTTGCGGACTTAGTGCACCACTGCGGCTTTGAGTTTTTTCATCGCACGGGCTTCCAACTGACGCACACGTTCAATCGATACTCCAAACTCTTCAGCCAGTTCTTTTAATGTGGCCGGATCATCCGTCAGATGGCGGCGCTCAACTATCCAGCGATCACGATCAGCCAGTGTCCGCATGGCTGCATACAAAATGGATTTCTGATGACTTTCCCAGTTCGATTCTGTAACAATTTCTTCCGGTGTGGCATCGGAGGCCGGTAAACCATGCACCAGCGCATCACCTTCATCACTCTCCGCATCGAGAGAAACATCGCGTTGCAAAAAGGCGTTGGCGGTTTCCTGATACTCGTTGCCCTTGATACCGTATTCGGCAGCCACTTCATCGGCTTTGCGGCCATCGATAGCGGCAATAGCATTTTTGGCTTTCTGCAAACCGGCAAAAATACGACGCTGCAATTTATTGGTGCCGAGTTTTACAATGCTCCACGAACGCAGAATAAAATCATGGATTGCGGCACGCACCCACCATGATGCATAAGTCATCAGGCGGAAACCGCGATCCGGATCGAAACGTTTTACCGCATGCATCAGGCCCAAGATCGGAAG
>JAUZQK010000139.1 GCA_030951025.1 Mariprofundus sp. | reverse complement strand
AATTACCGCAGCATGCGTTGCGAACGCTTGATGCCATGCATCTCGCCATTGCCAGAAGTATCGGCGCACAATCCATAGCCACATCTGACCATGTGATGGCATCGGCCGCCGCCTCGCTGGAGATGAGAGTGATTCAATTTGATTGATTTTGGCGCTCTGTTTTCTCAACTGTTTTCCACTTACTGGTGGTTGCTACCGCTGTTGATCGTCGTACAAACCGGTACAAGCCGGGGACAGTGTATTCATTAACTTACAAGCCGGGGACAGTGTATTCATTAACTAAAGTTTCACTGAAACCATTCAAGCGGCAAACGCATGAATTTCACACAGCAGTTCCATTGCGAACGTGAAATAAATCATAGACGGCCTGAAGTCTCAGTCCTGAATCCATTAAACCTGTACCCGAACATGACCACCAAGAGCTGCCGCTGCTTTGGCAATGGTTTTGAGCGTGATGCCTGTATTTCTCGGATCAAGCAGGCGATCTACAACAGGTCTTGCTGTGTGCATCTCTTTGGCAAGCTGTGCCTTGCTTATGTTGTTTTCATCCATCATCTGGCGAATATCCGCAGTCAGAATCTTTTGGGCAGCCAAGGCGCGCACATTGTCCAGTTCCCCTGTTTCGGCAAACATTGTTTCAAGTTCATCCATCGGTTTCATGGGCACACTTCCTTCATTCGTTTTCGGGCAATATCCAATGCCTGACAGGCTTATGCTCTCCCTGTGTAGAAGACGACCCGTAACGATGGTTGTTTCATGGATGCGTTGTATCTATATTGATGCACTACGCAACTATGCCTGTTTCTCTACCCAATCAGCTTTGTGAAGATCATGCCATCCATGCGATAATCCAGTCGCCAATATTTCCCACTTTTAAGGACAAGTAGATAAAGGCCGCCGCTATCGAATAGTTTTAGTCATTTCTTATTGTCAGAAAGCTTTGCTGATTTTATTGCTGCATCGGTTAACGCCATGTTATCACCTCGATGGACGATATAAGTCAGGTCGGGTTATTGAGGGTTTGTATGTGCCGTCAAATGTACCGCCAAATTTTCCGGACTCTGGCAAACAGTAGAGGACAGCATAGGATATAAAGAAAACAAAAAAGCCAGTAACCGCAACGGTTACTGGCTTTTGCTGCACGTTATAGGACGCGTAACTGGCGGAGAGAGAGGGATTCGAACCCTCGGTGCCCGTTAAGACACACACGCTTTCCAGGCGTGCTCCTTCAACCACTCAGACATCTCTCCAGACCTCTTCTTTGAGGGCGGCGGATAGTACGGATAGTGCGCTTGTACCGCAAGAGTGGTGAATGGGTGTACAAATCAGTGTGCAAATCAGCGGCTGAAACTGTCCGTGAAAACGGCTTTGATCCATTGGCCAATATCTTGAATCTCTTCGATGCAGACACTGTGCTGCATCGGGTAGCTGTGCCATTCGACGCTATAGTGATGCGATTCCAGTTGGCGGCGAGAATCTTGCCCCAAGTTATAATCGACGACAGGGTCATGTTTGCCATGCGCCATGAAGATGGGGGGGCTATTTTCTTGCCAGTCGGCTGTTTCTTCAGCCAATAATAGATAGCCGGATAAAGCCATGATGCCAGCCAGTTTATCGCTTTGGCGCAGGCCGACATGCAGCGCCATGGCAGCCCCCTGGGAAAAACCGGCCAGGATAATGCGATTGCTTGCAATGCCGCGTATCTGCTCTTGCTCAATGAGTAACTGAATGGATCGGGCAGACTGTTCAATGCCTTGGCGGTCATGCTGGCGACCCAGATCGTTTTGCTTGATGTCGTACCAGGCGGGCATGATGTAACCGCCATTGAGACTGACTGGCATGGATGGCGCATGTGGAAAAATGAAGCGGACAGCCAGTGCATCAGGCAGACCGAGTTGGGGTACAATGGATTCAAAATCATGCCCGTCGGCCCCTAGGCCATGCAACCAGATAATGCTGGCTTGCGGGTTGGGGGTGGTTTCAATCGTGATGTGGGGGAGGCTAAGCAGGCTCATTGGCCAATGATGACGTAATATCGATTGGCTGTGAAATTACTGTCTTGAATCATGTCTATCTGTTTGGCTGACATGGTCATCTTGCTCCTGCTGATGTTGTGTGGCTCCGCAGAAGGGGCAGTAGATGAACTCTTGCGCCACCTTGCGCTGGCAGGCAGAGCATTCGCGTTGATAAGAGAGGGCATGATTTACTTTAACAGAAATAGTACCGGTCAGCATGGCGAACATGGTTAGGCCGATAAGGATTAACACGGAAGCCAGAGCCCGTCCGCTGGCGCTGTGCGGTACAATATCGCCGTAACCGACGGTGGTCATGGTGACCAATGACCACCAGCAGCCTTCAAAGGCATTGGCGATATTGTGAGGCTCGAGAAAATAAATCAGATTTCCAGAAATCATGACAATGATAATAATGCCGGCAATGACGACAGCCATGATTTCAAACACATCTCGTAACGATGACACGAATAAATGTAGGGCGCGTAAATAGCGGATGAGTTTGAGCAAACGGAATACGCGCAGCAGACGAATGACAGTATTTGTATCACCAAAAATAAGCAAAGGCAGCAGTGTTGCCAGATCGACGATGCCGTAAAAGCTGAAGGCGTACGAAAAAGCATTGCGTGCAGAGTATAAGCGCAGGACATATTCGATGATAAACAGGATGGTGACACCGTATTCGAAGGCGTGAAACAGCGTTTTCCAATGGTTGTCAAAACTACCTACAGAGGCGAGCATGCCTACAAGCACACTGATCAGAATAATCAGCATCAGCGTTTGATTTACCTTGCGTCCAATTGGCGATGATAAATCAAACAAGCACTGGTTTAAGCGTGCGCGGATTGAGTTGCTGATGGGTTTTGTTCTCCAGTCTTGATCGTCTTTTGGCATAATTATCCCCTGCGAGGCTGATTATAAAGTAATGCCGAGTATCTAGCTAATCTATGAGCAGACTCTGTTCTGAATGCTTTTTTGAATGTTATAACCCACCTGAGCAGGGTTTGAGAATCCAGGGCTGTTTGTCTTGCTGACTTTGTGGTTCACTACGGCATGGGAAAACATCTACATATTCTTGGCATCTGCGGTACCGCCATGGCGGCGATTGCAGCGCTGGCCAAATCACAGGGCTGGCGTGTTACAGGCTCCGATGCGGGTGTGTATCCGCCGATGTCTGATTATTTACAGCAGCTGGGGGTGGCGATTGCGCCATTTGATCTGGCCAATTTGCAGCCTGAACCTGACTTGTGCGTGATTGGTAATGCCATGAGCCGTGGCAATGTCGAGGTTGAAGCTATTCTGGATGCAGGGCTGAGCTATTGTTCGGGTCCTGAGTTTGTTGGCAATCATATTCTGGCTGGACGGCATGCGGTGGTGGTGGCAGGCACACATGGTAAAACTACAACATCATCCTTGTTGGCGCATGTGCTGGAAACAGCAGGTGCAGCACCGGGTTTTTTGATTGGTGGTGTGCCGGAAGATTTTGGTGGTGGTGCTCGGCTTGGTGAGGGTGGGATGTTTGTGCTTGAAGGCGATGAATATGACACCGCCTTTTTCGATAAACGCAGTAAATTCTTGCATTATCATGCCCGCACACTGATTTTGAATAACCTGGAATATGATCATGCTGATATATTCCCTGATCTGGAATCAATCAAAACACAGTTCCACCATTTGATTCGCACTGTGCCTGCTGGTGGCAGCATTATCGCCAATGCCGATGATGATGATATACGTGATGTGCTGGATCGTGGTTGCTGGACACCGGTAATTTCTTTTGCTCGTCATGGTCATGCAAGCGCCGAGTGGCAGTGGGAGGCTTGTGCAGGGGATGGTTCTGAGTTTCAGATTTACCATAATGGCGAGTCTGTGATGCATGTTCAATGGCAGATGATCGGGGTACATAATGTTGCCAATGCATGCGCTGTGGCAGCAGCGGCATCTGCGCTCGCAGTGGATGATCAGACGATTGCCAGAGCCTTGGCATCGTTTGCAGGCATTCGTCGCCGTATGAGTTTGGTGGGTGAATCGAATCATGTGAAAGTATTCGATGACTTTGCGCATCATCCGACTGCCATCACCGGAGTTGTTGATGCAGCCAAGGCCAGCATGCTTCAGGCCGGTAACAATGCAAAACTATGGGTTATTGTTGAGCCACGTTCCAACACCATGCGCACACGTATTCATCAGGATCGTTTGCCATTATGTTTTGATGCGGCTGATCGGGTTGTGTTTGCAATGCCGTCAGATCGCAATTTAAAAGCTGATGATGTGCTGGATGCTGAAGCTGTTTGTAAGCAAATCGGGACACATGCCTGCATGTTGGATTCGGTTGCATCGATTGTGGATATGGTATCGGGCGGGGTGCAGGCGTATGATTGTGTGTTGGTGTTGTCGAATGGTGGTTTTGATGGCATCCATCAACGTTTACTGGATGCAGTGGAGGCTTAAAACCAGACTGCTGTTGCAAGGTGAGGGGGTAACTTATGTGGTACGAGTTCTTGTTGGGTAAAATATCGCGTTCCTGGCCGTCGAAAGATCAGGACAGGGCTATTCTCGAGTTGAAAATACACATGATGTATTTTGAAAAAAAAGCTGCGGAGTGTGATGCGACAGGCATTGAAGTGGCATTGAGAGAGATGGGCTTTGAAGTTAAAGAAGGGCATGTGAAGCCGCTATGGGAGCGTTTAAATCATAGCAAAAGTATTGATGTTGGCCATGCCATGGAAGCATTGGCTGAGGATATTAGCGATCATGTTAGTCTTGATCGACGGCGTGCAGTGTTAAGTCAGCTATGGCCTGCGAGTAGTCGGCAAGCGATTCCGGATAAAAATGAAGAGGCTATTTTTGACCGCGTGGCATCGTTGCTGGGATTTGAGGATAAAAACTTTTTGGATAGCTGTATTAAACATCGTTCGCAGCGCAATTGGGAGCTTAGTGAGTCGGAAGTGTATTGTGTGGTGGCTGAATTATTGATTTGCATGATGTGGGCTGATGGTAAAAAAGGCTTACAGGAAAGCCAGCAGCTTTGTCTTATGATGGCACATGGCTTTCAAATGGATTCCGAAGTGGTTCATCAGATGTTTGCCGGCCTCGATGCAATGGAGAAAGCATCTGATCAGCCCAAAGGGTTTGAGCAGTTTGAACAGCAACGCCAACGCAAACTTGATATGCTGGTAGAAATCACAAGGCTTGAACCAGAAGATGTTGAACATAAATTTCATGTCTTGATTGATATGCCGCGACTGGATTCGATGAATCTCGAACGCAGGCTGAAGCTGTTGGTGGAAAAGCTGCGTTATAGTCTCGATGATTATGGTTATGAGCGATTGCTTGAAGAACTGCAGGATATTGCCAGAGTCGATGGTGATCTCAAGTTATCAGAAAATAGTGTTATTGTGAAAATACAAACGTTGCTCGCGGCTGTAAAGGAAAATGCAACTGCATAGCCCTGCAGGGGTGATGATGGGTTCAAGCTTGAGTGTGATGCGATATTTCATGAGATATTTTGTATTCAGCCGGATTGTTGGCTAGTATCGACACGCTTTTGTGAGCATCAAATTGGAGGGGATATGCCAAGTACAATGAATAATATTGCCAAACAGGGAGACCATGGCTCAGCCATGATGCCTGTGATTCAAGGTGTGGGTCGTGCAGCGATTGAGATTGCTGCCGTACTGCGAGGTGCGGTTTTTCGTGGCGCACTCGGTGGTGCAGGTAGTGAAAACATACAAGGTGAGCAGCAGCAAGTGCTGGATGTGCTCTCCGATGAAATCTTTCTGGAAGAAATGCGCTCAACCGGCTTTATCTGTGCGGTAGGTTCTGAAGAGCAGGAAGAATTGCTGGTGATCGAAGAATATACCGATGCAGATTATTTGGTGTTGGTTGATCCGCTGGATGGTTCATCGAATCTGGATGTTGATGGCCCGGTTGGCACAATCTTTTCTATCGTTAAACGTAAAACAGCCAATTCTGAACGTCCGCATGTGTCCGATACGTTGCAATCTGGCCGTGAAGTGATTGCCGCAGGTTATGTATTGTATGGCCCATCGTTGATGCTGGTCTGTTCTGTGGGTGAAGGTGTGCACGGTTATACCTTTAATCCTGCCAATGCACGTTTTGAGCTAAGTCATCCGGATATGCGTATCCCTGAAATGGGCGGTTATTATTCGGTGAATGAGTCCAATAAGAAAAAGTGGGCAGATGGCATGGGTGATAAACTGATTGCCATGAAAGAAGAAACTGGCCTTGGCATGCGTTATGTGGGTGCGATGGTAGCCGATATGCATCGTACGATTCTGAAGGGTGGTGTTTTTCTCTATCCAGCCGATGATAAGAATACCACGGGCAAGCTGCGTTTGTTGTATGAAGCCATTCCGATGGCCTTTGTGATGGAACAAGCTGGTGGTAAAGCGATGAGCAAGGATATTGCGATTCTGGATATTCAGCCTGAAGCATTGCATCAGCGCGTACCTGTGTACTTGGGTTCCAATACCAACGTCGACGCATTACTGGGATAACGTGGCAGCAGAAAGCTCAGTCTTTCTCGAAACATATTTAAGGGAAATCGGCGTGCATACGCCGGTTTCCCTTCTTTCTTTCGGGTCGGAACAAACAGAAAGCCGGCGCACCGCAGGTGCTGAAACGATAGGGCAATCCGTCGAAGAAAATAAAATGAAGGCTTCCGTCCCTGTTTCACAAAAGGGCTCTGACCCCATTCTAGAGGGTGACGTTGTGCAGCAGGATGTGGCTGTCGTTGATTCGGACATGAAACCACTGCATGCCTTAGCGCTCGATGCATCGACGTGCCGTTTGTGCGGTCTGGTTGATTCACGTAAAAACGTGGTGTTTGGTGCGGGCAATGCACAAGCCGATCTGCTGTTTATCGGGGAAACGCCGAAACAGGATGAAGATCTCCAGGGTGAGCCTTTTGTCGGAGCGCCCGGCCAAATGCTGGAGCGCATGTTATCGGCCATCGGCTTGAAGCGTGATGATGTGTATATCATGAACGCCATCAAATGCAGTACCCCGAACAATCGTGACCCAAGGCCGGATGAAGTGCAGGCCTGTGCGTTATGGCTCGATCAACAATTGACCATGATACAACCCAAAATGATTTGCCTGCTCGGTAAAGTGGCGGCACAAACGGTATTAAAAACCGATGATACATTGGCTACGTTGCGTGGTCATTGGCATGAATATAAGGCTATCCCTGTTTGGGTGACCTATCACCCGGCCTATCTGATGCGCTCCCCCCGCCAAAAACAAAAAAGCTGGCAGGATCTCATGCAGTTATCGCAACGCTTTCAAGGTTTAAGGTAATCAGGGTGTTCTTGTTTGTGCTTTCATATCCAATATCAAGGATAATATGGACGACCAAGTTACACACTAAAAAATCGCTGTGTGAGTAATTTAAGTATATATTTTACTCATGCGTGATTTTGAATATGACGACAAAAAAAGTGCGTTGCATCTGAAAAAACATGGCATTGATTTTGTTGCAGCTCAAGAGCTTTGGCTTGATCCTGAACTTATTGATGATCTTGATTTGTCTACGATCAAACGACCCAATCAAAAACAGAAACGAATCAATGTTGATTTTCTAGCCTGGGTGGTTGATTCTCTGTATAGGGCGGCGAGTCGCATTGGTGTGACGCGTCAGTCCATCATTAAGTTATGGTTGGTTGAGCGGCTTGAAGAACGAGTTGCTAACAAATAGTTCCAATCGGCCAAGGCTGATTAGCAGTCGCACACACTCCAGCGCAGGAATTCGCGAGATTCGATGCGTTTGGGGTGTCTGAAGAAGCTGTCGGCATCGGCTTGCTCGATGAGTTTACCATCACAAATAAAAATAATATGGCTGCTGATGCGCTGCGCCTGCTCCAGATCATGGCTGACCCACAACAATGGCATGCTTTGAGAAAGGCTGAGCATGGATTGCTCAATAATATCACGTGAGCGTGGATCGAGTGCAGATGTGGGTTCATCGAGCAGCAAGATGGATGGCTTGAGAATCAAGGCTCTGGCCAGACACAAACGCTGTTGCTGACCGAGTGAGAGGTGAGCGGCAGGCTCATGCAGGCGCTGTTCGACTTCTGTCCAGAGGGCTGCTTGCATCAGGGCTGTCTGAATTTGAGCGCTGGTGGTTTGCTTGCGTTGCTGGCGGTTTAAACCAAATACAAGATTGTCGCCAATGGAACAGGGGAATACGGCTGGTTTTTGGCCAATCAGCCCGATCTTGCGGCGCAGTGCATCGGCATCATCGTGCTGAATATTTTGATCAGCCAGTGTGATGCTACCTTGCCACTGTTCATGCAAACGGTTCAAGCAGCGCAATAAAGTGCTTTTACCCGCGCCGGATGGCCCGACCAGGCTGATGATGCCGGTCTCGGGTAAAGTGAAACTGATGTCGGATAAAATATCTCGGCCTGCCAGTTGCAGGCATAAATGTTCAACACACAGGCTCGGTGCGATTGCAGGGAGTGCATCGGTGGGCATTGCTGGTGTGACGTTCAGTGATTGATTCATGGTTGTATCCTTTGTGCGTGTTCCATGCGGCGCAAGAGTAGCGCACTAAAACCAAAACATAATACCAGCGCAATGAGTAGTGTTGCGGCTCCCCAGGCGATGCTGACAACTGCTGCATTGGCTCCTTCCTGAGCCAGATAAAAAATATGTGTTTGCAGGGTGGTGACCGGCTCAAATAATGAGTCTGGCCATAACACACCGGAAAATACGGTGGCGGTAAATAGAATCGGCGCGGTTTCAGATAAAGAGCGAGCCATGCCGAGCAAAAGGCCGGTGAGCATGGCCGGCCAGGCGACAGGCAACCAGACGCGCAGGATGAGCTGGCCATCATTCAAGCCGAGCGAACGGGCTGCTTCGGTGCTTTCCGCTGTGATGCCCGAGAGCGCATGCAAGCAGTTCAATACCAGCAGCGGCAGAATAATAATGGCCAGAATAATCATGCCGACCAGCAATGAAATGCCCCAGTGCAGCAGGTGAACAAACACAACGAGTCCGAACAGGCCATACACAATCGGCGGGATACCCTGCAAGAGATGCAATAAGGTGATGGTGTTGCGTTGCAAGATGGAACTGGCATACAAGCGGGTGAATAGAGCCAGTGCCACAGCAGTGGGTGCTGCAAGCAGGCTGGCTCCGAGCATGAGTGACAACGAACCTAGAATCTGGCCGAACATGCCGTGTTCGATGCCGAAGCCGCTCAACCCTTCACCGCTAAGCACTTGCCAGCTCAAACTCGGCAAGCCTTGCCAGAGAATATAGATCAGACAAGCCGTGGGCAGCACCAACACGGGAATGGACAACAGGATGACGCAGATCTGGGTGCGTTTTTTTTTCAATCGGAGCACGATGGTCGTGATCATCGGGGGTACTCTTGAATAGCAGAATCAAGACCTTTCACCGCAGAGTACGCAGAGTTACGCAGAGGAAAGACAAAATCGAAGCATGGTTTTCTTTGCTCCCCTTTGCGTGCTGAAGGTGGGTGCGTAGCAAGAGAGACCACCCTGGGGTGTCGCGGTAAAAGAGAGTGTTATTTTTAGATTGGGAGCCGCGCAGCGGGGTGAGGCGCTCTTGAATAGTAGAATTAAAACCTTGCAGCGTAGAGGACGCGGAGCACGCAGGGAAAGAGCAGCTATTATGAGATGGTTTATTCCATAATCGTTTTTGACTTTCCTCTGCGTACTCCGCGTCCTCTGCGGTGAAAAACAGTGTTGTTTTTAAACTGGAAGTTGTGCGCTTGGCTTGGGCGCTATTCATCCGTTCGCTCAGCTGTTTAGTCTTGGTCATTTGTTCAGGCCGCGCACATGGGCGAACAATGAAATGCTTAAACCCATCAGAGCCAGCAGCAAGCCACACGCCATGAGTGCTGAGAAATGCTCTGATCCGAAGGCCGCTTCGCCGATTTCGCGGCCAATGCGGGAGGTGAGTGTTTGTGCCGGTTGCAGGATATTTGTAATCGGTTGTGGCATGCGGTCGAGTGAACCGACCACCAGCATCACCGCCATGGTTTCACCGAGTGCGCGCCCTAACGCTAGTAAAATGCCGGAACGAATACCCGGCCATGCTTGCGGCAGTGAAATGCGAAACAATAAGGCTTCCCAATTCAGACCGAGACTTAAACCTGCCTGGCGTTGCTCGGCACTCACCTGTTTAAGGGCATCCATGCTCATCAGGGTGATCATGGGTAAAATCATCAGTGCTAAAATCAGGCCGGCAGCGAGCAGGCTATGGCCGCTCAATAGATCGAAGCTGTGTTGCAGCAGGGGTAGCAACACCCATAGCCCGATCAGCCCATAAACAATAGAGGGGATGGCCGCTAGCACCTCCATGCCGAGGCGCGTGGCAGAAGCCATGCTTGCGGACATCATTTCATTGGCCATGATCGCAGCTGCAATGGCGCATGGAATGGCGATGCTTAAGGCGATCACAATCGCCCATGTCGAGCCGATAATAGCAGGCAACATGCCGTAGAGTTGCTCATAGGGAAACCACTCTGTTGCTGCAATCGTCGAGATACCGTACGTCGCCCAGAAGGGCGCGGATGATTGCAACAAGAAGACCGGCACAGCCAGCACGATCACTAATGTCAGGGCGGCGCTCAGATATAAGCTTGGCTTGAGGAAGGGCATCATGGTGTGTTTATTGCCTTAACGAATCGGCAAATAACCGGCTTGTTTGACGATGTCCTGACCGGCTTTGGACAGCAGAAATTGAATCAGAGCACGGGTGGCCGGTGTCGCGTTTTTGGCGATCAATACATGCAGGCCTCGGCTGATGGGGTAACGGCCATTGCGGATTTGTTCAATAGTTGGTTTGATGCCCACGCCATCAACATCAATCGCAATGCCGCGCACCTGATCGTTGAGCCAGGCATTGGAGAGCATGCCGATGGCTTGGTTGCTGCGTGCTACAATGGCTTGCTCTTCATTGTTGGAGCCGGAGATGAGTGAAGCACCCGGTGCGCGTGCATGGGCGCTGCCAAGCACAGCTTCAGCAAAGACATGGCGTGTGCCACGGCTGGCCTCTTTATCAATGGCCAGGATCTTGGCATCAGGCCCTCCGAGCTGTTTCCAGTTGGTGATTTCAGCACGATAAATCTGAGCAATCTGAGCCAGCGATAAATGTGTAATACCACCCAGATAAACCGCCTTGGAAACCACGACGGCAACCGCATCGCGGGCGATGACGATATTCTCCACCTGATTGTCCAGCTGCTTGCGTTCACCATCTGTTGTTTCACGCGAAGCCATGCCGATTTGAGCCGTGTGCTGGATCATCGATGCAATGCCGACTCCAGAGCCACCACCGGAAACGGTAATGCTGATATCCGGATGAATTTTATGAAAGGCCGTCGCAGCATTCGACATGATGGGCATCACCGTGGTTGAGCCGACTGCATGCAAGGTTTCAGCGGCGTAAGCGCTGGAGATAAACAGAGCAGTGGTAATGCCGAAGGTGAGCATTCGTAAGTAATGATTTATTTTCATGGGGTATCGGTCTCCTGATATGTAGTGCTCGGTCGACAGCGTTAGCTAAACATTACATTGCCAATCATCTTTTCGCATGCATGGATATTGGTATAGGCTTGGCAGTATTTTATTGTGGAGATGTCATGATTCAGAAACTCAAACAGATGTGGAAAAAAGCAGCCGAGAGTCCGGTTGATGATCGGCAGCATGAGGTGTCGCTGGCTGTGGCGGCGTTGATGGTGGAAATCATGCGCATGGATGGGCAACTGCAGGATACAGAGCGCAATGAAATCATCCGGCGTTTGCAGCAGCGTTTTGCTTTGGATGTTGCAGAGGTCGATGCATTGATTAAGCAAGCTACAGAAAAAGTAGAGCAGGCTTTGGACATGCATCAGTTTACATCGGTGGTGGTAAAAGGCTTCAGCACAGATGAACGGCTGACTATTTTAACAGAGCTATGGGCAGTGGCCTTGGCCGATGGTCATGTCGATCCGCATGAGGAGCAGATAATCCGGCGTATGGCAGATTTGATGGGCTTGCATCACACGCAATTTATTCAAGCCAAAATCGCTGCCGGCGTGGCGTGAACTTGGGTATGCCCCCGCCCCCTAAGCACTAGCTGGGTTCATGCACCGATTGCATCATTGCTTTTTATCGTTTAATCATCTATAAAGTCTATAAAGAAACTTATGCAAACGATATCCGATTTGGAGCGGCGATTAGAAGAGCTACCGATCCTACCCACTGTGATTGTGCGTCTATTGGCGCTTGATGCTGGTGGTGAGGATTATTTTGAACAAGTGCTTGAGCTGGCTCAAGACGACCCCACCTTCGCTTTGCGTATTATCAGGCTCAGTAATTCAGCCACCAGTTCGCCAATAAACCCGATCTCCAGCCTGAGGGAAGCCGTTGTAAGGCTGGGCGTAAAATCAGTCACTGACTTTGTCAGAACAATGGCGGTCATGCGTATTTTTTTACCTACGACAGCGGAGGAGAAGAGCCTTTGGGTGCATTCGATACAAGTGGCTGTGGGAGCCAAGCTCATTGCACAGGCTGCACCGGCGCTTGAGGTTAATCCGGAGCAGGCATATTTGTGTGGTTTATTGCATGATATTGGACGTTTTGTGTTGTTTGACAAAGCCAAAGATCAATTGAATATGCTTGAAGATGCACATTGGCAGTCACCCGCAGAACTGGTTCAGAGAGAACGAGAACTGTACGGATTCAACCATTCAGAGCTTGGGCAGCGAGTCTGTGAAAAGTGGGATTTGCCGCAAATGATCATCGATGTTGTGGGCAATCATCATGAATTTGATTTGCCGGATAGCTTGTTTGCGGATTCTCCCTTGGGTCATTTGATACGCATTGTTCAAATGGCTGACTTTTTTAGTGTGTTGGTGATGTTTAATCCCGATGCCATGAGCTGGCAGTCTGATGTGTTTGAAAAGGTGTTACATGATCGTTGTGTGCTTGTTTCCAGTTCAGAGCCGCCGCTTTCAGCCAAACAACTACATGCTCAGGCAGGCCGTATTATTGAAGAGTCCAATAAAAAAGTGTTAGGACTGGGCTTGGGTACAGCGACTTAATCGATTCGTCGGCCGAATTGTCATGCGATATCACCGGGTTTGTCTTGGATTGCGTGCATGAGGGTGAACCCACAGCAGTAATTTTCATTTGGCAGGTTAGCATTGGCGCATGCAAATGATGCTTTATTTCTTATTTTTGATAGTAACAATTCAACTACTACCCTCACAGGCTTTGGCGATTATCAATGCCGAGGATCTGGATCTGGTGATTGACGGTGATGGTGTAGCGGGCAAAGCCGGCTTTTCGCTCAGTGGCAGTTCGGGCAATAGTGATAAAGTGCGCGGCGAAGCCAATGGTCATGTGATTTGGCAACATGGTCAGCATCGAGAAATGCTGGTGGGTAGTATCAGTTATGGCAATAGCCGTGGTGTGCGCGATACCAATAAATCATTTGTACATTTGCGCCATCGTTATGACTGGAATGAAACCTGGGCGCTGGAAGCGTTTGCACAAGCGCAGCAGGATGAGTTTGCGCGGCTCAAATTGCGCACCTTGCTGGGCGGCGGCCTGCGTTGGTCATTTAAAAGTCAACAGCTGGAATGGCATGTCGGCCTCGGTAGTTTTTTTGAACATGAGGCTTTGCGTGCAGCAGCCGGCATTGCACCTGTATCGCAGTTGTGGCGCGGCAATTCGTATTTATCGGTGCGTTATGTCATCAACGAGCGCATTCGTTTGCAAAATACAGTGTATTATCAACCGGCATGGAGAGCGTTGTCGGATTATCGTTTGCTTGATGATGCCGCCCTGCATGTGGCTTTGAGCGATCGTCTTGATCTGAAAATTGTGATTGAAATGGCACAGGATTCACGACCGCCTGCAGGTGTAAAGCATATCGACACCAGTTATAAAACAGGTTTGTCGTTTCGTTTTTGATGGCTTGTTTAGCTTGCTGACTTTCAATCATGGCGCTCCGACTTAGAGTTGGTGCAATGGAGACTTTATCTTTGATTCCCTTTGATCTTATTCAGGCAGCCTTGGTCGAGGATGCTGTTTATGATGATTTAACTGCGCTGGCGACGATTCCTGACGAGCGCGTTGCAAAGGCGCGCATTACAGCCAAAGCAGCGGGTAGAGTTTCGGGTTTGCAGTTGGCCGATGCGGTGTTTACGGCGGTTGATCAGAGCATCGTTTGTGATTGGCGGGCACAGGATGGTGACCGGGTGCAGATCGGTGCTGTGCTGTGTGAGCTTACAGGCTCGGTGCGAGCACTGTTGGCGGCGGAGCGTACGGCGCTAAATTTCATGCAGCATTTATCCGGCATTGCGAGCGCAACGGCTCTTTTTGTTGAGGCCTTGGCTGGCAGTGATTGTCTGGTGACCGATACGCGAAAAACAACACCCGGCTTACGCCATCTGGAGAAACAGGCCGTGCGGCATGGGGGTGGTGTGAATCATCGTATGGATTTGCGCAGTGGCATGTTGATCAAGGAAAATCATATCGAGGCATGTGGTTCGATCAGCGATGCGGTTCACGCCTGTTATCAGGCGGGTCACGATGTATGGATCGAGGTGGAATGCGAAACACTGGATGAAGTGACTGAGGCGGTGGCTGTATGTCCGGATATTATTCTGTTGGATAATATGCCGCCAGCCATGGTGCGGCAGGCGCGTGCCATGGTGCCGGATTCTATATTGCTCGAGGCGAGTGGAAATATCACACTGGATAATGCAGCTGATTATGCCGCAACCGGTGTGAACAGGATTGCAATTGGTGCGATTACCCATTCAGCCCCATCGCTGGATTTATCCATGCGTATTATGCATGTGGCGGAGGCCAGTGATCATCCAGGCGATCACCAAAGCGATCAATCTCATAAAGCATGAGTCATGCACGTGAATATATTTTAAGCCGTTTGGCGGTGAGTCAAAAGCCGCTTTCAGGTGATGTGCTGGCTACGGAACTGGGGCTATCGCGTGCAGGGATATGGAAACATATTCAACGCCTGAAACAGGATGGGGCAGATATTCAGGCCTTTGGTGGCCAAGGTTATGTGTTGAGGTCGGCGGTTTTTAGTGCGGCTGTCTTACAGACTCAACTCTGCACACAGCGCATTGGCCACAAGATTATCCTGTTGGATGAAACAGACTCAACCAATCAGGATATCATGCAGCAGGCTGAGGCCGGTGCTGATGAAGGGCTGGTGATATTTGCCAATCAACAGCGGCAGGGTAAAGGGCGGTTGGGGCGAGTCTGGCATACTATGCCGGAAGCCTTGGCGGGCAGTGTGCTATTGCGGCCAGACTTGCCGCCAGAGCAGGTGCCCCAGCTATCATTGCTGACAGCCGTAGCGCTGCATGATGCTTTAAGTGTGTACGCACCTGATTTACGTATCAAATGGCCGAATGATTTGCTGTGCCATGGTGCGAAACTGGCGGGTATTTTAACAGAGATGAGAGCTGAGCCAGGCCATGTGCACGCTGTTGTGTTGGGTTTCGGCATCAATTTGAAAGCACCGGTCACCGGCTGGCCGGCCGATATTACACAGGCAGCGGTCGATCTGGCGACGCTTTCAGGACAATCACCATCCAAGCTCGAGATTGCTAGAGCGGTGCTGCAGGCACTGGATCAATGGTATGACATTTATTTGACAGATGGCTTTACGCCGGTGCGTAAAGCATGGTGGCAAGCGCATGCTGCATCGGGAGATAAGGTGCGGGTGCATCATGGGCGTGGTTATATCGAAGGTATCGCCACAGCGCTGGATGATGATGGCGCGCTGCTGTTGCAAACAGCAGCGGGTTTACAACGCATTATCGCCGGAGACCTGGAACTGTTATGATAGAGAAAATGATAGAGAAAAAGCCGAAGAAAATACACAGCAGCCTTCAAACAGCAGAAGCGAATAAACAAACGACTGGCTCGAAGCATGCAAACGTAAGACAACAGCTGTTGGTGGCTGATATTGGTAATACCCAAATGGTGTTCGGTCTGTTTGAAGGAAATGATTTGATCACCGATTGGCGTTTGTCGAGTCAACGTCAGCTGACTTCCGATGAGTTGGCCTGGCAGTTACACGGTATGTTTGAGCAGTCCGGTCAAGTGGCAACTGCAGTGGCGGGCATTATGGTGGCCAGTGTGGTGCCGCATCTGGATGGCCCATTGGCCGATGCCTGCGTGCGTATTTGTGGTAAACAGCCTGCTTTTGTCGGTTCGAGTGATGTGAAAACAGGTATGGCGGTGGATTATAAAAACCCCAGAGAAGTGGGGGCAGATCGCATTGTCAATGCGATTGCCGCGCGAGAACGCTTTGGTGCACCATCAATTGTGCTTGATTGTGGAACGGCCACGACCTTTGATCTGGTTTCACCGCAAGGCCATTATGCCGGTGGTTTGATTATGCCGGGTATTGAGCTGGCTTTGAGCGCCCTGTGTCGTCGTGCGGCCAAATTGCCGGAAGTCTCCATCAAACGCAGCGATAGCCTGATTGGCCGTGATACCACCAGTAGCTTGCAGTCGGGCAGTTATTGGGCCGCGGTGGATGCGATGAGCGGATTGATTCAGCGTCTGCGTCGGGAGCCGGGTTATGAGTTTGCGCCGGTGATTGCAACCGGTGGTTTGATTTCATTGTTGATCGAGGATTTACCCCAGATCGATCATCATTTGCCCCATTTGACGTTGTCCGGCCTGCATTTGTTGGGCCAAAGACATTTCAAGCTGTCGGATTGATAGCGTTTGATCTTGTATGAAGAACAGGTTGAATATCGTATTGTCGAACGCACTGGGCTGGCATTCGTGAGATTCGATAGATACTGTTCGATCATGTTGCGTTCGTTTTTATTTACTTTGTCCATTGCTGTGATACTGGTGCTTTTTTCAGGCATGGGTGCTGCGTACGCCTCGGAAGCTCCAGCCGCGACCAACAAAAAACCAATGATTGAAGATTCGGTGGCCATCGAATGCAGGCGTATCGGCAACAAGCTGGGTAGTGTCAGTATTCAAGCCTGTTTAAATCGTCAATTACATGATACCGGGGCGCGCTCGGTGCGTGGTCAGGCGCTATTGATGAAAGAATATCCGCCCTTATTGAAGCGGCGCAAACCGATTGGCCGCGTGTTGTTGATCGGTGGTACACATGGTGATGAATATGCGGCGGTCAGTATTGTATTCAAATGGATGCAGACGCTGGATAAATATCATTCCGGCCTGTTTCACTGGCATGTTGCACCGCTCTTGAATCCGGATGGCCTGCTGCTCAATCATCCTTCAAAACGCATGAATGCGCATGGGGTGGATTTGAATCGTAATATGCCCACGCCTGATTGGTATCATCGAACGGCAGCTTATTGGCAAAAAACTGGGCATGATCCGCGCCGTTATCCGGGTACAGCACCCTTGAGTGAGCCGGAGAGTCGCTGGCTGTATGAAGAAATTAGATCATTTCAGCCGGATGTGATTGTGTCGGTGCATGCGCCTTTTGGGTTGCTGGATTTTGACGGCCCTCCGAATGGGCCGAACCGATTGGGTTATTTGAATTTGAAGTTGATTGGCGTGTATCCGGGTTCGCTGGGAAATTCTGCCGGCATCCAGCATGAAATCCCTGTGATTACAGTTGAGCTACCCTTTGCAGGCATTATGCCTAGCCGGGCTCAGGTTTCGGGTGTATGGACGGATTTGGTTCGCTGGTTACGTTATAACATTCCCAAAGAGGCGACACGAAAGGCATATGTTTCGTTTGATGCTATATCAGAGCGCTTGTTGGCTGCCGATCATTTAACCGCGCAGGAAGCTGTGATGGTTGAAACCATGCCCAGAAAAACAGCGCAACGCATTCAGACAGTAAATAAACCGCAGTCGATTGTAGAAGTGAATAGCCCGGTGGATAATTGATGAATCGTATGATTGTAGTTGTATCCTTGTTGATGCTCGTGGCTGGCGCGTTGAGCCCGTGGGATGTGTCGGAGGCGACATCAAGCCCGATCCATAATCAGGCTGTGTATCAGTTGCTGCAGGCAGGCGATAGCGATGCGGTACGAGCCTTGCCGCTGGGTGAGAGAGAAATTTTATTGGCTGTGATGGCCATGAATCAGGGTGAGACAAAAAAAGCACTGGCCTTGTTAAGTGGCGATGCGGTGAAAAAAAATCGTTTGGCCGCATTGATTCGCGCCGAAGCTTACCGCAAGCAATCGGTAGAGGCTGCGGAGCGGGCGGGTCATTATGCGCATGCGGCTAACGATGATATTGGTCGTTTGAAGCAAGCCCGAATCAGCTCTGGCTTGGATGAAGCCAATCAACGTTTGGCTGTGTTTGTGGCGAGCTTGCATGCGAGCCAAACAACGGTGCCTGAAGGTGAACCGGCTGTGGCTGAGCAGCTTGCACTTAATCCGACAGCATTGAAGCCGACAGCATTGAAGCCTGTTGCATCGAAGCCTGCAATGCCGTTCCTGAAATCGGCGAAGTTGACTGCCTGGCCAAGTATTGTTGGTCGCCCAACCGCCATGCTTGCGAGCAACGAAAGCATGGCAAGCATAGTGAACACACGTAAAACCCCAGTGCTGCATAAAACACCTGCGCTGCATAAAACACTAGCACCTGCGCTGCATAAAGCACCTGTGATACATAAAACACCAGTGTTGCATAAAACAGTGCCTCGGGTGAAAGCCGTAGCAAAAGTAGTGAAACCGACACAGGTTAAAAAACGTCCCGCATCCAAACAAGCCAGTGCAGGCATGAAGTCTGTTCGTGCAAGCTTGGAGATGTGGCGCAAAGACTGGCAGTCACGCGATAGTGACGCTTATTTGAGTCATTATCATAAGGCCTTCGAAACTGCGAAACATAATTACAAATCATGGGCGAAATACAAACGCCGGGTGAATGCTAAAAAATCATACATTAAAGTGCGTCTTACGGATGTGAAAATCAGCCCCAATGGCAGGTATACAAAACGCGGTGAGGTTGTTCTGGTTACATTCAAACAGCATTATAAATCGAGCAATTACAATGCAAGCAGTCAAAAGAAACTGTATATGGCGCGAGCCCATGCGGGTGAGCCATGGTTGATTTTGCGTGAAGAATAAGTCTATGGAATGGGTTTTTAGCGGGGCTGTTTCATGGCGCTGATGATCACTGATGATTGCATTAATTGTGCGGTGTGTGAGCCGGAGTGCCCCAATATGGCGATTTTTGAAGGTGAGGATATCTTTGAAATTGACCCGAATCGTTGCACTGAATGTGTGGGGCATTTTGATGAACCGCAGTGTCAGATTGTCTGTCCAGTCGATTGTATTCCGCTTGATCAGCAGCGCCAGGAAAGTCATGCGCAGCTGCAGCTGAAATATCAACTACTGACCGGAAAAGCTTCATGAATGATAACCGGAACGAGAGTATGAGCGGGCGTTTATTTATTGTTTCAGGTCCATCCGGAGCCGGGAAATCCAGTTTGTGTCAGCAGATTTTGGCACGTTGTGAAAACCTCAGCCTGTCTGTTTCTTGTGCTACGCGCGAGCCGCGACCGGGTGAAGTCGATGGGCGCGAGTATCATTTTATCAGTCCCGAAGATTTTGAAAAACAACAGCAACAGGGTGCGTTTCTGGAATGGGCGAAGGTGCATGGCAATATGTATGGCACACGCCAGTCGGATGTGGAGCAGATGATGGCAGCCGGGCGCGATGTGTTGTTGGAGATCGATTGGCAGGGCGCACGCCAGGTGGCAGAGAAGGTGCCTGCAGCTGTGCGGGTGTTTATTTTGCCACCCTCTATCGAGGTGTTGCGACAGCGCTTGATCGGGCGCGGGCAGGATGCAACGGAAGTGATCCGTCGGCGGGTGGCAGCAGCAGAGGCCGAGATGTCACATGCTGTTGAAGCACGTTACTCTGTGGTGAACGATTGTTTTGATGATGCCCTGGCGCAATTGTTGGAGATATTTCAGAAAAAAGCGTGAGTCTGGCGTGTGCAGGCGTGATGTGGCGACTATGCGGTTGCCGGTGCGATTGTTTCTGTGGTTGCAATTTGTGCATCTATTCCTAGCGTCCAGCTCTTGTATGTTTGGAGGTTAGCTGTATGGCTCGCGTAACTGTAGAAGATTGTATCCGTTATTATCCTAATCGTTTTGAGATGGTATTGCTTGCATCTCGTCGTGCGCGTCAGCTATTGAATGGCATGCCACCGATGTTGGATGGCGATGGCGATAAACCGGCTGTGCAGGCGCTGCGTGAAATGGGTGAAGGCTTTGTTTCGTGGGATGTGTTGTTTGAACAGGATGAGCAGGAACGTCGTCGTGTGGCTGCAGTTGCTGCCGAAGAGGAAGTAGCAGAAGGCGCTGCCTGACCCAATGCTGCGGCTCATTTAAATCCAATCACTGGTTTATTCTAAACCATGAGCCGCATTTATGAAATTACCGAGCGTGTGGCGAGTTATGCCCCCGCATCTGATATCGATACGATTAACCGGGCGTATGTTTTTGCTGCCCATGCCCATGCTGGACAACGCCGTAATTCCGGCGAAGCGTATATTTCCCACCCGCTGGCTGTGGCAGATATTCTAGCCAGCCTTAGCATGGATAGCGCAACGATTGTAACTGGATTGTTGCACGATACAGTTGAAGATACCAGCGTAACACTGGCCGATATCGAGCAGCATTTCGGCGCTGATGTGGCGGGTTTGGTCGATGGTGTGACCAAGATCGGTAAGATTTCCTTTTCTTCCAGAGAACAAAAACAGGCTGAAAATTTCCGCAAGATGATTCTGGCGACAGCCAAAGATCTGCGTGTATTAATCGTCAAGCTGGCGGATCGATTGCATAATATGCGTACGCTGGGGTTTATGCCGGAACATAAACGCCAGGCCATTGGTATTGAAACGCTGGAGATTTATGCGCCGCTGGCGCACCGGCTCGGTATCCACTGGATCAAGCAGGAAATGGAAGATCTGGTGTTTTCATATCTGGAAACCGATGCTTATAAAGCCCTGATGTCTGAAATGCAGGGGCGTTTGGGTGGCTTGAATCAGACCCGTGAGCGGCTCGAGAGTTTGATTCAAAAAGCCTTGTTGCGTCAGGGTTTAAAAGCCAAGGTGCAGGGGCGCATGAAACACCTGTACAGCATCCATGAAAAAATGCAGCGCAAACATGTTGATTTTGAAGAGATCTTCGATCTGCTGGCCTTCCGGGTCATCGTTGAAGATATGACCGTTTGTTATCAGGCGCTCGGCATCGTGCATAGCCTGTATCGGCCGGTGCCGGGGCGTTTCAAAGATTATATCGCCATTCCAAAGCCGAATGGTTATCAATCGCTGCATACGGTGGTGATAGGGCCTGAGAATTTCCGCATTGAAGTGCAGATTCGTACTGAGAGCATGCATTTTTATGCGGAAGATGGTGTGGCAGCACATTGGGCATACAAAGAGGGTGGCAACGAAGATCAGGATAGTTTCACATGGTTGAAGCAATTAACTGATTTGTTGAAAGAAACCGATAATCCGGGTGAAATGCTGGAGGATGTACGGCTCGATTTGTTTGTGCGGGAAGTCTATGTATTCAGTCGGGATGGTGATATTTATCCCTTGCCGCGTGGTGCACGTCCTTTGGATTTTGCTTATGCAGTACATACCGATGTTGGTCAGCATTGTGTGGGTGTGCGTATCAATGGTGAAGTGGCTGATTTTTCCTGCCGGTTGAAAAACGGTGATCAGATTGAAGTGATGACCAGCCCTGATCAGACACCGAGTCGGCAATGGCTGCAATATGTCAAAACCCCACGTGCCAAGCAGTCGATTCGGCAGTGGTTCCGGCGACAGGAACACGATAGCAGCCTGCGTTTGGGTGAGAAGATATTATATCAGACGCTGGGTGTTAAAGATGTGGCTGCAGATGTGTTAAAGCAATGTGGATGTGAAGATGTCAAAGCACTTAAAATACGTCTGGGGCGTGGAGAGCTTGCTGTGCACGCCTTATTGGCTGCAGCACCGAACAAGGGTGCATCGCTGCGCCGCTTGATGGGTATGAAGGGCGCTACGATGCAGGCGGCGGAATGCTGTCACCCGATACCGGGTGATACAGTGCTGGGTCAACTCAGTGGCAGCGAAGGCATGGTGTTGCATCATTTTAAATGCCATGCGGTCAGCGAGGGCAAGAAGCAGCAGGATTGGATTGAAGTGGACTGGCAGAGCCAAAGTGGCGCGTTGTTTAAGACTGGCATTGAAGTGCGCTCGCGTAACCGGCGCGGCATGCTGGCTAATGTTACCCGTAGCATTGCTGATTCGGGTTCGAGTATTGAAGATTTGAAATTGAATCAGCGTGGTGGTTCGATGTCGTTGTTATTGTTTCTCATCGACGTGGAAGATCGGGTGCATTTGGCGCATGTGATGCGTGCGATTAAATCGGTTGAGGGTGTGGTGAAAGTAGAGCGCCGCAATGCTGTGGGTTTGAGCGGTAAGAAGGAATCACGGGCTCTGGGTGAAACCTTGCGCGATTTTTTTGCCAGTCGAAAAACGTCAGCAAGCAAAACCTCAGCAAGCAAAACCTCAGCAAGTAATCCAAGACAAGAAAAGGAATAAATATGAGTCATATCATTCATTCAGATCAAGCACCGAAAGCAGTCGGTCCATATAGTCAGGCCATCGTCTCGGACGGGGTGTTGTATGCCTCCGGCCAGATAGGCCTGTTACCACAAGAGGGTAAGATGATTGCCGATGATGTCGAGTCTCAAACCAAACAGGTGACCGAGAATTTAACGGCGGTGTTGCGGCAGGCGGGCGCGGATTTAAGTGATGTTCTCAAGGTGAATATTTTCCTCACCGATATGAATGATTTCCCCAAGGTGAATGTGATTTATGCCGCCTGGTTGGGAGAGCATCGTCCGGCCCGCGCAACGGTCGCGGTGGCAGCATTGCCATTGGGCGCAAAAGTGGAGATGGACTTAATCGCGCGCTGTGTAGATTGATCGCGGTATAATTGTTCCGTTCTGGATTGCGGATGTTTGAATTCGATGTAACGAAATGTTGATGGCTGTGGCGAAGAAGCGCGATGGTTGTCGAGCAGAGCGACCCCGCTTGCTCCGGTTTTTGATTGTTATCATGCTGATGTTCGCCCTTGTTGGCGGACTATTGGCGCTGTTGCCTTACGCCATTGAAAAGGGCGCGGTCTCATGGTTGCAACAGCACGGCGTGGCTGATGCCCGCATTGGCAATATCGATTTGAATCTGTTTAGCGGCGAAGCGCTAGTGGAAGGTTTGCAATCAGGCGATGGCTTAAATATTGATCATTTGCGTATCGATTTCGACTGGTTGCCCTTGTGGCATCATATTGTCCATATCCGCAGCCTGAAACTCAGCCAATCAAATCTACATGTGTTGGAGCAGCAGGGAATATGGCAAGTGGTGGGCATCGAGGCCAAGTCGGGTCAACCCGACAGCGCAGCAGCGCAGACCAGCGAGCAGGATAAAGCGTGGCTGGTTGTGGTGGATGATCTGCTGCTCGAGGCGGTGAATGTGAACGTAAAAACCGATCTGTTTGCTTTTTCACTGCCGTTGAAATCATTGCATCTGTCACTCTCCGCCCTTCAACAACAGCAGCAGCATATGCTCAATCATATCGAGATTGGCGATGCGATATTTTCCGGTTTTGGTTACAGTCTCAGCCTGGCCGGTGCAACGATGGCGGCTGAAATTGCCTTCTCGTTACAGAATACGGATATCCTGGCCACACTTCAGACAAAAAAACTATCATTTGCCTTGCGCGGGTTGGAGATTGATGACACGCATGACAAGCGCCAGATCAGTGTCTCGAAGCTGAAGTTCGATGGCATGGCACTGGTAGATACGAATCGTATCCACGTTCAATCGACCGTGCTGGAAAAACTCCACATTCGGCATGCGCTGAATGGGCAGGGTGATGTGCATCTGGCTGGTATGCAGATGCATGGCCTGGATGCCGATATGAATGCCGGTATGGACGGTGATATTACTGTGGCGAAACTGATGTTGCATAAGCTCAGTGCGACATCCGTTGATGGTCATCGCCAGTCCGTGTCTATTGCAGAAACAGAGCTGGCTGATATTGCAATGTCTCCGGCCAAGCAATTAGCCAAACAATCCGATAAACATGCAGCACAGCAGGTGCATATCAAATCGATGCAAATGAAAAATATTGCTGTCAACGATGCGCTTGATGCGGGTGGTAAGCTCAGTCTGAAAAAATTAAAACTTGCAGGCTTGAACGTAGGCTTCGATGGCAGTGTCGCTCTGGCCAAGTTAAGCCTGAATCATTTGCAGACCGAAGCATTGAACCCTGATAATCATAGTGTACGACTGGAAAGCGCCAAGCTGGCCGGACTTGGCATCGATTCGGAAGCTGCGATCGATTTGAAGACACTAACCATGCACAAGCTTGAACTGCTTGGCTCGAATCCATCAACGTCGGATGCCAGGCAACCGATAGCGGCACTCGATCATGCTAGCTTGCAACAGTTTACTATGCGTAGCCCTGAGTCTGGCAGCTTTGCATCGTTGACGCTGGAGGGGATTCAATTGCCCTCAGATGATGCCATATCCCTGGGTTCGATTGGCCGGGTTCAGCTGCGTAATGCCGTGCTGGCTGCAGGCGGTGCATATCGTGTAAAGCGACTGCAAATCAATCAGCTGCAAGCGTATCTGGTGAAACAAAAAGAGGGTTGGTTGTTGCCGGCAGCTATAGCTGGCAAGAAGCCGGAAAGAATCGCGCAACAGGGTGTTATGCCACTGGCTGCGGCCACGCCGTCAGGTTCGACGGGTTCTGCGGTTTCTGATTCGGCAACCGCACAGCTTGTTATCGATTCAGTGGTGATTGGCGCAGGCAGCCGGATCGTCGTGCACGATGCGTCGGTTACGCCTGCGCTGACAACAACAATGCAGATCAAGAAGTTCAGTTTTGCGCCGCTGGATAGCTCCGGCAAGCAGCGCGGTAAACTGGATGTGCAGATGCAATTGGAAAAATCGGGTGCTTTGAGTCTGAACGGAGAAATGAACATTGCGGAGGCGAAACAACTGCGCGCCGATATGCATCTTGTGTTGGAGAATTTTGATTTGCCGCGTCTGTCCGGCTATGTCGAAGCCGATCTGGGTAAATCGATTAAAACCGGGCAGTTGAATCTGGATAGCGATATCAGCATTAAAGACAACAGCATTGATTCCAAAAACAAGCTGTTGATTCGCAAACTGGAGCTGAAAGATTCACAGCATGCGCATCCATCCGGGGCGAAGCTTGGTTTGGCCGGAGGCATGTCGATCGATATGGCGCTGGGCATGTTGCAGGATGATCGGGGTGATATTAAATTGAATATGCCGGTTAGTGGCCCGCTGGATGATCCGAATATCAACCTTGGCCATATCATTAACAAGGCGTTGCTCGTTTCGCTAAAAACGGGTGCTCTGACCTATGCGGCGCTGGCGCTGCAACCGTATGGCAGCATCATCCTGGTGGCCGATGTGGCTCGGGGTTTCATCAAGGATGCCGTCAAGCCGAAGCTAACACCGATTACGTTTGCTGAGCGCAAGAGTGCCCTGACACCGGCAATGAACGACTATCTTGCCAAAATCGCCAGCCTGATAACGAAAAAGGACTTTCGTTTGCAGGTTTGTGGCATTGCAACGCGGATAGAAGGTGAAAAAATCATGCAGCCGATGCCTGAGCCCACTGCGGGGCAAACTGCATCCGGCTATGTGGTTGAGCCTGCGCTGGCAGAGAAACAGCTGCTGGAATTGGCGCAGCAGCGTTCGGATGTGGTTGTGGCCGCATTGCACGCACGCGGCATCGCCGCCAAACAGGTGTATAACTGTCATCCGGGCATTGATGAATCGAAGCAGCAGGTGCAGGCAAGGGTTGAACTATTGCTCGATTATTAAGCTGGAGGTTTGTTCTCTATTATCGCTTCGGCTGTGCATGCGACTGAGCTGCGCTTGCCGAAACTATTTGATGGAGCTGATACGTTTGGTTAGTGCCTGACTGATAATCACAGCCTTTTCAGGCGGCAGGAAAGATAAAATCTTGCCGACTTTCTTTTCATCCATGAGTAGGAATATTTTGACCACTGTGGCCAGCTCCATGCGGGCGATCACTGGCGCTGAGCGATTGGGCTTCATGCCTTCATAGACTGCGGTAAGGCGTTTGATCTTTTTGCTTTTGACCTTGGATTCATCCAATAAACGTTGCTGAATACTGGCTTCGAGCTGTTCGAGTTCGGTGATGCGCTGTTTGAGTTGATCTTCAGCCTGTCGTACGGTTTGCTCGCGTTGATCGAGTGTTTTGCTGCGTTGGTCGAGTCCGTCTTTGAGCTGGCGCAAAGTGCTCAGTGTTTCATCTTCCATCCCACTGCCTGGGCGTGATGCTGCACCTGCTGCGATTTCTGCATTGGCTGAGGGAATTAAAAAGGCTTCCAGGGCGGCCAATGATTGTGCGGCGCTCATGGCTGGCTTGGGACTGGATTGATTGGGGCTGGTTTGATTGGCATTGCTTTGATTGGCGCTGGCCTGCTGGCTGGGCTCAGGGATGATCATGTCCGATTGTGTGTCGATGCTGGTCAGGCTGCTTGGGCTGCTGATTGAAGCAATGCTGGTGGTAGTGGTGGCAGACATCTGCCAGATGTGCAGGCCGATTTTACTGCCCAACAAGAGCCCGATCAGACTGAACATGGTGATGGAGAGTTTACGTAACGACATGCTTAGGCCGCTGCCGCCGGACGACGGCTGGCAAACAAATCATCGAGTTGACGCTGTTGTTTATGGCTCTGCTGACGACGTTGTTGGCGTACATTTTTTTCATGCATGCTTTCGCAGCTATGGTGCTTGCGAAATGCGCTGCTGAATTTTTCCAGCAGGATGACTTGCTGCTGTTCAAGCGCTTGCAGGCCACCATGAATCGCTGCCAGCATAGCTTGCTGCTCGTTGAGTGAAAGGTTGAAGACTTGTAGTAGAGAAGCGGCATTGCGCTGCTTCATGGCTTGATCACGTTGCTGATTGAGTTGCTGGATGCGCACAATGGATGTCTGTTGCTGATTCACGAGGCGCTGTTTGTGCACATTGAGTTCAGCCAGTTCCAATTCAACCTTGTTGCGGTCCTGCTGGCTGAGTTGAGCCAATATTTTGGAGGTATTGAGTTTCATGCGTTTGCTCCTCGTAAGCCAGTCTTCTTACTAGCTCTAGCAATCGCTGTGCCGATTCGTTGCGGGCACAAAAAGAATCGGTCGGTTGCTGCAGGAAACGCCGTATATCAGGCATTAAAGCGATAATATTATCGAGTTCCGGATTACTGCCTGTTTCGTAAGCACCGACAGAAATCATATCTTCCATGCGTTCATACATGGCAATTTTTTGACGCAGGGTGCGGATGGCTTTCAGCGCCTCATCGCTGGAAAGCTGGGAATCGAGTCGGCTAACACTTCTTAGCATGCTAATGGCCGGATAATGCCCTTGATCGGCCAGATTACGATCGAGAATAACATGCCCATCGAGCACAGCCATGGCGGCATCGGCAATCGGATCAGCCTGCAAATCATCACCTTCAACCAAGACGGTATAAAATGCACTGATATCACCGCTATCGCCTTCACCGGGGCCTGAGCGTTCCAGCAACTCAGCCAGAATGGAGAAACAGGAGGGCGTATAACCTTTGCTGGTGGGTGGTTCGCCCAGCATCAATCCAATCTCACGCTGAGCCTGTGCCACACGGGTCAAACTATCCATCAACAGCAATACCCGTTTGCCTTTTGAGCGGAAAGCTTCGGCAATGGTAGTGGCCATATTGGCCGCACGTAGCCTGAGTACGGGTGGCATATCTGAGGTGGCGACCACCACGACGCTGTGTTTTAAGGCTTCGCTGCCGAGTGCAAAATCGAGAAATTCACGCACCTCACGGCTACGTTCACCAATCAAGGCAATGACATTGATTTCAGCATCGGAATTACGTGCCAACATGCCCAATAAACTACTCTTGCCGACCCCCGCTCCGGCAAACAAGCCCATGCGCTGACCCCAACCCATAGGTAAACATGCATCCATGGCCCGGATGCCGAGCTGCATGGGTGTGTCAATAATATGACGAAAAAAGGGGTTTAAGCGTTCACCATGCAGTGGATGGGCAACGCTTTCAGGCAAGGCTTGTGGTTGGCTGGCCTGGGCAGTTGTATCCTGCCGATCCATCGGTTTGCCCATGCCATCGAGTACACGCCCCAGTAAATGCTGACCGACGTGAATTGATGGGGTGGCAGCCATGGGGGTGATGGCATCACCCGGCGCAATGCCACGGGTGCTGCCAACCGGCATGAGCAGGGTAAACTCACCACGAAAGCCGATCATTTCAGCTTCGATGCTGTGGCCGCTACTGCAATGAACCCGACAGGCGTGGCCGATACTTGAGTCTAGGCCGGTGGCTTCCAGCATCGGCCCCAATACCTTGTGTACCTTGCCGCGTACGGGAAAGAGTTTGCCTTCAGGCGCTTGCTGTAAAGCCTTCTGGCGCTGTTCACTATCCCAGAGCGGTAGCAGCGTGGGTGATTTGGAAGCATCAGTGGGCTGAGCAGAATCAGAGCTGGTCATCGTTGTGTGGGGCGATGAGTAATGCGGGGCGCAGTGATTTGAGATAGCTATCTACAGCCGCGACCGGATCAACAAGAATATCCTGCTGACTGGAAATGATACGGCAGCTACCGCTTTTAACCGTTGTATCGCTGTGTAAGGGTAATAATGCAGGCTCATCTTCGAGCAGGCGTTTGAAGCTGGAATAATCATCCGGAGATACCGCGATACGCAGGCCTGTGGGATCTGATAACTGGGCTGCGGCCTGTTGTGCGATGTTGAGTAAAGCGGCTGGATCGGTTTGAATAGTATTGCCGACAATGTGTTCAGCCAGATGTTGTGCCACATCCATGGTGGCCTCGGCAACAGACTGTTGCATGTTGAGTAAGCTGGATTCTGCTTCTTGCAGGGTTTCTTGTAGGGCTTCAAGAATCTGTTCGCCGCGTTTACGCCCCAACACCATGCCAGCCTTTTCACCAGCCAGATAGGCTTTGTCGTAGGCTTCTTTTTCAACGATTTCAGCTCGACCCTGCACTTCTTTGAGCATGTTTTCCAATTGCTGCATGCGGTTGGCATTAGTGCTGACGTGGACGACTGGATCTTCATCAATCGGGGTGTAGGGAAAGACGCTGCTGTGCTTGGCGGCATGGTGATCCGAATGAGGATCTTCAGGAAATGAGATGGGCGTGAGTGGGCTCGGTGGTGATGTGTTCATCAGACCATATCATCGGTGCTGCTCAGGGTAATCGCACCATCATCATCGAGTTTACGAATGATTTTGAGTACAATCTGTTGGGCATCTTCCACATCGGCCAGTTTCATTGGCCCCATCACAGCCATATCCTCGCGCATGATTTCTGCTGCGCGTTGTGACATATTATCAAAGAATCGATCGGCCACATCATCCGACCCGCCTTTCATGGCCTTGACCAGATCATCGGAAGAAATATGTTTGAGGATGGTTTGGATATCGCGATCAGAGAGTTCGATCAGATCTTCAAAGACCAGCAACAATCGATCCACCTGCGCAAACAGGCCTTCATCCTTATCACGCAATTGATCCAGAATGGGGCGTGCGACTTCTTTTTCGAGGCCTTTGAGAATATCCACCACGCTGACCATACCATCGAAACTGATACCCGAATCGCCTTGCATGTCGGCCAGTTCTTTTTCCAGTGTTTCTTCAATATCACGTACCAGCTCTTTGGGTACGGTTTCGATTTTAGACATACGCATCACCACCGAGAGCTGCATATCCTCCGGCAATAATGCAATCACCCGACTGGCTACACCGGAATCAATATGACCTAAGATTAAAGCCACGGTTTGTGGATGTTCATTGGTAATGGATTTGGCAATCATTTCCGGTTTTAAACGCGATAATTTATCCCAGATGGTTAATGTTTTGGGAGCACTTATTTCAGTCAATAAACGCTCAGCACGTTCATGTTCGATGGCGAATTTAAACAGCGAAATCACATCTTTTTTGGTGGAGCGCATCAAGGGGTCTTCGGAATGATGCATCTTTAAATATTCATCGGTCACGGAATTGAGCACGTCCGCTTCGATCTTGCCCAGATCAGCCATGCGGGCACCGAGCCGTTTTAACATTTGATCATCCATGCCCTGCACCAAAGGGGCGGATGCCTCAGGCCCCAAGGCAAAGAGTAGAATAGCGGCTTTATCTTCGCCGGTTAATTGTTTGGCCGTTTTCATGCGGGATCCACCCATTCGCGTAACACTTTATTGGCGCGATCCGGTTCTTTGTTAATATTGTATTTTACCTGTTCCATGTTGGCCAAGCGAGCGACGGCTTCATCATTCAGATAATTGGGCTGATTGGATGCAGGATTGTTTGCATCGTCATCATTGGCGGCAGACTCCTGGATGCGTACAGCCAAAGGACGCAAGACAAACCAGGCCAACAATAACAGCGCCAGAGCAGCCAGGCTGTAACGTGCAATCTGCATATAAAAGGCCTGATTTTCAGCCGCATCGAAGGCTTGATTATCGAGCGTGTCGGCAATGCTCACCAATGGCATGCTTTGTACACTGACTGAATCTCCACGATCTTCATCAAAGCCCATGGCACGTTCAATGAGCTTTTGGAGACTGGCCAATTCTTCCTTACTGCGCGCAGTGAAGATCTGTTCACCTTTATCATCGGCTTTGTAGTGGCCGCCGACAATGGTGGCGACAGATAATTTATTGATGCTGCCGAAGGGAATAACACGGTGCTCCTGGGTGCTGCTGATTTCATAGTTGTCCACCGATTCAGCGCGTTTGGCGAGATCCTTGGGCTGAGTGGGTGCAGTAGCATCCGGGGCTGTTTGTGGGTTGGCTCCGGGGGTATTGGAGGCAAGACCGGGCACACCCATTGCTGTGCTGGCGTTGGAGGCGCGTTCTTCAGAGGAAGATTTACGGCTGCGCAAGACCTGTTCATCCGGATTGTAGCGGGTGCTGTTCTGCTCGATGAATTCACGATTGATATCGGCGGATACACGCACCACCACCTGACCTGCGCCGACAACCTGTTCCAGCATGCCGGAAATACGTTTCTCCATGCGTTGCTCAAGCTTGGCTTGATACTCCTGCATGGTTTGACCTTCCGACATCGGGGCTTCTTTTTCATTGCTGGAGAGCAAGCTGCCGGATGCATCGACCACGGTCACATTGTTTTGATCCAGATCAGGGATACTGGCGGCAACCAGATTCTGGATGGCAATGACAGATTTTTTGGGTAAACGCCGGCCACCGGTTAATTGTAACATCACCGAGGCAGTGGCTTTGCGATCACGTTTGGCAAAGGCGGATTCTTTGGGCAATACCAGATGAATGCGGGCTGAATTTACTTGCGGCATGACTTCAATGGTGCGCGCCAACTCGCCTTGCAGGGCGCGTTGCAGATTGATTTTTCGGGTGAAATCACTGAGCCCGAATTCATTGCTCTGATCGAAAATTTCAAAGCCGGTATTGCCCGATGGCGTTACACCCTGGCCAGCCAGTTTTAAACGCACCTGATAGACCTGGTCTTCCGGCACCATCACCGTGCCGCCGCCTTCGAGGCGGTAGGGGATATGTTCTTTTTGCAGCAGTTCAACCACTGAGGCGGCATCTTTTTCCGCCATGCCGGCATAAACCGAACGGTAAGGTTTTTCCGATGACCACAACACCAGGCTGATGAAGCCGACCAGCATCAGGCTGGCCGCACTGAACAACATGATTTTTCTGTATTTTGCCAGCATCTGCGGCACCTGCATACTGGCTCCAGCTGCGCCTTGACCGGCCTCTTGAGCGCCAGCTTCAATCAGGGTCGGGTTCATTGTGTTTTGATTGTGGGGTGTTAATGCATCAGCCATGGCGGGTTACCTTTGTTGAGTGGGAGTGGTTACGAATCAAGATGGAGAGTGTTCGCGCAGCTATACCTGCATGCGGATAATTTCACGGTAAGCGTCGACCAGCTTGTTGCGTACACCAAGCATCATCTGGAATGATAAATCGGCCTGCTTGATGGCCAGCAGTGTTTCGGCTGTGCCTTTGCCGGTATCAACGCCGGAGGCCAGTGCAACAGCAGCTTTTCCTGCCGCCTTGGAATCATGATTGACCTGCTGGGTGTAGGCTTGCAATAGCGTCGCGAAATTCTGTTCGCCGCCAGCGGCCTTGCCGACATCCTGCATGGTATTTTTCGGGCTGGTAATGCCGGAGTTGACTGAGTTTGACTGGTATCCATGAATATTCATGTGGGACTCCTATCGAAGTAGTTCGAGCGATTTAAGAAACATACGTTTGGATGCTTCAAGGGTAGTAACATTGGCTTCAAAGCTTCGGGAGGCGGCATTCATATCCACCATCTCTTCAACCGGATTCACATTGGGCATTTTTACCAGCCCCCGCGCATTGGCATCGGGGTGAGATGGGTCATAAACCTCGCGAAAGGGTTTTTTATCCTGGGCGATATATGCCGCTTTGACCGATTGCTGGCTATTGGACTGAAACGCACTATTAAAAATATTGGAAAACTTCTGTTCCGGTGCGATAGCCTGAAAGACGACTTGCCTGCGCCGATACGGCCCACCTGTTTTGGTGCGGGTAGATTCTGCATTGGCGATGTTTTCAGCTACGATATCCATGCGAGTGCGTTGTGCCGACATGCCGGCGGCACTGATGCTCATGGAAGATAAAAGATCATTTGGCATTATCTACCTTCCTTGATGGCATTCAGCAGGCCGGAGAGCTTGCCTTTGATCAGTTTTAACGAGAGATCATGCATCAGTTGATTTTCGGACATGCGCGCCATTTCGGTTTGCACATCGACACCGTTACCATCCATTTTGCGTGCTGCTCCGGCTTGAAAAAAATCACCGGATAAGCGGGTGGAGCTGGTGTCTGAAATATGCATGCGATTGGTGGTGGTCATTTTTGCCGTACTTGGGCCTGATTGTTCGGCAAAAAATTCAGCGAAGCCGCGTTGATCAGCGCGGTAGTTGGGTGTATCCGCATTGGCGATATTGCTGGTGATTGCCGTTTGCATGTGTTCACGCGCTATGATGGCAGATTTAAGACGTTGAAAGCCGTTACCTAACATATCCATTATTCACACTCCCTGACGGCGTTCCTTCGCTGCTGTTGTGTTCTTAGTAAGGTGGACCAAAATTGCTTAACGTCAATTTTGTGCCATCTCCTAAAAGCTAATCAGCAAAAGCCATGCCAGAATCGTAGGTGTGCAATTTATTGCGCAGGGTGCGAATGCTAATGCCGAGCAGTTGTGCAGCTTCGGTGCGGTTGCCCTGCACATGTACGAGGGTTTTTTCGATCAACGATCGTTCCATATCGCGAATCGATACACCGGCCTGAACGGCATTGTTTTGCTCATCAGAAATACCGGGTGCAGTGGCTGCATCGAGGCATAAGTGTTCTGGCCGAATCAAATCATCAACAGCCATCAGAAAAGCGCGATGCATGCAGTTTTCTAACTCGCGCGCGTTGCCCGGCCACGGGTAACGTTGCAATTGATCAATGGCCTGGCTGGATAATTTGGGTGCAGCTTTGCCATACATCTCGGAAAAACGTTGCAAGAAATGCAGTGCCAGAGGATGTATATCGGAGCTGCGTTGTCGCAATGGGGGCAATTGGATGCACACGACATTGAGACGGTAATATAAATCTTGACGAAATGAGCCTTCCTTCACGGCTTTGGCGAGATCACGGTTGCTGGTGGCAATAATGCGCACATCAATCTTGACCGGCTTGCTGCCGCCGAGGCGATCCACTTCACCCTCTTGTAAAACACGCAATAACTTGGCTTGCAAATGCACTGGCATTTCGGTAATTTCATCGAGCAACAGGGTGCCTTCATGCGCCAGTTCAAATTTACCCGGTCTGGCTGATGTGGCACCGGTAAACGCCCCTTTTTCATGGCCGAATAATTCAGCTTCCAGTACGCCTTCAGGGATAGCTGCACAATTGATGGCGATAAAACTTGCGTTTTCGCGGTTGGAGCAGGCATGGACATAACGTGATAAACGCTCTTTGCCGGTGCCAGACTCACCCACCACCAGTACCGATGCCCGACTCGGCGCAATCAGTGCAACACGATCAAGTAATCGACGTGTTTCAATATCTTCGGTGACAAAAATATCCTGCTGGTTACGGGCTTTTACCTTTTGTTTGTCGGCTTGTTGGCTTAACGCGATCTGATGGCCGCTTTTGCGAATGTATATTTCCAATACTTCGCTGGGCACAGGCATGAAACGGTAATCAATCGCACCTGAATGCATCAAATCGGCACCACGTTCGCTATCGCCGTTATCGGTAATGATGACAATATTGGCCTGTGGATTGGCTTCAAATAAACGACGCACCAGCGATGGTGCGGTGATACTATCCCAAATAAAAATCAGTGCATTGGCATTAAAATCGCTTTGCATTGATTCTGTGGGCAGTGCTTCAATATGCGTATCGGGCAATAGTTTGCCCAACTGGATACGTAATTCTGCTTCTTCATGGGCGGGGAAGCCGATCATGCTGACATTGGATAAGCTCATGGTGTTTCCTCTAATAATATGCCGGCCTGTTTATCTGCCAGGGCTAATTTGGCCAACGATGTGAACCTGCTACCGTCTTTGGCAGCGGCGAGTGTTTGCAAGCGTTCTGTGCCTTGTTTGATTGCGCCGCTACGGAGTTCGCATATACCCACATGGTATTGCCATGCTGCATCGCGCCGTTGTTCGGCTGTTTGCTGGTACAATTTTAATGCCTGGGCAAATTCACGGGCTCTAAAAAATGCTTTGGCCTGATTGTTCAAAGCCTGGGCTGCATCGGCATGCTTGCTTTTACGATAACTACCCCATGCTCGAGCTGCGCTATGCCATTGTGAGAGTGCTTCGGCAATGCTCGCTTTGGTGTGCCAGAATGAAACCCGTGATGCATCGGTCATATCTGTGGGGAGTACCGATGAGAGTGTTTGCTTGGCCTGCTCTGGGTGTTGTTGTTTGAGCTGAATGCGTGCGGCGATGAGTAACATTTCAGGCCGGTACATGCTGAATTCATGCCGGTTGAGCCAGCGCATGATGTTTTTTACGGCGGATTTATCTTCGCGATCCATCCATAATTTGGCCAGTTCCAACATGGTGCGTTCGCCACGGATGCTGAATTTATTTTCTGTGTACAAGGTATTTAAAATATCTTCAGAGGCTTCAAATAACATCAACATGCGCATGGCATGCGCAATGCCCAGGCGTAATGACTGGGCTTGATGACTCTCTGGGCGTAGCTGTGGAAACTGCCGCCAAATACTGACCGCTTTAAGCCATTGTTGTTGATCGAGTGCCTGCTGAATGCGTTGGCCCATCCAGTTTTGTCCTTCGCTGACGGCTGCTTGAGCGATTTTTTTATCCAGGGATGTGGCTGCGTGCGCATAGGCTTGCAAGGCGGGTGCTTTGCTGTTGTTTGCTTGTTTGGTTTCTTTATCTGTTTTAGTTGCTTTATCGGTGTTGTCTTTTTTCGTATCGTCGTGTTGTTGTAAGCGCACCCATAAACGAGCCAGATCAAGCATGGCTTCATCTTCAATAATGGAGAGTTGATTGTTGGTGGCTATTTTTTTCAGGGCAATCATCACCGGAATCAGTTTATCGCGATCAGACTCGTGTCTGAATTCAAGCATCATTTTACGCATAAACGCCTGGCGACCAACGCTGGTTTCTGCCTGTTTGTGGGCGATAATGCCGTACTCCTTGATGGCAAGGTCGATGGTTTTCTCTGCGCCTGCCAGAATATCGGCGTGGATTAAACGCACGGGGGCTGCTTGGTCGGTGTTGATATATTGACCGATAAACAGCTCGCTCAGCTTGAGCGTGCTTTTCTCAGAGCCATATTGATGCATCAGCTGAATGTAGGCGGCAAATAACTGTGCATCGCTGCTGACGATGGCTGGCCATTTTTTGTACACCATATCAAGGCTCTTGAACGCAATTTTAGGACGCTTTTCCCCGATATCAATGATGGCCATCCAGGCCATGCCAGTGGCTTGCTCGCGACTGCCGCTATCAACCTGTAGGCCGTATTGTAATAAATCGCTGCGGGCATAAGAGAAATTGCCCAGCTCAATATGAATGCGGGTCATCAACAACCAGGCACGACGCAGATTGGCAGCTTGCTGATCCTGGGTGATAATGTCGCGAGCGGCTGAAATGGCTTGTTTTTGTTGGCCAGCCTGCCATTGCATCCAGGCCAGTTGCCAGCGGAATTCTGCAGACTGGGCGTTTTCCGGAAACTCTTGAAGCACCACATTGATGGCTTTAATGGCGGCGCTGACATGTTCATAGCGCTGGTGAGTGGCGATCATGATTTGGGCATTGGCAATCAGGCTCAGCAGAGCCAGGCGTTCGGATGGGGATAGGTTGGTGTTTTTCAGTGCCCGTTGGGCAGTTTTAATGCTTTGGCTTGGATTGCCACTATTCAAATAGGTGCGCGCAGCCTGGCTGGCGTCACTGGCCTGACTGATGCCAGCTTGGGCAAAACTCGATAACATGATCGAAAGAATGAAAAAAACACGCAACATGGTTGGTCGATTGCAAGATTCATGCCGGAAGTCTAAACGGCGACTGCAGTCGTGTTCTAATCCCCAAAAGATTGAAATACATCACCCGGCTTTGCGGCTCCTGGTCTGAGGGAAATACTCATTTATCGCAGAGTACGCAGAGGAATATCCCCTGAATCCAGGTATTAACAATCATTAATGATAAGGAATTGATCTTGATTTACCCTGTGTAACTCTGCGGTGAAAGTTTTTGGGCTTGTTGTTTAAGAGTTTGGGCTCAGTGGCATGATTCAGCGCTGTGTTGAGAGCCATGCCAAAGGCTGTTTATGCGGTGGGTTGCAGGCCTTTCTTTTTGATTTTTTCAACCAGGGTAGTGCGGTTCATCGCCAAGAAATTGGCGGCACGGTTTTTATTCCAGTCGAAACGCTGCAGGGCAGAGAGAATCAAATGGCTTTCAAATTCATCGACAGTGGCTTTTAAATCAATGCTGGTAGCTGTTTTGACATCCATTTGAAAGCTTTGCAACACACGGTCTTTGTCACTGATCATGCGGCTGGGCAGATCTTCGAGTTCCATTATGCCTTGGCGTTTTAAGGTTGAAACACGTTCAATCAGGTTTTGCAGTTCGCGTACATTGCCGGGCCAGCGGTAGGCCAGCATGGCACGTTTGGCATCATCGGAAATACCATTGATATTGGCATCTTTGCTTGTATTGAAACGCTGAATAAAGTGCTCGGCCAGCAGGATAATATCATCGCCACGATCTCTTAAAGGGGCAAGGGTGAGCGGAATAACATTGAGGCGGTAATAAAGGTCTTCGCGAAAACGTCCGGCTTCAATCTCTTTTTCCAGATCACGGTGGGTGGCGGCAATCACGCGCACATCAACCGAAATACTCTGCTGTGAGCCAACCGGCTCAAAACAGCGTTCCTGCAATACACGCAATAATTTGACTTGCAGCTTGGGGCTCATATCACCAATTTCATCGAGAAAAATAGTGCCGCCGTTGGCAATTTCAAAACGGCCGGGGCGTGAGCGAATGGCACCGGTGAATGCTCCTTTGACATGGCCGAACAATTCAGATTCCAGCAGTTCCTCGGGTATCGCACCGCAGTTGATTGAAACCAGCGGTTTGCCGCAGCGGGTACCTGTTTTATGCAATGCTTTGGCCAGGACTTCCTTGCCGCTGCCGGATTCACCGGAGATCAATACGGTGCTATCGGAATTACTGAGCAATTTAATGGTTTCATGCAGCTTGCGAATGAGTTCGCATTGACCGCGCAGGCCATCGGCGGGTTCCTGACTGAGGATTTGTTCGCGCAATGAGCTGTTGTCTTTTTTGAGCTGGCGATTTTTCATTAACTCGCCAATACGCACCAATAGCTCATCGATATCAAAGGGTTTTTTGAGAAAATCATTGGCACCGAGGCGTACAGCATCGACTGCGGTATCGACTTCAGCGTAACCAGTCATGATGATAATACCCATATCCGGATCATGCTGGCGAAATTCGCGCATCAGTTCGATGCCATTGCCATCGGGCAGACGTACATCGAGCAGGGTTAAATCGAATTTACCGATGCTCATGGCTTCGCGTGCACGGTTGGCATTGGCTGCGCTGGTGACGTGAAAACCGGATGTTTCCAAGGCTTCCTGCAGGATCTCGCGGAAGTCTTGATTGTCTTCAACCAGCAGAATGAATGCAGATTGTTTCACGATTGGCAGCCCCTTGATTGCTTTTCAGTATTATCTCAAAGTCAAAATAATGACGCACGTAATTTGAAAAGCAAGCCTTTAGAGTATTGCTTGCTATTCAGCTCCGTCAGGTGGCTGGATGATGGTCTTAAATGGTTGTTTTGAAACGATTGTGGCTTTATGCTTTTAAATCGTAGCATGTTGCAGCAGGCGGCCAACAGGCTTGCGACGGTTATTGTGGGCTGGTATTTTTTTTGACACTGTTTTTTTCTAAAGTCGGCGATGTCTCAACCGATAGATTCATGCGTAGGCAGATTATTAGATTAAGATGAGTAGTAATGAAGCGGTTAATGGGCTGATTACCACGATGGAGGTTTAAACATGGCTATTAGTATTCAACCCGTCGATGGTTTGATTAACCGTTTATTGCAACAGAATAGCAAGCCGTCATCGGTTGCACGACAAAGTGCGCCGGCAGCAGCACCCAAACAGGATCAGGTTAGTATTTCATCTTCCGCCTATAGTCAGAAAACACCCACAACTGAATCTCAAGTTCAGTCACAACAGCAGCAAAACAAACCGGGCGAACGCGCGTTGGAATCACACTTGCTTAACCTCTACAAGAAGAATGATACTTATGGAGGATAAAGCGTGGAGAAAGCTCGCCTATTGTTGGCCGAAGATGATGAAGCTCTGTCTTCATTGCTGGAAGAATACCTCCTAGAAGCCGGTTATGACTTGGTTGTTCACCATCGTGGTGATACAGCGCTGCTGGCTTTGCAACAACAACATTTTGATTTGGTGCTCAGTGATATTGTCATGCCGGGTGCCGATGGTTTGACGCTATTGAAACATGTTCGTCAATTTATGCCGGACACATTGGTTTTATTGATGACCGGATATTCCGGTATAGAGAATGCACTGCATGCGGTTGAGCAGGGTGCGTATGATTTTGTCAGCAAGCCTTTTCAACTGCCAGAAATTCGTGTGCGTTTGGATAATGCGGCGCGATATCAGCGCTTGTTGAAACGCTACCGCAAGCTTACTGGTGAGAGCGCGCAGCCGCTTGAGTCGAGTAAACCGAGCGGGGCTCGGGTGGCCAGAGCGTACGATAAGGGTACATCGGGAGATTTATGAGTATACAGCTCCTTATTATAGAGGATCAGCCGGCCGTGCGTGAAGTGGTGGCTGAAATTGTCGGTGGTCTGAGTTCAGATGTTGAGATTGCCCAGGTGGGCAGCTTGCAGGAGGCACGTGTTGTATTGCTTGAACAGCGCTGGGATGGGCTGATTACCGATATGAGTTTGGGTGATGGCAATGCGCTGGAATTGTTCGAGAGCCTTGCAGAAGAAGGTATGGATTTGCCGCCAACCATACTGATGAGTGGCTTTTTGACATCCAAACGCATGGCTCAGGCCAAGCGACTGGGTATCAATCATATCTTACCCAAACCCTTTGAACCGAAGGTGTTTCTCGATTGTTTGAGTGCGATGTTGCCGGCTGATGCTCAGTCGGTCTCGCAGCCTAAAGCTGGGCTGGTGGATAGGCCTTCGAATGTATTGCTGCCGGAAATGTTTGAAATGGATCGGCGCATGGGGCTGGTCTATCGCATGTTTGATGAAATGCCATCTGAAAAGGAAGTCTCTGCCGTGTGTGCACGGGCATTGACGCTGGCGATGGAAGTGGTGCATGCGCATAGCGGTTATATGGCACTGTTTGAGCGTCAGCAGCTTAAATTGGTAATGGTGGCATCGGAAGGAATGGATGGCATGTCAGCCTCCTGTAGCCTGGATGAAACAGTCTTTCAGCCTTTGATGAATGGTGATGAAGAGCTGCGTCAATCGGATGCGGTAGATGTGAAATGTCAGTGTTGGCCGGGTCTGGAGTCAGATCGTTATGTGGCCGTGCCGGTGCGTTTGCAGGGTGTGGCGATGGGTGTGTTGTGTCTGCTTAATCCCTCTGTAGAGATTCCGTTAAAAAGTGAAACGCGCCAAATGCTTGGCCTGTTGGTTAAAAAACTCGATACCCTGCTGGATAACCGTGCCGTGCATGCAGCCCTTGCAGCCAATATGCGCGAAACCTTGATTGCGTTGGTGCGTTCGTTGGAAGCACGGGATCGTTATACGCGTGATCATTCGGCCAGGGTGGGTTCGCTCTCATCCATTCTTGCGGCCGATATGGGGCTGGATTCGGATCATGTTGATTTGATTCGCACTGGTGGTCTGCTGCATGATATTGGCAAATGCGGCATTCCCGATGCGGTATTGCTCAAGCCCGGTCGTTATACCGATCAGGAGTTTGCCATTATGAAAGCGCATCCGGCTATTGGTGATAATATTTTGTCCAATATGGATACCATGGTGCGCGAACGTCAAATGCTGCGCCATCATCATGAGCGTTTTGATGGTTTTGGTTATCCGGATAAACTGGCAGGTGATCAAATTCCATTTGATGCGCGTATTGTGTGTGTGGCTGATGCCATTGATGCGATGACTACACATCGGGTTTATCGTATGGCGCGGCCATTGTCGTTTTGCCTGGAGCAACTCAAAAATAATGCAGGCACGCAATTTGATCCGCAGGTGGTTGAAGTTGCGGTGGCAGCGATTGAGCGCGGCGTGGTCAAAACACAGGCAGAAAATGCCAATGCCAATGATGGTGTCATGCCATTATCGGCGCTGATTTCAGTAAAAACAGGAGTGCGTAATTATGCCTGAAGCAATGAGTGATAATGGCCGGCAGGATTTCCGTATCAAGGATGTGATTCCAGTCAGTGATGAACGTATGAGTGCGGAAGATTTTGAAATTAATAAAACCAAGGTAGGCGTGCGTTCGCGTCAAAATGGCATGCTGCGTCAGATGGTGGGGCGAGATATTTTTTCGACTGAGCACGAGGCTGGAGCGAGTCCTGAAATGTCGCAGGCTATCGAGGCTCTCGATGCCAAACTGAATTATTTAATTGGTGTGAATATGCTCAATGATGCGAACCGCAGTGATATGCAGGAGCGGCCTGTAGATCTGAGTGTTACCGGCATCAGTTTTAGCACCAGGAATTATTATCAGATGGGTGAGGCGGTTGCGATTAATCTTATGTTGCCCTCATTTCCGCCATCTATTCTTGAGCTGGTGGGTACGGTTGTGCGTTCGCCGAGACCTGAGGGTAAGAAGCAGAAGATTGGCGTGAAATTCTATTTTCGCTGTGATGATGAAGAAGATACGATTGCCAAATATGTCTATCGCCGTCACCGTGAAACCATTCGTTCGGCAAGCAAAAACAAACAAAACGCCGAATAGATTATTCGCAGGCGGCGATGCTGACCTGATTGCGGCCATTGTGTTTTGATACATACAGGGCTTTATCAGCGGCTTTAAAGGTATGACCGATGGCTTTGCCGGCGCGATGCTCGGCCAGGCCGATACTGGTGGTGATGTTGAGTATGCCTTGCTGGGTATTGAAAGGAAAAGCCTCAACACTCTGGCGTAGTCTGTCTGCCAGCTTCAAGCTGGTATCGACATCTGCTGCAGCAAATACGATGCAAAACTCTTCACCACCAATGCGGGCGGCAAGATCGGTACTGCGAATATGATCCTGTAAAATTATGCCCAGCTGTTGCAGGATTTCATCACCGACATCATGGCCGTGGGTGTCGTTAACCTGTTTGAAAAAATCAATATCAATAATCAAAAAACAGAATTCAGACTTCTCCAGTTGATCCAGGTATTCAGCCAGCCGTCGCCGATTGGGCAGGCCGGTTAAAGGATCATTGCGCGCTTCTGACTCCGCCTGTTCGAGCTTGTTGGACAGGCTGGATAGTTTTTCTACTTGCTGCTGAATGGTGGAGTGCAGCTTTTCAGTCGCAGATGTTAATTTGTTGCCGGCTTGTAAAATGCTTTGATGGGCGCGTTGCAATAAGATCCTGGCTTCTTCAATATTGTCGGGCAGTGCTTGAGCCAGCAGCTGCTGGGCATGTTTTAATTCGGGTGAATCTTCACCGGCTTGCTCGAGTACGTCGCTGATGGCCGAAAGCGATGGGGTGAAGTCCTCAATCAACTGCTGCACTTCTTGTCTTAAGGCTTTGTCATGTTGTAAATGTTCAGTCAGTAATTTAAGCAAATGGCGTGCGCGGCTTTGTAAGGCCATATCCTTGGCGGCCTTTTGGCCGATCATTGCGCTGCTTTGATCCAATAAAAAATGCGTAGAGGGAATATCTTGCAAGGCTTGCATCAATAACATCTGACGTTGCTCACAATGCTGTTGAATGGAGTGTTGGGCAGCTTCTGGGATGAGGCCATCGGGATTGGGTTTTAACAATGCACCATGTTCTGCATCGAGTAATTTTGAAGTTAATTGGCATAGCCATTGGTAGGTGGGGGCTGGAATCGAGGGGGCTTGTTTGATTCTTTCCAGTGCTGAAATCATGTGGCGGGTGGTGGCGCGCAGTGCCATGTCATCCGGTCTGGCGGCCAGCACAATAGGACGAATATCATCCATGCCTTCCAATACTTGGTTGATGATGTCGGTTTGATTCATGCTTGTGGCCGCCTCAGGATTGCATGGCGCGGATACGTCCCGCCTCCACGGCCAAGAGTGTGTCGGCCTGTTTGAGCTCTGTTGCGGCACTGCCGGAGCTGACTTGTTGACGCAGCAGGGCACGCAATTGTTCGATGTCCTGAATTAGCTTTTGCGGTGGACTGTCACCGGCTTCAATGCAATGCATGGCTTCATCCAGCAGCGATACGCTTTCTTGCAGGGTATGCCATGCCTCTTGCATGGGGACTTGGGCTTGATTCGACTGCGGCGGGTTTGATTGTGCGGCGGCGGATCGGTCTGATTGCGACGGGTCTGAGTGAGATTGATCTGCATTGGGATGGTCTGAATGAGATTGACCCGGGTGAGATTGATCCGAGGTGCTCGGCTGCACACCAGCATCGAGCAATTGCCCGAATACACCGCTGGTGCTGCTCTGCGTTGTTTTGCGTGTTGCTTTGCCGCCGATCGGCGCATTGTTATGAATCTTCATAGCTAAATCCTGCTCTGTCTGTGTCTTGAATGCTTAAAAGCATGAGAGAAACACTCGCAAGAATTAGGCCAGAGTAGCTTTGGAGTATTCGGTTGCAACGATTCAGCAGCATTAAAACCGGCGCGCGATGAATAACTAGGGTTCGATTTTGATGCTCAGGGCGTGGATCGTGTTGGGGAATAGACTTTCGAGCGCTTTGAAAATCATGCGGTGACTGCTGGTGCGGGCGATACCGTTAAAGCATTCGGCCTTGATGCGGATAACAAAGTGCCCACCACCATGTTCCTGAACGCCGGCGTGGCCGGCGTGTTTCCATGATTCATCTTCAATATGCAGTGATGCAGGCTGAAACGCTGTTTGCAGCATATCTGTTATGATTTGGCTGGCATTATGCATGTGTTTTTATTGCCTTTTTGTACAATACACAGGTCTTGCCGATCTGGTTGACGATGGTGGCTTCACAGCGTTTGGCGAGCTCTTGTGCCGCATCATCACGCTGCTGACGATCATCCTGGGCGATGTGTACCTTGACGAGTTCATGTCGATCCAGGGTCTGGATGGCTTCTTCAATCAGGTTATCTGTAAGGCCTTTTTGACCAATTCGGATGAGTGGCTTGAGGTGATGTGCTTTTGCTTTGAGTGTTTTACGCTGTTGATTGCTAAGGGTCATAGTGTCTCCGGCGGCGCATGTTAGCAAAATAGCAGCCGATGGCATATTTTTTGCTTTTCTTATGGTGATGATCTGATGATGAGTGTTATTGAGCGTCATGGGCTGGTTGGTCTTGACTGTTCTAAGACTGCTCTTGATTAAGTTGCTTTATGCAGCATCTTTCATACTATAACTTTCCAACATGGGGTGGTGAGGTGATATGACAACATTGAGAGAAGATCCGCATCGTGCAGTGATTCTCGGCGCAGGTCGGGGTGGCAGTGCTATTTTGGAAATGTTGCTGGATGAAAAGCTAGTGGAAGTGGTGGCGATCGCGGATTCTGATCCGGATGCACCGGGTCTGGCTTTGGCACGGGAACATGGTCTCAATGTGTACGATAATGTTGAGCAGGCTTTGCGTGAATCTTCTCCCTGTGTGGCTTTTAATATGACCGGCAATGAAATGCTGGAATCGGTGGCATCTGAAATCTTGGGTGCGGGCGGTGTGATTGGTGGACTCGAAGCCAGTCTGATCTGGCGCATGGTGACCAATCTGAAAAAAACCAAGGATGAGTTGCAGTTTCAGGCCAGCCATGATGCGTTGACCGGCTTGTACAATCGTCGTTATATCATGGAACAATTGCATCAGGGGGTATCGCAGTCGATACGTTATCATCACCCTTATGCGGTGGTGATGTTTGATCTGGATCATTTCAAGCAGGTCAATGATGTGCATGGTCACGCTGTTGGTGACCGGGTATTGATGGAGATGTCCAGGGTGCTGAAAGAAAGTGTGCGTGAAGGCGATATTGTCGGTCGCTGGGGTGGTGAAGAGTTTATTGTGTTGCTGTCACATACGAATTTGAGCGGCGCAAGCAAAGCGGCAGAGCAATGGCTTGAGAATGTGGCGGCTTTGTCACTGCAACTCGATAGCGGCCTATCAATAGGCATTACTTTTTCTGCCGGTGTGGCAATGCTTGAAGATCCACCTAAGCGGGCAGAGATGAATAAAGTTGTGGAGCAATTGTTGTTGTTGGCAGATGAGCGCATGTATGCCGCCAAGATGGCAGGTCGTAACCGGGTGTGTGTCGGTTTGAGTGCCGTGTGAGCACCGACTTGGGCGTAATAACCTTTTGTGGGCACGGGCTTGAGTGAGTTTTGAGCAAACATTGTTCAAACAATGGCTTTGGTTAGAGTGCAGCAGTGTCGAATCATGATTTAAAATCTGTGGATCAGGGGTTATCTGATCAGTCTGAGCTTGATCAACCGGCTCTAAGCCAGTTGCGCATCCCCTTGCGTTGGCGTTGGACTGCGCTGGTTGGTTTTGCAGTCACCATTGCGGTGGCTGTATTGTATATGATTATTCTGGATATCGAACGTGATGCATGGTTGCAGAATCAGGCGACTCAGGCTGAGTTGCAGGTGGAGCGTTTAAGTGATGAATTAAAACTACCTTTATTGTCCGGCAGCAGCAGTGAGACAGGCGTGGCGGTGCAGCGTTTTTTGCATAAGGTGCCGACCGTGTTGGGTGTGCTGATTCATTTACCGAATGGCTCGAATCAATCGTTCGGGTCGGTTGAAAGCTCCGCGCCAGTATTGCAGCAGATGGTTGCAAATCCTGCTGCTGATCAGTCTGTGATACGTTTGCCATTGCAGGAATTATGGTATGCCAAGGCGGCGATGTTTGATCAAACATCGATGGGCATTGTTGCGGTGCGTTTTTCGGAACAGCAATGGGGGCGTATCGCCAATAAATTGACGCAGGAGATTTTGACTGCGGCGGTATTTGTGGTGTTGTTTTCTGCGTTGTTGGTATTCTGGATTGCCGGACGCATGTCCGAGCCGATAGAAATGTTAGCTGTTGCTGCGGCCAAAGTATCTGATGGTGATTATCAGGTGCAGTTGAAGGTATCAGGCAATGATGAGCTATCCGATGCCTTGAGACAGTTTAATGTGATGGTGCGTGCCTTGGCGCACAAAGAAGCATTGCGTGATGTGTTTGGCCGTTATCTTAACCCCAAGCTGGTGTCTGATGTGTTCGAGAGTGCGGATGTGGATATGAGCAGTCGTCGTCAGGAGGTGTCGGTGTTGTTTGCCGACATGGTGAATTTTGCGCCGTTTTCCGAATCCACTGATACCAGCAAGGTTGTGGCGGTATTGAATCAGTATTTTGAGTTATTTCACCATATTATCAGCCATTTCGGTGGCCATGTGGATAAATATATCGGTGATGCTGTAATGGTTGTGTTTAATCATCCGCTGGCTGATGAACAACATGCCCGCCGGGCTGCGATGGCGGCTTTGGCGATGGCTGTAGCATGTCAGAAGCTGGCAACGCAGGGGCATGATGGCGAACCGATCCGGTTCAGGTTTGGCTTGAATTGTGGTCAGGCTATTGTGGGTAATATTGGTGCGGTGCAGCGGTTGGAGTATACCGTGATTGGTGATGCGGTGAATGTGGCATCGCGCATGACCGGGCTTGGTGATGGTAATGAATTGATTATGTCCCGGCAGACATTTGATTTATTGGGCGCTGATTTTAATTTTGATAGCATCGGCATGTGCGATATCAAAGGCTTGAAACATGCGATGGAGGTAGGTCGGGTGCGTGAGGCCAATCAAGCTGCGCGTCTGGCTATTGATGTGGTTGTGGCGGCTGCATTTGAGAGTTGGGAGGGGCAGGCTGATGCATAGCTCGGCACATAAAATAATCCTGCGCTCGCTATGTTTGTTGTTGCTGGCGGTGTCGCTCAGTAGTTGCCAGCTTAATCCCAAGGGTTTTGATGATACACTGGATGGCTTGCTTAAAAAGGGTAGCGAAGCGCTTAATATCATGAATACCTTTGTAGTGATTCAGCGGGATTTTGAGCATGGGCGCATCATGCGGGCACGGGCACGGGTATTGGCCATGGATCGTGACCATAAAGACTACGCCAAATCGCAATTGTTTCTCAAGCAAAAAATTGAGCCAGCCAGACGACGCATCTTTTTACATTATCTAAAGGCCGCCAAACAGCGTGAAAGACAACAGCGCTGGGCAGCTGCCATGTGGGCTTATGATCAGGCCAAGGCTGTGACCATTAAACCGGCCAAGATGGAAGACAAGCGGCTTGAAATGGAATGGAAAATGCGCCAGCTGCGTTTCGATAAACTATTGCAACAGCGTCGGCGTGAAGATGTGGCATTGTTGAATGATGGCCGTGCATATACCGCGCCCAAGGGTGTGCATGCAAATGATGAGGTATATGGGCGGTTCCGTGATTTTTACAATGATGCCTTAGATGATCGCGCCGGCTTGGCCTATCGGGAAGCCAAACGCTTTTTGCGGCTGAAATTGCCAGAGATCGCCTATATTGAAATTGAATCGTATATACGTTTGCAGCCTGCGACGGCGCAGGGTAAAAAAATGCTGGCGCAAATCAGGCGTAAAATGTCCAAGAGATTGTCGATTTTGCCTGTGCACTCGCAGGCTATAAAGTCTGTCGCCGTGGTGAAGCGGATAGCGGTGCGGAAACATGTGAACAAGGAACAGGTTATTGCAGCCATGAAAGCGGGTGATTGGCCAGAAGCCCAACTACTGGCTCAAGCCTATCAGCGTGATGATGGTCAGGGTGCGGATAAATTATTGGCTCGTATTCAAGCCAAAATGGATGTGCAGGCGGCGTTCTTGTTTACCAAGGGTAATAAGGCATTTGCTCAGGAAAAACTGGATTTGGCCATCGGTTATTGGCGTGGCGCAACGGTATTGAAACCGGAAAAATCGGAATACCGAGAGGCTTTGCATCGCGCCAGACAGTTAAAAGAACGTTTAAGTTTGTTGCGTGAGCAAAAAAGAAATCCGTAGTCAAAAATATGCTTGGGTTGCAAGCGGTGCGGCAACGCAACAGGCCGATAGTTGAGGAGATAAAGATGCGCGATCAGATTGTATTACAGCGTCGAGAAAGTAAACAAATTGAAGTAGGTGACGTTACTGTGGGTGGCGATGCGCCGATTGCCGTGCAGTCGATGACCAATACGCTGACCACCGATATCGATGCCACGGTGGCGCAAGTGCAGCGGCTCGAGCAAGCCGGTGCAGATATTGTACGCATTTCGGTGCCGGACCCTGAATCAGCCGCAGCCATGCCTGAGATCTTGAAGCAGACAAACGTGCCGATTATTGCTGACATTCATTTCAGCTATAAAATGGCTTTATTGGCGCTCGATGCAGGGGTGCATGGCCTGCGTTTGAATCCGGGTAATATTGGTACTCGTGATCGTGTGGAGCGGGTGGTAAAAGCTGCGGCGGAACGTCAGGTGTCGATTCGTATCGGGGTGAATGCCGGTTCGCTGGAAAAAGAGCTGAATGAAAAATATGGTGAGCCGTGCGCCGATGCGATGGTTGAATCCGCCTTGAATCATATTCGTATATTAGAAGATATGAACTTCAATGATATCAAAATATCGCTCAAGGCCAGTAATATTCCGATGACGGTGGCGGCTTATCGCAAACTGGCCAAACTGGTGGATTATCCGCTGCATCTGGGTATTACCGAGTCGGGCAGTCGTTTTGGTGGTACGGTGAAATCCTCCATCGGTCTGGGTCTGTTATTGGCTGACGGCATTGGTGATACGATTCGGGTGTCGCTGGCGGCTGAGCCGGAAGAAGAGGTGAAGGTCGGTTTTGAGATCCTGAAAGCCTTGGGTCTGCGGCACCGGGGTGTGAATCTGATTGCCTGCCCGAGTTGTGCGCGGCAGAAATTCAATGTCATTGAGATTGTGACTGAGCTGGAAGAGCGTTTGGCACATATTCAGGAAAATGTTGATGTGGCGGTGATTGGTTGTGTGGTCAATGGGCCGGGTGAAGCCAAAGAAGTCGATGTCGGTATTACCGGTGGTTATCCGGTGCACATGATGTATCAGGATGGTGAGAAAGCGGAGAAAGTCCGCACAGCGAATATGATTGACCGACTGGTGGAAGATGTGGAGCGACGTGCCGCGATCATACGCGAGCAGGCCGAGGGGAACAGTTGATGGCGGCGAAACAATTACAGAGTATTCGGGGTATTCATGACGGTCTGCCATCGGAAGTGCGTTTGTGGCAACGGGTGGAGCAGGCGGCGCGCAACACCTTTGCCCGCTATGCTTTTTCTGAAGTGCGTTTGCCGGTGCTGGAGCCAACCGAGTTGTTTGTACGTTCGATTGGTGAAGCGACTGATATTGTATCAAAAGAGATGTATGCCTTTACCGATCAGGGCAATGATTCGATTTGTCTGCGGCCGGAAGGCACGGCGGGCTCTGTACGGGCCTATTTGCAGGGCGGCTTGACGCGCGCCGGAGTGCAGCGCTGGTTTTATATCGGTCCGATGTTTCGCCGTGAGCGGCCACAGAAAGGGCGTTTGCGACAGTTCCAGCAAATCGGTGTGGAGATGTTCGGCGCTCATGGTCCGTTGGAAGATGCGGAAGTGCTGGCCATGGCGCATGGTTTTTTGTCTGAGCTGGGCATTGCCGGCTTGCACCTGGAAATCAATTCACTGGGCTGTGCGGCGTGCAGGCCGGCATATCGCGATGCGCTGGTGGCATATTTGAATCAGCGTACAGAAAGCCTGTGTGGCACCTGCAATGATCGACTGGATAAAAACCCGATGCGTATTCTCGATTGCAAGAATGCGAATTGTCAGTCGGAATTGAGCGGTGCACCGGAAATGGTGGATAGTTTGTGTGACGATTGCGAAACGCATTTCAGCGGCTTGAAAGCAGGCTTGTCGGCACTGGATGTACCGTACCGGATCAATGCCCGCATTGTGCGCGGGCTGGACTATTATAATCGCACGGCCTTTGAAATCGTCACCGATCAACTGGGCTCTCAGGGTACGGTATTGGCCGGTGGCCGTTACGACGGCCTGGTATCGGAGCTGGGTGGGCCACCGACATCAGCCATTGGCTTTGCTGCGGGTCTGGAACGCCTTGGCATGCTGCTGGCGGATCAAGCTGATCCGGAGGAAGCCGTTTCGCTGGTGGATATTGCAATGGTGGCACTGGGTGAATCTACGCTGATCTATTCCATGCAGCAGGCTGCAAAACTGCGTGCGGCAGGCTTTCGTGTGGTGCATGGCGGCGGCGGTAGCGCCAAACGGCAGTTTAAAGTGGCCGATCGCGAAGGTGCTCGTTTTGTCGTGGTGATAGGAGAAGATGAAATGCAATCGGGTCGTTTAACTTTAAAAACCATGGCCAGTGGCGAACAGCAACAGCTTGATATGGAAGAACTGATCCAGCTCATACATCAGGCCAGTTAGGTTTTGTATCTCGTGCCTTCAATATCTCCAGAACATGCTGAATAGTTACTCACAAACCTTGATCTCTTTTTAATATGGAATGAAAACAAATGAATGATAAAACGATAGCAACACACAACGGTAATTTTCATGCAGATGATGTATTCAGCATCGCTGCATTCAAGCTCATACTCCCTTCGTTCCAGCTTATTCGCACACGTGATTTAGAGCTGATCGCCAAGGCAGATATTGTGCTTGATGTGGGCGGTGAATATGACCCGGATCGAGATCGTTTTGATCATCATCAGCGGGGTGGTGCAGGTGAGCGCGAAAATGGTGTTCCCTATTCCTCGTTTGGTCTGATTTGGCAGAAATATGGTATAGAGATATGTCAGGGCAAGTCGGATGTCGCCAATGCGGTGGATGCAGGCCTGGTATCCACCATTGATGCGATTGATTGCGGTCATGTCAACGGTGTGTCTGAAGGCATTAGCCTGAGCCAGGCGATAGGCATGTTTAACCCGACCTGGCAGGAAGAGAGTGATTTTGATGCCTGTTTTGATGAAGCAGTTGATTTTGCATCGCGCCTGTTAACACGATTCATTGCAGCAGCTGCCGGCGGTATTGGTGCGAAAGCCATTGTGGCGAAAGCGATTGATGATGCAGCTGATCCAAGGGTGATTGTGTTGGAGAAATATACGCCGTGGAAACGAACCGTGCATGCCTTGTCTGAAGAGGCGTTATATGTGATTTACCCGGCTCCGACGGGGCAATGGCGCATTCAAACCGTGCCGGTTGAGCCCGGTTCATTCGAAAACAGAAAACCGTTGCCGAAAGCCTGGGCTGGTTTATCCGGCGCAGAGCTTCAAGAAATGAGCGGTATTGATGATGCCATGTTCTGCCACAATGGCCTGTTTATTGCGGGTGCTGAATCCTTTGCAAGCACCATGAAAATGGCAGCCATCGCAGTTGAAGCAGCGTAAACAGGACACAGGCCCTCTATAATGCGTCAAGGCTTTGAAATTCAAGTATTTAACCGTCACGCAAACAAGATGGAAATCGAAAAAGTGTATGGTGATGGCATGGTGAAGTTTGCCTATGCCAACCCCATAGGGCGGCTCCTGGGGCCTGTGATTGCCAGTAAAATGCTCAGTCAGATCTACGGCAAATCACAGGATACTTTGAAGTCGGCAAAAAAAGTCGCGCCCTTTATCAAAAACTTTCATATCCCGATGGATCAGTATCAAAAAGGCTCATTCAAACAGAACCCTATTGAAACATCCTATCGATCATTCAATGGGTTCTTTATTCGCAAGTTTCGTGCAGGGCAACGGACGTTCACCCCAAACGATGATGAAATGGCTGCATTTGCCGAGGCGCGCTACTTTGGCCATGCCAGTATGCGCGATGATCTCGATATCCCCGTGAAGGGCTCAATGTTACGCGCGGTTGATCTGATCGGTGATCGTGAACTGGCCAAAGACTTTATCGGCGGCCCGCTGATGATCGCAAGATTATGCCCGGTTGATTACCACCGTTACCATTATCCCGATGATGGCAAAACCCTTAAGGCCTTTACGATTCCGGGGGATCTGCATTCGGTCAATCCACTGGCCTTAAAATACAGGCAGGATATTTTCATCAAAAATGAACGGCGTGTCGCGATCCTGGCAACGGAACATTTTGGCAAGCTGGCCTATATTGAAGTGGGCGCCACCTGTGTGGGTAAAATCGTGCAATCCTTTGATGAATCCAAGCCGTTTAACAAGGGCGATGAAAAAGGCTATTTTCTCTTTGGCGGCA
>JAUZQK010000138.1 GCA_030951025.1 Mariprofundus sp. | reverse complement strand
ACTGCGCGGCAGGGTAAGTGGCCTAAAATATCCTGATTTATCGTCACATAGTTGCCACTATGATTCTCAAAATCATGCTGTTTTTGACTCACTTCCCCACCTGCTCGCTACGATCACCCTAAGTCCGACAGACTCCTAGGGCTGTCCGAAAGATTTGTTTGTTGCATATTCGTGGCTACCCCCTATGCTTCGGCGCGTTAAAGTGAGCTACGGCTCGCTTTTTTTGTTTTTGAAGGTGGTTTAGGCATTGGAATCAGAGATTGAATCATTGTTGCGACCGATTACGGATGAGTTGGGTTTGGATATACTCAGGGTGAGCTTGGGCGGTGGTGGACGCAGTCAAATGCTCAAGGTGGTCGTCGATCAGGCTGGTGGCGTTGGCGCAGATGCGTTGGCACGTGTGAGTCGTGGACTGGCTTTGCAGATGGATGCAGAGGATTTGATTAAAGGCGCTTATCGGCTCGAAGTGACATCGCCGGGGCTGGATTGGCCATTGCAGAGCGAGGCTGATTTTACACGTCATCAGGGTGAGTGGGTTAAAGTTTCTTTTTTGGAAGGAACCAGTTGGGAAGGGCGCAATATGGGGCCAGTGAAAGCCAGTGATGAGAGCGATGTTGATGTGTGTTTTACGTTATTGATTGAAGCCAAGAAAGCCAGAGATAATCGCCAAGAAGTGATTTCCATGCGCGAAGTGCAAAAAGTGGTGCGGGCAATTAATTGGTCAGAAGTGTCGCGTCATTCGTGAGTAACGGTGGTGTAAAATAGTATGAAGGATGAGAGAATGCAGTCATGAATGTAGAAATGTTACAGGTTGCCGACGCAGTCGCGCGAGAAAAATCAGTTGAACGCGAATTGGTTCTGGAAGCGATGGAACAAGCGCTCAAAACCGCTGCGCGTAGAACCTATCCGGGTAAAAATGTAGAAGCGGTGATTGATCGTACCACAGGCGAAATTCGTTTGGCTCATGTGCGTACTGTGGTGGAAGAAGTCGAAGAAGAAGAAAATGATTTGAGCCTGGAACAAGCTAAGGAGCTCGATGCTGATGCCGAGTTGGGCACTGAGTTTCGCACCTCTTTGGCACCAATCACATTGGGTCGCATTGAAGCCCAGACTGCCAAGCAGGTGATCAATCAGAAGATTCGTGAAGCTGAACGTGATCGTGTGATTGCAGAGTATGAACCGCGTGTGGGTGAGTTGATTACAGGCATCGTTAAACGTGTTGAACGTGGCAATGTCTATGTTGATTTAGGGCGTGGTGAGGCGGTGATGTACCGTGAAGATTTGCTGCCGCGTGAAGCCTTTCGTCAGGGTGACCGGGTGAGGGCTTATTTGCGTGAAGTACGCAATCAGAGCAAAGGGCCGCTGGTGTTTGTATCGCGTTCGGATGCTGGCATGGTGTTGCGCCTGTTTGAGCAGGAAGTGCCGGAAGTGCAAGAAGGCACGGTGACTATTCAGGCTATTTCCCGTGATCCGGGTTCGCGCAGTAAAATCGCTGTGATTTCAACCGATCCAACGGTTGATCCGGTGGGTGCATGTGTGGGCATGCGTGGTGCGCGTGTGCAGGCTGTGGTGAATGAACTGCATGGCGAGAAGATTGATATCATCGAGTGGACGGAAGATCCGGCTGCCTTTGTGGTGAATGCCTTGGCTCCGGCTGAAATTGAGCGTGTGTTGGTGGATGAAGCTAGTAACACCATCGAAGTGGCTGTGAGTGATGAGAACCTGGCTATTGCGATTGGTCGTCGTGGTCAGAATGTGCGTTTGGCTTCGGAATTGTCGGGCTGGAATATTGAGCTGATGAGCACGGGCGAAGAAAAAGAGCGTCGTGTTGAAGAAGTGGCCAAGGCGCGTTTGATCTTTCAGGAAGGTCTCGATGTCGATGAAGATTTCGCTGCAGTACTGGTGGGCGAAGGCTTTTATAGCATGGATGAGCTGGCGTATTGTGCGCCGGAAGATATTTCAGGTATTGAAGGCCTGGATGAAGAAATGGCATCTGAATTGCAGAATCGGGCTCGCAACACCTTGTTGGATGCGGCTCTGAAACAGGGTGAAGAAGAGGGTGAAACCAAGATCTCCCTGCTTGACCTGAAGGGTATGAGTCGCGAAGTTGCCGAGCAGTTGACGGCGCGTGAGATGAGTAGCGTGGATGCGTTGGCTGATGCAGCGGTGGATGAAATTGAAGATGTCGAAGGTTTGAGTCGCGAACAGGCGGAAGCCTTGATTATCGCTGCACGTGAAGCTTCCGGTTGGTTTGATTAAGCTTTGATGGCTGGTCAAGTGAATCCATCGGGACATTTGCCAATGCGAACGTGCATGGGTTGCAGGGAATCAAAGCCCAAGCAGCAAATGTTGCGTTTCGTGGTGGATGGTGAAGGTGTGTTATGGCCGGATTTGATGCAAAAAGCACCGGGCAGGGGTATCTATCATTGTATGCAAGAGCAGTGTTTAAGGCGTATGAATGATAAACGTTTGCAGGCATTGAAAGCGAAGTTTTCGATTGTATTGCCGCAGTGGGATGATGTATTGCAACGCATTACATCAAACTTGCAGCAGCAATTAAAACGCATGCTGAGCCGGCAGCGCACAACGGCTGCCATAGGCAGGGATGCAGTGATGCACCGACTATGGAATAATGCGCCGCTGATGCTGTTGCGGGCGGTGGATGCTGGTGATGCACTGGTGCGTCAGCTCGATGATGGATTGGAAAAAAGGACACAGGCAGGCAATAAGTCCTTGTTGCTAACTGTGTCATCCCGGCACTGGCTGGGTGAGATGTTTGGCCGTGATGATGTGGCGATTGTAGCATTGGATGCTGCAGGATCTGCAGCAGCAACGGTAAAAAAGTTACAGGTATATTGTGTCTGGTATGGATGCATTAAAGGTGTTGGGTAATAGATGAAGCGTATTCTTGATTTGGCGAAAGAACTGGGTGTGGACGCAGCTGAAGTGCAGCGTGTTGCTGTGCAGTGCAATGTGGTTGTGCACGGACCGACCAGCACACTGGATGCAGACGATCAACATAAAATTCGCAGCGCGGTAAAATCAGCTGCGAAGCCGCAAGCCAAAAGCGGAGGCGGTAAAACATTAACCTTGAATCGCCCGATGGTGGCGGGACAAACACGGCCGGGTGGCAGTCAGGTTGAAGGGCGTGGTAGAACTGTGGAAGTGGCGGTACGTCGCCGCCATGCTGCGGCAGCTAAACTCGGCTCTGTGGCCAAAGCGGCGCCTGAAGCGGTGAACAAGCCGGTAGCTAAAGCAACAGAAGCGCCAGTCGTGAAGCAGAAACTGACACCGGCTCAACGTGCTGCTGGTGCGGTTGAGAAGAAAAAACAGGATGCCGAGAATAGTGCTCGCGAAAAGGCTGCAGCAGCAATACAGGCCAAGGCTGAAAAAGCGGCGACTGAAAAAGCTAACGCAGAGAAAGCGGCCATAGAAAAAACAACTAGCGCTGCACCGGCTGCGGTAAGTAAACCAGTAGTAAGTCAACCGGTAGTAAGTCAACCAGTAGTAAGTCAACCGAAAGTAAATCAAACAGCGGTTGATCAACCCACAGCAAGCAAACCTGCAGTGAAGAAGCCGACCATCACCATGAAGGCTCCAATGCAAAAGCCGGCAGATATTGCTAAAAAAGCAGTTGCACCGAGTGCAGCCAGACCAACAGGTGGCATTCAGGCTGGCAATCGTCCGGTAATGGATAGATCGAATAGCAATCGCGGAGCTGCGAACCGTGCCGATGCAGGTCGCGGAAATGCTAACCGTCCGACAGCGGGTCGCCCTGCAACGGATCGGCCTACAACAGCTCGTCCAGCGGGCAACCGCACAGCTGCAGGCGCAAGCCGCCCAGCGATGAATCGCCCCGGCGCTGCTCGTCCGGGTGCCGCACGGCCTGGAGCAAATCGCCCCGGTACTAATCGTCCGGGGGCAAATCGTCCAGCTGGTGCAGGGCAAACAGCACATAAAGGACCACGTACAACCATTCGTCGTGGCTTAACACCGGCTCAGATTGCAGCATCAAAAGCGCCACGCTCGTCGGTCAAACAGATTGAGAAGAAGATCTCCGAGGATCGCGCCGCGCAACGTCGTGCTGCCAATCGTCCGACTGGTCGTCCGGGTAATACTCAGGGGCGACCAAATCCAGGTGGGCCAAATCGGGCTCCATCGGTTGCCGTTGCACCGGGAGCAGGTGCTCCGCCGGCTCCAGGGCCGCAACAGCGTCGCAGAGGTCCGGGTGGTGCGCGTCCAATTCGTCGTTTGTCACCAGCTGAAAAAGCCGCCAGACGCGCTTATTCGAGCAAACGTAATGAAGTGCTCTCACCGGAGCAGGAAGAACGCCAAGCCAGGCTGGCACGTGGTGCAGGATCAAAACGATTTAGCAGCACGGTCACCAAAGACGATGAAGACTTTGTAATCCGTACAGTGGAGTTTACCGACCCGATTCTGGTGTCGGAGCTGGCCAGTCGTATGGCATTCAAGAGCTCGGAAGTGGTCAAGAAGTTGTTTGAATTGGGTATTATGACGACAGTGAATGAAGCCGTTGATGCCGATACGGCGACCTTGATTATTGAAGAATTCGGCCATAAAGCCAAGTTGATCAATGCAGCAGCAGTGGAAGATGTGCTGGTGGAAGATGTGTCTGACGATGATGAAGGCGATTTGGTGCCACGTCCGCCAGTTGTGGTGGTGATGGGGCATGTCGATCATGGTAAAACATCGATCCTCGATGCGTTGCGTAAAGCCAATGTGGCCGGTGGCGAAGCTGGCGGTATTACTCAGCATATCGGTGCTTATATGGTTAAACTCGATAGTGGTGAGCGCGTGGTGTTTGTTGATACACCGGGTCATGAAGCCTTTACTAGCCTTAGAGCGCGTGGCGCAAGCATGACCGATGTGGCTGTGCTGGTGGTTGCAGCTGATGATGGTGTGATGCCGCAGACAGTTGAAGCCTTGAATCATGCCCGCTCTGCCGGTGTGCCGATGATTGTGGCTGTGAATAAGATGGATAAAGAAGGCGCTGATCCGGAAATGGTCAAACGTCAATTGGCCGAACATGAAGTGGTGCCGGAAGATTGGGGTGGTGATACCATCTTTGTAGAAGTCTCCGCGCATACTGGCCAGGGTCTGGATGATCTGCTTGAAATGTTGGCGTTACAGACTGAAATTCTGGAACTCAAAGCCAACCCGACCCGTCGTGGTAAAGGTATCGTGGTTGAATCACGTTTGGATAAAGGCCGTGGTCCGGTAGCGACCGTACTGGTACAGAATGGTACCTTTAAACAGGGTGATACGGTGGTGGTTGGTTCTGCAACTGGACGTTTGCGTGCGATTATTGATGAAAATGCTGTGCAACATCGTACGGCCGGTCCTTCGATTCCGTTTGAGCTGTTGGGTCTGGATTCGGTACCGGAAGCAGGTCAGGAAATCTATTCGGTGGAGAATGAGAAACAGGCACGTGATATTGTGCGCTACCGTAAAGATCGCGAACGTGAACTCGGCGCTGAAGCCAAGAAGCGCGCCAGCCTCGATGAGTTGTTTGCCCACATGAAGAGTGGCATTAAAGAAGTGCCAGTATTGATCAAGGGCGATGTGACCGGTTCGGTTGAAGCGATGGCTGAATCGCTGATCAAGGCCGGTACGGATGATGTGAAAGTGAAGATTGTGCACAAGGCCATTGGTGGCATTACCGAGTCCGACGTGATGCTGGCCTCAGCTGCCAATGCGATCATTATCGGCTTTAATGTGCGGCCTGAAAACAAGGCCAAGAAAGTGGCTGAAGCTGAAGGCGTGGATATTCGTTTTTATAAAGTCATCTACGATGCGATTGATGAAGTGAAAGCCGCCATGGCTGGTGTATTGTCGCCGGATGAAGTCGAAAAAGTCACCGGTACGGCCGATGTGCGTGAAGTGTTCCAGGCTCCGAAGGTGGGTGCAGTGGCCGGTTGTTACATGACTGATGGTTATGTGCAGCGCGGTTCGCATGTGCGTGTATTGCGTGAGTCGGTACTGGTTTATGATGGTGTACTGGCTTCCTTGCGCCGCTTTAAAGATGATGTGAAAGAAGTGAAAGCTGGTTATGAATTTGGTATGAGTGTTGAGAAATTCAATGATGTGAAAGAAGGCGATACCTTCGAGTTTTATATCATTGAAGAAGTGGCGGCCACGCTCTGAGTGCCCGTCATCAAACACCGGCTCAGCAGCGCTTCTTAACCGATATTCAGCGCCTGCTTTCCACGTTGTTGCTGCGCGATGTGGCTGATCCGCGTTTTAATGGTGTCAGCATTACACGCGTGGAAGCTTGTGGCAGAGATCATTTGAATGTCTGGGTTTATCACAATGCTGAAACGGATGTGGAGGTCTGTGTGCAGGCTTTAACACGTATGACTCCCCATTTTGAGCATCAGTTGCGCCGTGCCCTAAGCAAGCGTCGCTTGCCGAGGATTCATTTCAAGTGGGATGAGAATTTCGAGAAGTCGGGTGATGTGTTGCAGATGCTGAGAAACCTGGAAGCTCCATGAGTCTGAAGCCCTTGTTTGCTGATGTGGATTGGCAGCCTGTTTTGGCTGCTATTGCTGCGGCTGATAAAATTTTATTAACCACCCATTGTAATCCAGATGGTGATGGTATCGGTTCCCAACAAGCCCTTTACGATGCTTTGATCGGTATGGGTAAAGATGTGCTGATGCATAACTTCGATGGTGTGCCACGCATTTATGAGTTTCTAACCTATGCGGATCGTGTCACAAAAGGCGCATGGAAAGCAGGCGTGCAGGATGCTGATCTGATTATTGCGCTCGATTGTGGCTCTAAGGGTCGATTGGGCATGGTTGATGCTTTTTATGCCGGTGCGCAGCTGCTCAATATCGATCATCATGTCAGCAACAAACACTTTGGCGACATCAATATTGTTGATGCACGTTATTGTGCAACTGGCGCGATGATGTTTGATCTGTTGATTGCGATGGATGTGCGGCTGAATAAAACCAGCGCTAGCGGCATTTATGCTGCGGTATTGACCGATACCGCCAGTTTCAGGTTACCCAATGCAACCGCAACAGTATATCGCATGGCGGCTAATTTGATCGATGCCGGTGCTGAGCCATGGCCGATTTGTGTCAATATCTATGAGAGTCACCCATTGGGCGGCTTGAAATTACTGACCGCTTGTTTGGATACTTTGACAATGCGAGATCAGAAACGTTCGGCCTGGGTACACGTTACGCATGCGATGTATGAATCTACAGGAGCTGACGTAGAAGACAGCGAAGGTCTGATTGATTATGCGCGCAGCATCGATGGGGTTGAAGTGGCCGTATTGATTCGCTGTGATGAAAACAGTGATAACAATCATAATGATGCTTGGAAAGTCAGCTTTCGTGGTAAAACAACCGCCGATGTGGGTTCTGTGGCGGCATCATTGGGTGGTGGCGGCCATCGCCATGCGGCTGGTTGTTTGATGCATGGCAGTTTTGATGAAGTGCGCTTAAAGGTAGAGCAGGCGGTTAGCCTCATCCTAACTTGATTGATGTCTGATTCTGTAGATTTACAGGCTGATGTCTGCGGCATCGTTTTTCTTGATAAACCCCTGGGCTGGACATCGCGACGTGCGGTCAATGAAGTATCACGATTGTTTTCGAGGCCAGGGAAAAAGCGTATCAAAGCAGGTCATGCCGGTACACTTGATCCGTTGGCGACAGGCATGTTGCCGATATTGTTGGGTGATGCGACCCGTTTTTCTGAAGTGGGCTTGCTGGCGGAAAAATCTTATCGGGTGAGTTTTGATTTATCCTATCAAACCGATACGCTGGATTGTGAGGGCGCTGTTACGGCTTCATTTGATGAAGCGGAAGATGTAGGGCTTGATCAGTTACAGGCTGTGTTGGCCGGTTTCCGTGGTGAGATAGAGCAGGTGCCGCCGGTTTATTCGGCCATTCGTATCGATGGTAAACGGGCGCATGAACTGGCACGCAAGGGTAAGTCGGTTGATATGAAAGTGCGCCTGGTGACGATTAAAAAACTTGAGTTGTTGTCTTTTAAATTTCCGATTGTTGAGTTGGGTGTTGTCTGTTCCAAGGGGACTTATATGCGTTCGCTGGCGCGTGATATCGGCGCGGCATTGGCGATGGGCGGTTGTGTGACGGCACTGAAGCGTGTGTCCACAGGTGGCTGGCCAGAAGCCATGATGGTGCCGATGGATGATTTGACTGAGCGCAAGGATGTCTGTTTGGTTGGCTTGGGGCATTGGTTGCGTGATTTCGAGCGTCTGGATTTATCGGGCGATCAGGTGAAACGTTTTTTGCACGGACAACGCATTCAATTGAAATCGACAACGATTGAGTCGGCTATTAAGATAGATAAGCAGAACGTGACTGAGCAGGCCGTGACCGGACAAACCGTAGCTGTGTTTGCCGATGATGCAGTGATCGGCACCGGTGATGTAAAAGCAGGTTTGCGCCATATGGTGCTGCACCCGGTGCGCATTTTACCCACGGCACAACAAAGGTATTTATGACTGACGAACAAGACGCTATAAAACTGCAGAAGCTGAAAAAAAGAAATTATAGAATGATGGCATTTGCGGCTGTCGCAATCCTGTTTGCCAGTCAGTTTAATCATAACCAGAATTCAGTAACCAAGGAGAATAATAACGTGTCTATATTTAAAACAGCGCCTCAGGCCGGTGATAAAGATATTCCAGAGGGAAATCATATCAAGATTGAAACCGAACACGGTGATATTCTGATTGAATTGTACCCTGATAGCGCACCAAATACGGTGGCTAATTTTAAAGCTTTGGCAGCTAAAGGTTATTATGATGGTTTGATTTTTCATCGTGTGATTCCCGGCTTTATGGCACAGGGCGGTGATCCGGATGGGCGTGGTACAGGTGGTCCGGGTTATAAAGTGAAAGCTGAATTCAATGATCGCAAACATGTGCGTGGCACGTTGGCGATGGCACGATCATCTGATCCTGATTCCGCCGGAAGCCAGTTTTATATTTGTTACGGCGATACACCACATTTGGATGGTCAATACACCATCTTCGGCCAAGTGGTCGAAGGCATGGATGCGGTTGATGCCATCAAACAAGGTGATGCGATGACCAAGGTGAGTGTGCTGCCGTAAGCATTGCTGCAAACGCAGGGTTTGATCGAGGAGGGTTGGTGATTCACTGACCCTCCTTTTTTATTGAAGTCGCACAAGGGAGATATAGGTGGAGTGTGGCTTCCTTTTTCTGAAAGCTCCAATGTTTCTGGCATCATCCGTATTTCTCAAGTCCCCCAAACGAATCATTGTATTAACCTGCCTTCGTTCGTAATCGTGGGCACTTGGACGATGTGATGAACGTTGCTTTCTTTAAGGCTGGATATACACAGCGTCAGTTGCTTGAAATTATTTTGGGAATCTCACAAAAAGTGATGGGTAGCTATATTAATCATTGGCTCAAACACCGGTTGATGAGCCGTTTCAGAAATTTATCCAATAAAAAATATCACAGGAATCGAATCAGAAGCATGAAATATGCAGCCCAGCATTCACAGTCTCCTCATTTCCAATAGCTTAAAGCTTTTGATTGGTCATGGTGCAGATTGAGAGGTCGAGTAGTTGCTAACGCGCCAATATAAATATATACTTTATGTGTGTACAATAAATAATGGTAAGTAGGGGTGGTAGGATGGCAACTGCTAAAGTCTTTAAAAATGGTAATTCACAGGCTGTAAGGCTGCCTAAGGCTTATAGTTTTGATGTCGATGAGGTGGAGATATTTCGGCGCGATGATGAAATTATTTTGAGAAAGAAAAGGTCTGATATCAGTGAGGCATTTAAGCTCCTTTCAGAGATGCCTGCAGATTTTTTTACCGATGAACGATGTGATTCGTTACCGGAAGAACGAGAATCGCTGTAATGCTTCCGCGCTATCTTCTGGATACAAATATTTGTATTTATATTGCCAAACACCATCCATTGCAGGTACGCAAGCGCTTTGAACAGCTTCAAACAGGTGAAGTCGGTATGTCTTTTATCACCCATGCTGAATTGATGTTCGGAGCAGAAAAAAGTCAATACCGAAATAAAACTATCGAAAAACTGAACCGACTAATTGAGATTATCCCTGTTGTGTTGCCAGAACCTGAAATAGCAACGCATTATGGTGAAATCCGCGCCTTTCTTGAGCAATCAGCTAAGCCGATTGGTGCCAATGATTTATGGATTGCAGCACATGCACGATCACTGGACACAATATTGGTGAGTAACAATACGAAGGAGTTTGAGAGAGTGCCTGAACTCAAGTTGGAAAACTGGTTATAGGATGAGCGTGCCTGACTCGGTTTTTCCGGTGAGGCGTTATGCCTGTGCAGTGAGAATAGCGCGGCGTGGGGCTGGATAGCCTTCGATAGTTTGGCTGTGATCCTCGGGATTGAGGAAGTTGGGTAGCGATTCAAATCTCATCCAGTCGGTAGAGCGCTGTTCTTTGATCGTGGTGGGGCTGACATCGAGGCATTGAATGGATGTGAAACCGGTACGTTTTAACCACAGTTGCAGCATCTCCAGGCTGGGGATAAACCAGACATTACGCATTTTGGCGTAGCGACCATGCGGCATGAAGCAGGTGTTGATATCGCCTGCGATGATCAGGGTGTCGATCACCAGTTCACCACCCGGATTGAGTAGTCTTTTTAATGCGATTAAATGATCGATGGGTGATTTGCGGTGGTAGAGGATACCCATTGAAAATACTGTATCAAAACATGCCATGTTTTCGGGCATGTGTTCAATGCCAACGGGTAGAATGAACGCAGGGCTATCGGCTTGATAGCGTTTTACTGTGGCAAAGTGCATGGAGAATAAGGGTGTGGGGTCTATGCCGATGGCGAGCTTTGCTCCTGCGCCAAGCATGCGCCAGAGGTGATAACCGGAACCGCAGCCAACATCCAACATAGTACGGCCATGCAGCGGTGAAATACCATCCTTTAAACGATCCCATTTCCAGTCCGAACGCCATTCGGTATCGATATGGATGCCGAACAGTTCAAACGGCCCTTTGCGCCACGGGTGCATTTGTTGCAATGCATGTTTGATGTCTGGCTGATCCATGTTGCTATCTTCTGCTGTGCCGATTTGGATGGCGGCGGCATTGAGATCAATCCGGGATGGTTGGGTGTCGGGCAGGGCATGAAAGCCAGTGCTCCAGCGGTTTAGATCACCGTGTTTGAGTATCTTGTTCCAGCCTTGCCGATTTAGCGCCATCAATTCGTCGCTGAATGTGTTGAGAGGGGATGATTCAAGCTGGCCTTGCAAGCGGCGTGATTCGAGCTGGGCGTAATGTTTCATTTGAAGGCAACCATTGAGCTGAAATTGAAACATTGGAACCATGTGTGGGATGCGGAGAAACCAGCTTGTTGCAGGCGCTGGTGGTGAGCATTGGAAGTCTCGGGAATCAATACATGCTCCAAAGCCGTGCGTTTGCGGCTGATTTCGAGCTGTGAGTATCCCTGGGCGCGTTTGAAGGCTTCATGCAGGGCTATCTGACGTTCATTTTCAAGATGATCGGGAAAGGCGATCTTCTCGGATAAAATCAATACGCCACCGGGTTTTAGACCCTGATGGATCGTTTGTAAGAGTCTTAAACGGTCTGCTTGGGCGATAAATTGCAATACGAAATTTAATACCACCACCGAGGCGTTTTCGATGTTGCTCTGCAAAATGTCCTGGCAATGGATGTGTATGGATTCATCTTGCAAGATTGCTTTGCAGCGTTTGACCATGGCGGGTGAATTATCAATGCCGATAATATTGCAATCTTTATCGCTACAGCCGCGACTCAAAGCCATGCTTGCAGCGCCCAATGAGCAGCCCAGATCGTACACATTGCTATTGTTTTGCCCGTATTGATGTGCCAGCAGTTCAACCATTTGCAGGCTTTGTGCATAGCCGGGCACAGAGCGCTGGATCATATCGGCAAATACAGAGGCAACTTTATCGTCAAAGATAAAACCGTTGTGGTGAATGTCGCTGGTATAAATGGAGTCGTGGTTCATCGCTGATGCGGGGCAGGATTAATTTGGGCTGAAAACGGTGCCGATACCTTCATCGGTCAATATCTCCAGCAATAGAGCATGCGGTACGCGCCCATCGATAATATGCGCCTGACCTACGCCAGCATCCACCGCATCGAGACAGCATTGCACTTTGGGAATCATGCCGCCGCCAATGGTGCCGTTTTTTATCATGGCCTTGGTGGCATCGGTTGTGAGCTGGGAGCAAAGGTTCTTTTCATCATCCAGCACACCGGCTACATCGGTGAGTAAAATTAGTTTGCATGCACCGAGTGCTTCAGCAATCGCACCGGCCACCAGATCGGCATTGATGTTAAAACTTAAACCTTCGGACTTGTGGTAACCGACCGGGGCAATAACCGGCACAAAACGGTCGGATTCGAGTAGTTTTAGAATATCAGTGTTGATTGCATGCACGTGGCCAACATGGCCGAGATCGATGATTTCGGGCACGTTGAGTTCAGGCGCGTCACGTTTAATGTGCATTTTTCTAGCGCAAATCAAGCCGCCATCTTTGCCGGACAGGCCAACTGCTTTACCACCGGCTTTGTTGATATTGGCGACGATTTCCTTATTCACCAATCCAGCCAATACCATTTCCACCACATCCATGGTTTCGCTGTCAGTCACACGCATGCCATTGATGAATTTGGCTTCCTTACCAATCTTGGCCAAGTGTTTGCCAATTTGAGGGCCGCCGCCGTGCACCACAACCGGATTAATGCCGACTTGTTTGAGCAGGGTGATATCGGAAGCGAAACTGGCTTTTAAATCTTCTTCAACCATGGCGTTGCCGCCATATTTGATAACGATGGTTTGATCAGCAAAGCGTTGCAAATAGGGCAGTGCTTCAACCAACGTGCCAGCACGTTGACGGCTGTGTTTCATAAGGTGAGCTCTTCCACAGGGACAGTTTTACGGTGATGGGCAGGCTCGCAATCGAGCATGGTTGACCATAACCAGAGTATGCCACACAAGGCCAGTGTAATGCCGAGGCTGAGTGCCAAGCGTGGATCATTGGGATCATGCAATTGGGTGCCGAGCGGAATCAATACAATCAGGGCGGTGGTGATAGTGGCCAAGCGTGTCCAGCTAACATTTTGGTGAAACAGTACGCTGGCTGCACCTGGTATGGACATGAGCATATACAGGGTGGCAACAATCCAGTGGTTTTCGAAATTTACCGATGTGAGTAAAAACCAGATGCTGTCGGTTTTGCCACTTAAACGCAGTTCAAGAATAGCACCGAGCACGATGATAACAGGTACAGTAGCGCTCCAGATGACCCAGCCCAGCCATGGTTTGTGGCGCACGACATGGTTGGTCCATGCGCCATTGCCGAGTAAAAACATGAATGCGGCAAAGGCCATGCCCCAAGGCGCTAGAGAAAAATCAATATTCATAATACATCCTTAATTTCAGTGTAAGCCCAAACACTAGCCACAATGCATGATGGAATCACCATGCACAGATTGACTGATTATCCGCGCCTTGTGATTAAAGTTTAATCATAGATGTCTAAAAAATAATCACAAGGGCACGCGTTCTTGCTGATTAGTTTTGTAAGGCTTTGTTTTATAAGGATAGTTTTTCTTTGGCATTCTGGCACTTTCATTGCTATATGTCCTATAGATGTCCAATGCTGGATATGATTCTATACAGGGAGAACAATATGAAAATGAATAACAGAGCCACTGCTGCTCTTATGGGTTTGGGAATGCTGGCTGCACCAGCGCTTGCCCAGGCCGAAAGCCTAAAAGATAAACTCGATAACATCCAAATCAGTGGTTTTGTTGACACATCTATATTTAGTTCAAACCTAAATAACGCCAATGGCACGACCAATCGTGGTATTGGTTTGGATCAGATTGAGCTGGATATTGAATACAATGAAGGCAATGTGGGCATGCGTTTTGATTTGAATGCATTTCCAAGTACTGGTGGCAATGTGACTCAGGATGGCTTGATTGAGCAGGGTTATATTACTTATACTATCCCATCGGTTGCAGATGAAGGCTTAACCTTTACGCTCGGCAAGTTTAATGCACCTATCGGTTGGGAATTGCTCGATGCACCGGATATGTATCAGTTTTCACATGCCTTGGTATTTAACTTTGGTATTCCAACCAATCTGACGGGAGCCATGCTGAGTGGCAGTTATGGTGTGGCTGATCTGAGCATCTATTTGACCAATGGTACCGATGTGAATGGTACACAGCAGGATGGTATGAAAACCTATGGTGGCCGTTTGGGTCTATCGCCTGTTGATGGTGTGAATATCGGTTTTTCTTATATCGTTGATAAAAACAGAAACAATCAAATCACCCAGGGTAACCCTTCGTCGCGTATTTTCGATATCGATTTTACCTATGATGGCATTGAAAATCTGCTGATTGGCGCAGAATACAATGATAACAAAGGCTTCCAGAATGCTACGAATGTTGCTTTTGTAGGCAATCAAATCAGCAGCCGTGGTTATATGGTCATGGGTCATTATGATTTCACGGACATGGTTGGCCTGACTCTGCGTTACGATTATTTCGACTTTGATCGCGCCGTAACCGGAGCCAGCAAGGCTTATACCGTAGCCATGACTGCAGCACTCGGCGGCGGTTTGGGTGCTCTTGTTGAAGTACGTAAAGACAAGAACTCAGCTTTGGCCGCCGATGCGGTTGGCACACCAGCCAATCGAAGTGTTAACACCTACGCATTGGAAATGACTTACGGTTTCTAATCTCCCTGATTAGAAGGTAAAAGCAGGGGCGGCAGCATCCGCCCCTGCTCCTTCCAGGGGAGTAACAATATAAATAATTAAGGAGAGGGTATATGAAAATGATTCGCGCCATCATCAAGCCATTTAAGCTGGATGATGTTAAAGATAAACTGATTGAGGTCGGCATTAATGGTCTGACTGTGACAGAAGTACGTGGTCATGGTCGTCAGAAAGGCCATACCGAGCTCTACCGTGGAGCGGAATACAATGTGGATTTCGTACCGAAAACTGAAATCACAGTCGTGGTAAGTGCGGCTCAGGTGGATGAGGTGGTGGATGCCATTGTTGAATCGGCCCGCTCCGGCAAAGTCGGCGACGGTAAGATTTTTGTCACAAATGTAGAAAAAGTAATTCGTATCCGCACCGGTGAAGCCGATGCTGATGCTTTGAGTTAAGGGGATAATAATCATGGAACAATTATCAGGAGATATCCTGCAAACAAAATACGCACTCGATACCTTTTACTTTTTGGTCATGGGTGCATTCGTGATGTGGATGGCCGCTGGTTTCTCGATGCTCGAAGCAGGCCTTGTTCGCTCTAAAAACACGGCGGAAATCTTAACCAAAAATATCGTGCTGTATTCCATTGCGTGCGTGATGTATATGTTGATCGGTTATAATATTATGTACGGTGGTGTGTCTGCCAGTGGTTGGATGCCAACGCTGGGATTTGGTGGTTTTGGTGCAGAGAATGATGCTGCAGCAGTGCTCGCCGGTGGTGATGATGCCCCGTATTACTCGGTGTTGTCCGATTTCTTCTTCCAGGTTGTGTTTGTTGCAACGGCGATGTCGATTGTATCCGGTGCAGTTGCCGAACGTATGAAGTTGTGGGCATTTTTGGCCTTTGCTATTGTATTCACCGGTTTCATTTATCCGATGCAGGGCATGTGGAAGTGGGGCGGCGGTTTCCTCGATATGAATGGCTTTAGCGATTTTGCAGGTTCCGGTGTTGTACATATGGCTGGTGCTGCTGCAGCTCTTGCTGGTGTGATCCTGCTTGGCGCACGTAAAGGCAAGTATGGCAAAGATGGTTCGGTACACGCTATTCCCGGCGCGAATCTGCCATTGGCGACGCTCGGTACATTTATCCTGTGGCTGGGCTGGTTCGGCTTTAACGGTGGTTCTGAGCTGAAGGTATCCGATGTGGCCGAAGCCAATGCAACAGCGCTGGTGTTTGTGAATACCAATATGGCTGCCGCCGGTGGTTGTATTGCAGGTCTGTTGTTTGCCCGTTTGTGGTTCGGTAAAGCGGATTTGACCATGGCTTTGAATGGTGCGTTGGCAGGTCTGGTTTCAATCACTGCAGAGCCTTTGACTCCATCGCCGGAACTGGCGACCTTGATCGGCGCGATCGGTGGTGTGCTGGTGGTTGCATCGATTGTAATCCTCGATACCAAGTTCAAGATTGATGATCCGGTCGGTGCGATTTCTGTGCATGGCGTGGTGGGTATCTGGGGCTTGTTGGCCGTATGTATCTCCAATTCTGATGCGACCATCGGCGCGCAGTTGATGGGCATCGGTGTGATCTTTGCCTGGGTGTTTGTGACCAGCTTTATTGCCTGGTATGCCATCAAGGCTATTTTCGGGATCCGAGTATCGGAAGAAGAAGAGTATGAAGGGCTTGATGTCGGAGAATGTGGCCTGGAAGCATATCCGGAGTTCACCCAGAATCGCAGTTAAGCGATAAAACTATTGCCTTGCTGATGGCAGGGCAGGTATTTGTAAAAGATAAAAATATTTCCACCCGGTAGTAGGAATATGGAATCTTTTACAGAGCAAGGGGGGGCGGATTTATCCGCTCCCCTTTTTTTGTTATTGAAGAACACTACAACAGTTCTTTGCTTGCCTTCATGTGCGGCGCTAGTCTGCGCGACCGTTTGAGATAGAGTAAAAATAGAGTTGTTCGAGGTATAGACCATGTTGGCACGCACATATTGTGGTGATTTTCGTAAAACACATTTAAGGCAAGAAGTCCGTTTGAACGGTTGGGTTGAAACCAACCGCGACCATGGTGGTGTGATCTTTCTCGATGTGCGTGATCGTTCTGGAATCGTACAAGTTGTGGCCCATCCCGATACGCCTGAAATGCATGCTCTGGCGCATTCCATGCGTCAGCAGAATGTCATTGAAGTCATCGGTGAAGTGATTCCGCGTGATGCCGATGCGATGAACCCGAAGCTGGCAA